>NZ_CP014671.1:2594829-2919183 GCF_001697225.1 Immundisolibacter cernigliae
ACAGTACCGGCAGTGCACGGCGCAGGCGCCGGTGGCGATCAACAGCGCCCGGCCGTGGTATTTTTTGAGCAGTCCCGGCACCGGCTGGGCGGCCGACTCGGCGAGCGGGTCGGCGCTGAAGCCGGGCCGGGTTTCGCATTCAAGGTCCAGCGGCAGCACCTGGCGCAGCAGCGGATCGGCGGCGTCGCCCGGCCGGATCCGCTGCAGATAGGGCGCCGGCACG
Organism: Immundisolibacter cernigliae; assembly: GCF_001697225.1. Lineage (GTDB taxonomy): Bacteria > Pseudomonadota > Gammaproteobacteria > Immundisolibacterales > Immundisolibacteraceae > Immundisolibacter > Immundisolibacter cernigliae. The sequence continues at coordinate 2,595,053 of NZ_CP014671.1, forward strand.
CGCAGCGGAAACAGCGCCGCGCCGCGCCGCGCGGCCGGCAGCAGGCTGTCCGGCAAGCCCAGGACGTGCAGCAGCTCGGCCGGGTCGACGATGGCCTCGGCCAGCAGTCGCTGCCACGGCGCGGTCACGCGGGTCACCGCGGCAGGATAAGGCATGTACTCACTCTCGATGACGTTCCGATAAAGAGGAAATTATGGCGTCTTACAGCACCAACGAATTTCGCGCCGGGCTCAAGGTGATGCTCGACGGGGACCCCTGCGACATCATCGAAAACGAGTTCGTGAAGCCCGGCAAGGGCCAGGCCTTCAACCGCGTGCGCCTGCGCAACCTGCGCACCAGCCGGGTCTGGGAGCGCACCTTCAAGTCCGGCGAAACCATCGAAGCGGCCGACGTGGTCGATACGGAAATGCAGTATCTGTATAACGACGGCGAGTCCTGGTGCTTCATGAATCCGAGCACTTTCGAGCAGGTCCATGCCGGCGCCGCCGCCATCGGCGACAAGGCGCAGTGGCTCAAGGAGCAGGACAGCTGCACGGTCACCTTGTGGAACGGCGAGCCGCTGCTGGTGGCGCCGCCCAACCAGGTCGTGATGAAGGTTACCTACACGGAGCCTGCCGTGCGCGGGGACACCAGCAGCGGCGCCACCAAACTGGCCACGCTGGAAACCGGCGCCACGGTGAAGGTGCCGCTGTTCGTGGAAATCGACGACCTGCTGCGGGTAGACACGCGTACCCGCGAATACATATCCCGCGTCAAGGAATAAGTGACGGACGCTCGCCCCGCGGCGCCGGACTGGCGCCCCGGCGCCAGCCTCGAAACGCTGCGCCTGCGCGCGCGGCTGCTGGAACAGATACGCGCCTTCTTTGCGGCGCGTGGCGTGATGGAAGTCGATACGCCGTTGCTCGGCCCGGCGCCCAGCAGCGACCCGCAGCAGCACTGCCTGGATGTCGAGCTGCCCGGCGTGGGCCGGCGCTACCTGCAGCCGTCGCCGGAATTCGCCATGAAGCGCCTGCTGGCGGCCGGCAGCGGCAGCATCTACCAGGTCTGCAAGGCGTTTCGGGCCGGCGAGCACGGTCCGCGGCACCGGGTCGAGTTCACCCTGCTGGAGTGGTACCGGGCCGGTTTCGACTACCGCGCGCTGATGGACGAAGTGCAGGCGCTGGTCTGTGGCCTGCTCGGCCGGCCGGCGGCGCAGGCTTTCAGTTATGGCGCGCTGTTCGAGCGCCACGCCGGGGTCGATGCGTTCACGACCGATGAGGCGGCGCTGTGGCGGCGCGTGGTGGCGGCCGGCATCGAGCCGTCAGCGGCGCTGCGGGCCGCCGGGCGCGATGCAGCGCTCGACATTTTGCTCACGCGCCTGATCGAGCCGGCCATCGCGCCGCTGGGCGTGGTTTTCATCCACGACTACCCGGCCAGCCAGGCGGCGCTGGCCCGCCTGCGACCGGGCCGGCCGCCCATCGCCGAGCGCTTCGAGCTGTACGTGGACGGCATCGAGTTGGCCAACGGCTGGTCCGAGCTGACCAATGCGGCCGAGCAGCGTCGTCGATTCGAACAGGACAACCGCATCCGGCAGGCGGCCGGCCTGCCGCAGGTGCCGCTCGACGAGCAGCTGCTGGCAGCGCTGGCGCACGGCCTGCCGGACTGCGCCGGGGTCGCGCTGGGCTTCGACCGCCTGCTGATGCTGGCCGCGGGCATGGCCGATATCGGGGCGGTACAGGCGTTTTGCGAGCAAGGAAGCGCCGGGAAAACCGGGTAGGCGCAGCTTTGCTGCGCGATGATCGCCCGCCGCAGCCGGGCTCTTGCTCAGCACACGTAGTCGAAGGCCACCACGCAGTCGTCGAAGCTGCCGTCGAGCAGCGGACCGATGTCCTGGGCGATCGCCACGTGCTCCGGCGACGGCAGGTAGCGGTCACGGGCGGCAGCGTCGCGAAAATCCATCGAGAAGCCATAGTTGAAGCCGCGGTTGATGCCTTCCGGGCTCGAATAGGCGCCGCCGCTGAAGCCGAGCAAACCGTCGAAGCTGCCGACCATGGCGCCGAAGCGGTCGAACAGGGACTGCGCCTCCTTGCTCGTGCCAGGCTTGAGCTTGACCATCACCATGTGCCGAATCATTGCGTTTCTCCGTTTGGGGGTTTGGGCCAGCGTGTAGAATGCCGGCACTTTTCACGCCGGCCGCGCGCGGCCGGGCGAGTTTGCCACAGCGCCGCCTGCCATCTCCTGGAGCCGATCGGGGGCTCGCCGCGCGGTTAACGCCACGACAAGAAGCATTCCATGACGGTGTTGGTGGGGGTGCCGCGCGAGCGCGCGGCAGGCGAGTGCCGCGTGGCAGCAACGCCGGAATCGGTCAAGAAACTGCTGGCCCTGGGTGCGCAGGTGTGCGTGGAGGCGGGCGCCGGTGAGGCCGCCCGCTATGCGGATACCGCCTATGCGCAGGCCGGTGCCCGCGTGACCACCGCGGCCGAGACCCTGGCGGCCGACGTGGTGCTCGCGGTGCGCCGGCCGGTGGCCGAACAGCTTGCCGCCATGCGGCCAGGCGCGCTGCTGGTCGGCTTTGCCGATCCTCATGCCGGCGGCCTGGACGCGCTGGCGCAGGCGGGTCTGAGCGTGCTGGCGGTGGAGCTGATCCCCCGAATCTCCCGCGCGCAGGGCATGGACGCGCTGTCCTCACAGGCCAACATCGCCGGCTACCGGGCGGTGCTGGAAGCGACGTCGCATTACCGGCGCTTCCTGCCGCTGATGATGACCTCCGCCGGCACCGCCAAGCCCAGCCGCGTGGTGATTTTGGGCGTGGGCGTCGCCGGTCTGCAGGCCATTGCCACCGCGCGGCGCCTGGGCGCGCAGGTGGAGGCCTTCGACGTGCGCCCCGAGACGCGCGAGCAGGTGCTGTCGTTGGGCGCCAAGTTCATCGACATCGACCTTGGCGAGAGCGGCGCCGGGGCAGGGGGCTATGCCCGCGAACTGTCGGCGCAGGCGCAGCAGCGCCAGCAGGAACTGCTCGGCGAGCGCCTGAAGGCGGCCGACATCATCATCACCACCGCGCTCATTCCAGGTCGCCCGGCGCCGGTGCTGGTGCCCGAGGCGGTGGTGCAGGGCATGCGGCCCGGCTCGGTGATCGTGGACCTGGCCGCTGCGAACGGCGGCAACTGCCCGCTGACCGAGGCTGACCGGGTTGTGGAAAAACACGGCGTGACACTGGTCGGCATTACCGACTATCCGTCGCGTGTGGCCACCGATGCCAGCGCCTTCTATGCCCGCAACCTGCTGAACCTGCTCGAACTGGCGCTGCGCAAGGACGAGGCCGGCACGCGCATCGAGCTGGACCTGCAGGACGAAATCATCGCCGCCGCGCTGGCCGTGCAGGCCGGCACGCTGCGTTTTGCAAAACCCTGACGAAGGACCGCCATGACCGCCATCGTCGTTTCGCTATACATCTTCGTGCTGGCCTGCTTCATCGGCTACCAGGTGATCTGGGGCGTGACGCCGGCCCTGCACACGCCGCTGATGTCGCTGACCAACGCCATCTCCGGAATCATCATCGTGGGCGCCATGCTGGTGACCGGCTTTCACGAGGCCGATGGCCTGACCCGCGGCATCGGCTTCGTGGCCGTGGTGCTGGCCTCGATCAACATCTTCGGCGGCTTCCTGGTCACCCAGCGCATGCTCGCCATGTTCAAGAAGAAGACCTGAACATGGCTGCCAGCACGCTGGCCGTGGCGTATCTGGCCGCCGCGGTGTTGTTCATCCTGGGTCTGAAGGGCCTGGCCTCGCCGCGCACGGCGCGCGCCGGCAACCTGTATGCAATGGCCGGCATGACGCTGGCGGCCCTGGTCACCCTGGCCTCGCCGCAGGTTGCCGATTACGGCTGGATCGTGGCCGGCGTTGCCATCGGTGGCGGCATCGGTGCGGTGCTGGCGCGGCGGGTCAAGATGACCGACATGCCGCAGCTGGTGGCCATCCTGCACAGCTTCGTGGGGCTCGCCGCCGTGCTGGTGGCGCTCGGTACCTACTTCACGCACCGCGACGCGGGTGCCCTGGACGCGCTGCTGATGGCGGAGCTGGGCATCGGCAGCTTCATCGGTGCGATCACCTTCACCGGCTCGGTGATTGCGTTCGGCAAGTTGCAGGGCCTGATCGGTTCGGCGCCGCTGCGCTTTGCCGGTCAGCACTGGGTGAATCTGGCGCTGGCGCTGCTGATGGTGGGGTTTGCCGGGCAGTTCGTGCTCGGCGGTGGTCTGCCGGCCTTTGCCGCCATGACGGCGCTGGCGCTGCTGCTGGGCGTGCTGCTGATCCTGCCGATCGGCGGTGCCGACATGCCGGTGGTGGTATCGATGCTGAACTCGTACTCCGGCTGGGCGGCTGCGGCGACCGGTTTCACGCTGCACAACGAGCTGCTGATCATCACCGGCGCGCTGGTGGGCGCGTCCGGCGCCATCCTGTCGTACATCATGTGCCGGGCCATGAACCGCTCGATCCTGAGCGTGATCTTCGGCGGCTTTGGCACCGGCGAGGAGGCGGCCGCCGCCGGTGGCGGCGTCGAGGGTCGGTCGGTCAAGTCGGCGGCCGTCGAGGATGCAGCGTTCATGCTGGAGAACGCCGGCAAGGTCATCATCGTGCCCGGTTACGGTCTGGCCGTGGCGCAGGCCCAACACGCGACGGCCGAACTGGTCGACGCGCTCGAAAGGAAGGGTGTGGAGGTCAAGTTCGCCATCCACCCGGTGGCCGGGCGCATGCCGGGGCACATGAACGTGCTGCTGGCCGAGGCCGACATTCCCTACGACAAGGTGTTCGAGATGGAGGAGATCAATCCGGATTTCGCCACCTGCGACGTGGCGCTGGTGCTGGGTGCCAACGATGTCACCAACCCGTCCGCCAAGACCGACCGCGCGAGTCCCATCTACGGCATGCCGATCCTGGACGTGCACCGGGCGCGGCAGATTTTCTTCGTCAAGCGCAGCATGAAACCCGGTTATGCCGGCGTCGACAATGCGCTGTTCTATCAGGACAACTGCGCGCTGGTGTTCGGCGACGCCAAAAAGGTGGTGGAGGCGCTGATCCAGGCCTTGGGGCATTCCTGAGCGCTTCCAGGCGCCCTGATTGGCGCATGAAAGGGGTCTGCGGCGGGTCCGGCGGCTGGGTCGGATGCTCGCGCGGGGTGTCATTTCCCGGGCGCCGCGGCTATAATCGCCGCCCTCTATTCAGCGTGCATTGAATGGGCCTTTGGCCCATTTTTTATTTCAGGTACGGGATTTGTCGGGGTCATTGACCGAGCGGCTGCGCGATTTGCTGGGGCCAGCGCTTGAAAAACTGGGCTACGAATTGATACAGGTGGAGCAGATCGCTACCCGCCGGCCGGTGCTGCGCCTGTACATCGACCTGCTGGCGGATGCCGGGGCTGGAGTCACGCTGGATGATTGCCAGAAGGTGAGCCAGTACGTGAGCGGTCTGTTGGATGTCGAGGACCCGCTGCCGGGTGCCTATGCGCTGGAGGTGTCGTCGCCGGGCCTGGACCGGCCGCTGGTGACGGCGGAGCATTTTCGCCGCTTTGTCGGCAGCGAGGCGCGCCTGCAATTGCACCGGCCGCTGCAGGGTGCGCGGCGTCTGCGTGGCCGCCTGTGCAGTGAGGCCGATGGCGTGATCGAAATTGAAGTGGATGGCCAGCGGCTGAGTCTGCCACTGGCAGAAATCAGGGCTGCCCGACTGGTGCCGGACCTGGCGGCGGAACTGCGGAGCAAGGGCGATGGACACTAAGGAAATCCTGCAGGTCGTTGACGTCGTCTCGAACGAGAAGGGCGTCTCCAAGGAAGTCATCTTCGAGGCCATCGAGGCCGCGCTGGCGGCCGCCACACGCAAGGTGGGCGGCGAACACATGGACGTGCGGGTCGCCATCGACCGCCACAGCGGCAGCTACGAGACCTTTCGCCGCTGGACGGTGGTCGACGACGAGGCCGACGAATTCGATCCGGAGCAGCAGTTCACGCTGTCGGGCGCGCAGCGCGATCATCCCGGCGTGGCCGTCGGTGACGTGATCGAGGAGCCGCTGCCGGCGGTGCCGTTCGGGCGCATTGCCTCGCAGATGGCCAAGCAGGTCATCGTGCAGAAAGTGCGCGACGCCGAGCGCGAGAAGATCGTCGAAACCTACACGCCGCGCATCGGCCACATGCTGGTCGGCCAGGTCAAGCGCCTGGACCGCGGCAACCTGATCGTGGACCTGGGCGGCAACGTCGATGCCCTGCTGACGCGGGACGAGATGATCGCCCGCGAGAACATCCGCATCGGTGACCGCGTCTGCGCCCTGCTGGCCGACGCGCGCATCGAGCAGCGCGGGCCGCAGCTGTTCCTGACCCGGCGCGCCCCCAAGCTCATGATGGAGCTGTTCCGGCGCGAGGTGCCGGAAGTCGCCGACGGCATCGTGGAAGTGATCGCTTGTGCCCGGGACCCGGGTGTGCGCGCCAAGATCGCCGTGCGCAGCTACGACCCGCGCATCGATCCGATCGGTGCCTGCGTCGGCATGCACGGCACGCGCGTGCAGGCGGTCTCGAACGAGCTGGCCGGTGAGCGGGTGGACATCGTGCTGTTTGACGTCAACCCGGCGCAGTTCGTGCTGAACTCGCTGTCGCCGGCCAAGGTGGTATCGATCACCATGGACGAAGAGAGCCACACCATGGACGTGGCCGTCGCCGAGGACCAGTTGTCGATTGCCATCGGCCGCGGCGGACAGAACGTGCGCCTGGCCAGCGAGCTGACCGGCTGGGAGCTGAACCTCATGACCGAGGAGCAGGCCTCCCAGAAGCAGGAAGCCGAGATCGGCACCCTGCGTCAGATGTTCGTCGACAAGCTCGATCTGGACCAGAGCGTGGCCGACATCCTGGTCCAGGAAGGCTTCACCAGCGTCGAGGAAGTGGCCTTCGTGCCGGCCGCCGAGCTGTTGGCGATCGAGGAATTCGATGAGGACCTGGTGCAGGAGCTGCGCAGCCGAGCCCAGAACCTGCTGTTGACGCAGGAAATCTCGCGCGAGGAAGAGTTCGGCGATGTCGAGCCGGCGGCCGATCTGCTGGAAGTCGAGGGCATGTCCCGGCGTCTGGCGTATCGGCTTGCCGCCCACGGCATCGTCACCCGTGAGGACCTGGCCGACCAGGCGGTCCCGGATTTGCTTGACATCGACGGCTTCGACGAGACGCTCGCCGGCCAGCTCATCATGGCTGCGCGGTCGGCGTGGTTCACCGACGGCGCTCAGGCCTGAGAGGTTCAGATCCAGTGGCAGCACAGTCCATAGAACAGTTCGCCGCGTCCATCCGCGTGCCGGTCGATCGTCTGCTGCGCCAGTTGCAGGAGGCCGGCGTCGGCGTCCGCGCTGCCGGTGACTCGATCACCGACGACGAAAAGGCGGCCCTGCTGGGCCATTTGCGCCGTGCGCACGGCGCCGAGGCAAGCGAAACCAGCCCGACGCCGCGCAAGATCACGCTGACCCGCCAGGTCGTGTCCGAGCTGCGCCAACCGGCGGTCGCCCGCCGGCCGGGCCCGGGCGCCGCGCCCGCAGTGGCCGCGAACAAGGTGACCGTGGTCACGCGCAAGCGGCGCACCTACGTCAAGCGTGAAGACCAGGAAAGGGTTGGCGAGGAAACGGCGGCCGAGAGCGATACCGTAACGCCGGTCGAGCAGCCGGCTCCCGAGTCCGAGCTGATCGTGCAGGCTCCGGAGCCGGTCGTCGAGCCGGCGCCCGTTGCGGAACCTGAACAGCCCGCCGTCGCGCAGGCAACGTCCGCCGCCGAGGCGCCGCCGCGTCGCACGACCGAGCCGCAGCCGGCGGCGCGTCCACAGCCGCAAGCCCCGCGCCAGGCGCCGGGCAAGCCGCCCGCGCGCGGTGCGCAACCGGCGCCGCGCCGCGATGAGCCCGGCCGCGGTGCCGGCAAGCAGCGCAAAAAAGGTGGGCGTGACGAGCGCGGCGGCTTTGGTGATGACGCCCAGGGGCGCCTGCGCAGCCGTTCCCGGCCGGGTGCCCATCGCGGGGCAGGCGCAGGCGCCGGACGGCACCAGTTCGAACGCCCGCAGGGTGCCATCACCCGCGAGGTTGAGGTGCCGGCCAGCATCACCGTGGCGGAGCTCGCAAGCCGCATGTCGGTCAAGGCGGCCGAGGTGATCAAGTGCCTGATGCGCATGGGCCAGATGGCCACCATCAATCAGGCGCTGGATCAGGACACAGCGATGCTGGTGGTCGAGGAGATGGGCCACACCGCCGCAGTGGCGGCGCCACAGAGCCCCGAATCCCTGCTCACCGAGCTGGCGCCGACCGGCGAGGGCACAGCCCGCGCCCCGATCGTCACGGTCATGGGTCATGTCGATCACGGCAAGACCACACTGCTGGACTACATCCGCAAGTCGCAGGTGGCGGCCGGCGAGGCCGGCGCCATTACCCAGCATATCGGTGCCTATCACGTGACCACGCCGCGCGGCGCGGTCACGTTCCTGGACACGCCCGGCCACGCGGCCTTCTCGGCCATGCGCGCCCGCGGCGCGGCGCTGACGGACATCGTCATCCTGGTGGTGGCCGCCGACGACGGCGTGATGCCGCAGACCATCGAGGCGGTGCAGCACGCCAAGGCGGCGGGTGTGCCGCTGGTGGTGGCAGTCAACAAGATGGACAAGCCGGATGCCGAGCCGGATCGGGTCAAGCAGGAGCTGATCCAGCACGACGTGATCGCCGAGGACTTTGGCGGCGAGGTGCAGTTCGTGCCGGTGTCTGCAAAGACGGGCGCCGGCATCGACGCCCTGCTGGAAGCCGTGTTGCTGCAGGCCGAGGTGATGGAACTGAAGGCGGTGACCGAAGGTCCCGCCGTGGGCGTGGTGGTAGAGGCCAAACTCGATCGCGGTCGCGGCCCGGTGGCTACCGTCCTGGTGCAGGCCGGTACGCTCAGGCGCGGTGACATGGTGCTGGCCGGCGGCGAGTTTGGTCGCGCCCGCGTGCTGCTGGACGAGCACGCGCAGCCCCTGCTGGAAGCCGGCCCGTCGCGGCCGGTGGAAGTGCTCGGCCTGTCCGGCGTACCCAACGTGGGCGATGTGTTCAATGTGGTCGAGGACGAGCGCAAGGCGCGCGAAATCGCCCTGTTCCGCCAGCAGGCGGCGCGCGAGGCGAGCCTGTCGCGGCGCGAAGCGGTGCCCGGCGGCGACATCTTCAGCCAGCTTCGGGCGGCCCAGATCAAGAGCCTGAACGTCATCATCAAGGCCGACGTGCAAGGTTCGGCCGAAGCGATCGCCAGCTCCCTGCTGGGGCTGGCGACGGACGAGGTCACCGTGCGCGTGGTGGCCTCGGGCGTGGGCGGCATCACCGAGACGGACGTCAACCTGGCCCTGTCCACCGGCGCCCTGTTGGTTGGCTTCAACGTCCGGGCCGACGCCACGGCGCGCAAGCTGCTGAAAGAAACCGGCGTCGAGGTTCGTTACCACAGCATCATCTACGAGGTGATCGACGAGGTGAAGCGGGCGCTGGGTGGCCTGCTCGAACCGGAAATCCGGGAGACCATCCTGGGCCTGGCGGAAGTGCGCGAGGTGTTCCACTCGGCCAAGTTTGGCGCCGTTGCCGGCTGCATCGTGTCCGACGGCGTGGTGCGCCGCCGCTGCCCGATCCGCGTGCTGCGCGGCAACGTGGTGATCTACGAGGGCGAGCTCGAATCCTTGCGCCGGCACAAGGACGACGTGCCCGAGGTGCGGGCGGGCACCGAGTGCGGTATTGCCGTCAAGCAGTACAACGACGTGCAGGTCGGCGACCAGATCGAGTGCTTCGAGCGTACGTCGGTGGAGCGCACGCTGTAAGCCATGCAGGGCGTCGACCGCACCCGCCGCGTGGCGCAGGCGATTGCCGAGGAACTTCCCGCTGCGCTGCGCGAGGTGAAGGACCCGCGCGTGACCGGCCTGATTACCATTCACGGGGTCACGGTCAGCCGCGACCTTGGCGTCGCCAAGGTCCGCTTCGATGTGCTGGGCGGCGCCGATACCGCGGCTGCGGTGGCCGGTTTGCACCACGCAGCCGGTTTTCTGCGCAGTCGTCTGGCGACTGCCCTGCGCCTGCGGCGGATGCCGGAACTGCGTTTCGAGCTCGACCCACCGTCGCGCATCGAGGACCTGTTGCGGCGCATCGGAGCGGAGGGTGGGGCCGCTTGAGGCGTCGTCGCGGCCGCCCGGTCAGCGGTGTACTGCTGCTGGACAAGCCAACCGGCGTGTCATCGAATCACGCCCTGCAGACCGCGCGGCGACTGCTGAACGCGGCCAAGGCCGGTCACACCGGCACACTGGACCCGCTTGCCAGCGGCCTGCTGCCGCTGTGTTTCGGCGAGGCGACCAAGGTGTCGCAGTTCCTGCTGGGGGCGGACAAGACCTACCGCGCTCGGGCCCGCCTGGGCATCACCACCAGCACCGGCGACCGCGAAGGCGAGGTGCTGCGCCAGCGCCCGGTGGCGGTGGACGCCGCACGCCTGGCCGCGGCCTTGGTGGCTCACACCGGCGATCTGTTGCAGGTGCCGCCCATGTATTCCGCGCTCAAGCAGGGCGGCGAGCGCCTGTACGCGCTGGCTCGCCGCGGCGAGACGGTCGAGCGCCCGGCCCGGCCGGTCCACGTGAGCCGGCTTGAGCTGCTGGAATTTGACGAAAGCGGTTTCGAGGTCGAGCTGGACTGTTCCAAGGGCACCTACGTGCGCAGCCTGATCGAGGACATCGGCGAGGCACTGGGCTGCGGCGCCCACATGACGGCGCTGCGTCGCCTGCGGGTCGGCGCGCTGGATGTGCGCCAGGCAATAGACCTGGAACGGCTGCGGGCACTGGCCGCGGATGACCCGAATGCGCTGGATGCCTGTCTGATGCCGATTGCGGAAGCCCTGGCCCACTTGCCGCAGCTGGAACTGGCCCCGCCCGAGGCGGTGAGCCTGCAACGCGGTCAGGCGCAGACCTTGCGCCAGCCGCTGGCCGACGGCTGGGTGGCCGTGTTTACGCAGCAGCGCCAGTTCATTGGTATGGCCGAGGCGCGCGACGGCCGGTTGCTGCCGCGGCGTCTGGTCAGTCAGGACAGTGGCGCAGACGCAGTGCCGGCTGACGCGGCTTGAGCCCGGCGCTAGCCGGCAGGTAGAATGCGCCGTTTCGCCAAAGATGATCAGTGGCGTTTTTTGTCCGGAGTAACCGTTTCATGTCGCTCAGTGTCGAGAAGAAATCCGAGCTTGTTCAGTCTTACGGCCAGACCACCAACGACACCGGTTCGGTGGAAGTGCAGGTGGCGCTGATATCGGCGCGGCTCGAACAGCTGAACGAGCACTTCAAGCTGCACCGCCAGGATCACCACTCGCGCCAGGGCCTGCTGCGCCTGGTCGCCCAGCGGCGCAAGCTGCTCGACTACCTCAAGCGCAGCGACAACGGCCGCTACCGCACGCTGGTCGAGCGCCTGGGTCTGCGTCGTTAAAGGTCGCCCACCGGCCCCATCCCGGGGTCAAGGTCTCCCCCGCAGGGCGGCGGAGGCTGCATGTCCAAAGCCAAGGAAGTACGCCACGTGAAATTGATCCGCAAGGAAGTCCAGTTCGGCAAGCATCTGCTGACGCTTGAAACCGGTGAAATCGCCAAGCAGGCGTTCTCGGTCATGGTCCGCATGGGCGACACCATGGTGCTGACGGCGGTTACCGCCAGCAAGGGCGTCAAGCCGGGGCAGGACTTCTTCCCCCTGACGGTCGATTTCGTCGAGCGCAGCTATGCCGCCGGGCGCATCCCGGGCGGCTTTTTCAAGCGCGAGGCACGGCCGTCCGAGAAGGCCATCCTGACCTCGCGCCTGATCGATCGGGCCATGCGGCCGCTGTTTCCGAAAGGCTTCTATAACGAAGTACAGGTCGTGCCGACCGTGCTGTCGGCCGACGACGAGGTCGACCCGGACATCCTGGGCATGATCGGCGCCTCGGCGGCGCTGACGCTGTCCGGCCTGCCCTTCCAGGGGCCGGTGGGCGCGGCCCGCGTCGGTTACAAGGATGGCGCCTTCATCCTGAACCCGAGCTACCAGGAAACGGCCGAATCGGACCTGAACCTGGTGGTTGCCGGCACCGCCAGCAGCGTGCTGATGGTGGAGTCGGAAGCAAAGATGCTGCCCGAGTCGGTGATGCTCGACGCCGTCATGTTCGGTCACCAGGCCATGCAACCGGTCATCGAGGCCATTCTGGCCCTGGCCGCCGAGGCCGGCGTGCAGCCGTGGCCGTGGACGCCGCCGCAGAAGGACGAGGCGCTCGAAACGGCCGTTCGCGCCGTGGCCGAACAGCCGCTGAACGAAGCCTATTCGATTCCCGACAAGCAGGCGCGCCAGGACGCGGTGGCGCAGGTCCGCGAGCGGGTTGCTCATCTGGCCGGTGAGAACGGCGAGCGGGCCAACGAGGTGCAGGGGCTGTTCTCGTCGGTCGAGAAGCGCATCGTGCGTGGGCGCATCCTGGATGCCCAGCCGCGCATCGACGGTCGCTCCACCCGTCAGGTGCGCCCGATCACCATCCGCACCGGCGTGCTGCCGCGCACCCACGGCTCGGCGCTGTTCACCCGTGGCGAAACGCAGGCGATCGTGGTCACCACGCTGGGCACCGAGCGCGACGCGCAGCTGATCGACGCGCTGGAAGGCGAGTTCCGCGACGGCTTCATGCTGCACTACAACTTCCCGCCGTACTGCGTGGGCGAAACCGGCCGCATGGGTGCCACCAAGCGGCGCGAAATCGGTCATGGTCGGCTTGCCAAGCGCGCCCTGGCGGCAGTGTTGCCCGCCAAGACGGCGTTCCCGTACACGCTGCGCATCGTGTCGGAGATCACCGAGTCGAACGGGTCGAGTTCCATGGCCACCGTATGCGGCGGCAGTCTGGCGCTGATGGATGCCGGTGTGCCGATCAAGGAGCCGGTGGCGGGCATCGCCATGGGCCTGATCACCGACGGCGGCCGCTTTGCGGTGCTGTCCGACATCCTGGGTGACGAGGATCACCTGGGCGACATGGACTTCAAGGTGGCCGGCACTGCCAGCGGCGTGACCGCCCTGCAGATGGACATCAAGGTGCTGGGCATCACCGGCCAGATCATGCAGGCGGCGCTGGAGCAGGCGCGCGAGGGTCGCGTGCACATCCTGGGCGAGATGGCCAAGGCCTTGTCCGCGCCGCGCGAGCAGATGTCGGACTACGCGCCGCGCATCCTGACCATGCGTATCCATCCGGACAAGATTCGTGACGTCATCGGCAAGGGCGGCGTGACCATCCGCGGCATCACCGAGCAGACCGGCGCCACCATCGACATCGATGACGATGGCACCGTGCGCATCGCCTCCGTGGACCGGGCCGCCGGCGAGGAAGCGCGTGCCATGATCGAACGCATCACCTCCGACATCGAGGTCGGCATGGTCTACGAGGGCCGCGTGGCGCGCCTTATGGACTTCGGTGCCTTCGTCACCATCCTGCCCGGCCGCGATGGCCTGCTGCACATCTCGCAGATTTCCGAGGAGCGGGTGGAGCGGGTCAGCGACAAGCTGGCCGAGGGCGATGTGGTGCGCGTCAAGGTGCTGGAAGTCGACAAGCAGGGCCGCATCCGCCTGAGCATGAAGGCGCTGAACGAAGAAGCCGTCTGACAGGGGACGGTCCGCCTGCGGGCGGACCCGTCAGGCAATGAAAAAGCCGGCTTGGGGACCGCCCCCGGCCGGCTTTTCTGTTAAGGAAGCGCTGATTTATTCAGCGCTTCCCGCAGCGCAGGGACGCGCTGCCAAAATCAGCGGCTGTAAGCGGCTGATCTTGTGAGCCATCGGAAAACCACGCTTTTCCGATGGCGGGCGCTGAGAAATCCAGGATGGATTTATTCAGCGCTTCTTTAAGGGAGAAGCGCCCCGCCGACCCGAATGACCGGCTGCCGGCGCCGTCAGCCGCTGGCTTGCTGGCGCAGGCCCTGGCTGACCCGTTCACGCTCCTCGTGCAGGGCCTGCGGCACCCGCGGGCCATAGCCGTGCAGGAAGCTCGCCACCTCGTCCATCTCGCTGAGCCAGTCCTGCGGCTCGATGTGCGTGAGCTGGCGCATGTGCTCATGCGATACATCCAGACCGGTCAGGTCGATGTCGCCGTGCAGGGGCAGGTTGCCGACCGGCGTTTCCTGGGCGTCGATGCTGCCCTGGCAGCGCTCGATGATCCACTTGAGCACGCGCAGGTTCTCGCCGTAGCCGGGCCACAGGAAGCGGCGTTCGGCATCGCGGCGGAACCAGTTGACCTGATAGATGCCGGGCGCCTGGCTCAGGCGCGCGCCGGTGGCCAGCCAGTGCGCCCAGTAATCGCCGAAGTGGTAACCGCAAAACGGCTGCATGGCCATCGGGTCGCGCCGCACCACGCCCACCTGCCCGGTGGCCGCGGCCGTGGTTTCCGACGCCATCGAGGCGCCCAGCAGCACGCCGTGCTGCCAGTTCTTGGCTTCCAGCACCAGCGGCGCCAGCGAGGCGCGCCGGCCGCCGAAGATGATGGCGGTAATCGGCACGCCGGACGGCCGCTCGGCGGCATCCGACCAGGACGCACACTGACGCGCCGCCACGGTAAAGCGTGAATTCGGATGCGCGGCCGGACCGTTGGCCGGATCGTACGGGCGGCCCTGCCAGTCATAGGCCGGTGTCTCGTCGGACAGCCCCTCCCACCACGGGCGGCCGTCCTCGGTCAGCGCCACGTTGGTGAAGATGGTGTCGTGCTGGAGCATGTCGACGGCGTTGGCGTTGGTGTGCCGGCTGGTGCCGGGTGCCACGCCGAAGAAACCCGCCTCGGGGTTGATGGCCCACAGCCGGCCGTCTTCGCCGACGTGCAGCCAGGCGATGTCGTCGCCGATGGTTTTCACCTTCCAGCCCTGGTATTCCTGGGGCGGGATCAGCATCGCCATGTTGGTCTTGCCGCAGGCCGACGGAAAGGCCGCAGCGATATAGTGCAGGCGGCCCTGCGGGTCTTCGATGCCCATGATCAGCATGTGCTCGGCCAGCCAGCCCTCCTGGCGGGCCTGGTAGGAGGCGATGCGCAGCGCGTGGCATTTCTTGCCCAGCAGTGCGTTGCCGCCGTAGCCGGAGCCGATGCTCTGGATGGACAGCTCGTGCGGGAAGTGCATGATGAAACGCCGCTCGGGGTGCAGGTCACCGAGCGAGTGCAGGCCGCGCACGAAGCTGCCCTCGCGTTCGATGCGCCTCAGCGCCGGCGCGCCCATGCGGGTCATGATGCGCATGCTGGCGGCGACATAGGGGCTGTCGGTGATCTCCACGCCGCAGCGCGCCAGCGGCGAGTCGATCGGCCCCATGCAGTACGGCACCACGTACAGCGTGCGCCCGCGCATGGCGCCGGCAAACAGCGCGTCCATTCTGGCGTGCGCGTCGGCCGGACTCAGCCACTGGTTGTTCGGGCCGGCGTCGTCGCGCTCGGGCGTGCACACGAAGGTCAGGTGCTCGGTGCGCGCCACGTCGGACGGGTCCGAGCGATGCAGGTAGCTGCGTGGGCGGGTTTCCGGATCCAGCTCGATCAGGGTGCCGCTTTGCAGCATGTCGGCGATCAGCGCGTCGTACTCGGCCTGCGACCCGTCGCACCAGTGAATTTTTTCCGGTTGCGTGAGCGCTGCCACCTCGCGGACCCAGTCCGCAAGTGCCTGATTCGACGTCATGAGCAAATTCCCCCGTTACACCTGTGTACCGCGAACATCCCTGACGCGGCGATCCGGGCCCCGTCAACACGGGGCCGAGTTGCCATCAAAAGCCCACGAGCTTCAGCGGGCGCCCTGAAAATTGTCAAGCCGGGCGCGGGCCCGCGCCGCGGCGGCCCGCACCTGCGCCGGTGCCGTACCGCCCAGGTGGTCGCGCGCGGCAACCGAGCCTTCGAGCGTCAACACCGCGAACACGTCGGCCTCGATCAGCGGCGAGAAGGCACGCAGTTCGTCCAGCGTGAACTCGGCAAGATCGCGCCCACTGACGACGCCCTCGCGCACGGCGCGGCCGACCACCTCGTGGGCGTCCCGAAACGGCAGCCCGTGGCGCACCAGGTAGTCGGCCAGATCCGTGGCGGTGGCAAAGCCGGCGCGTGCCGCCGCGCGCATGCGCTCGGCATTCACGGTCATCCCGGGCAGCATGCCGGCCACCGCAGTCAGGCTGTCGCGCACGGTGTCGACGGTGTCGAACAGCGGCTCCTTGTCTTCCTGGTTGTCCTTGTTGTAGGCCAGCGGCTGCGCCTTCATCAGCGTCAGCAGCGCCACCAGGTGGCCGTTGACGCGGCCGGTCTTGCCGCGCAGCAGCTCCGGCACGTCGGGGTTTTTCTTCTGCGGCATGATCGACGAGCCGGTGCACCAGGCATCGGCCAGGCTGATGAAGCCGAACTGCGCCGAGGACCACAGCACCAGTTCCTCGGACATGCGCGAGAAATGCGTCATCAGCAGCGCCGCCGCGGACACGAATTCGATGGCGAAGTCGCGGTCGCTGACGGCGTCGAGCGAGTTCTCGGCCGGCCGGTCGAAGCCGAGCAGTTGCGCCGTGTACAGGCGGTCGATCGGAAAGCTGGTACCGGCCAGCGCCGCGGCGCCCAGCGGCATGACGTTGACCCGCCGCCGGCAGTCGGCAAAGCGCTCACGGTCGCGCGCCAGCATCTCGAACCAGGCCAGCAGGTGGTGGCCAAACGTGATCGGCTGCGCCGTCTGAAGGTGCGTGAAGCCCGGCATCAGGGTGTCGGCCTCGCGTTCGGCCAGATCCACCAGGACGGTCAGCACCTCGTGCAGCTGTCCGTCGATGGCGTCGAGCTCGTCGCGCAGCCACAGGCGCACGTCGGTGGCCACCTGGTCGTTGCGCGAGCGGCCGGTGTGCAGCTTCTTGCCGACCTCGCCGATGCGCTCCACCAGCGCCGTCTCGATGTTCATGTGCACGTCTTCGAGCGCTACCTGCCACTGAAAACGGCCCGCCTGGATATCGGTGCCGATGCCCTGCAGGCCGGCGACGATGGAGGTGACTTCGGCCTCGCCCAACACCGCCACCCGGCCCAGCATCCGGGCGTGGGCGATGGAACCCATAATGTCGTGGCGGGCCAGACGCTGGTCGAAGCCGACCGAGGCGGTGAAACGCTCGACAAAGGCGTCGGTGGGCTCGGCGAAACGGCCGCCCCAGGGTTTGCGGGGTGCTTCGGACATGGGCGGGAGGGCGGGCGTGGTGAAGCCAGCGATTATAGCGGACCAACGCGCCCCGGACGGCGGCTTTGTGCCGGACCTGTGCCAGCCGCGGGCGGTGCTGGCGGTGGTGGTAGGCGCGCAGCTGCTGGCCTTGCTGCTGGCCCTGGCGCAGCCGCTGGAGGCCGACCGCTTCTGGCCGCGCCTGGGCATGTGGTCGCTCGCGGTGCAGTGGGTGGGGCTGCTCGGTACCGCCGGCTTGTGCGCGGCGCGGCCGGGTTTGGGCCGCTTGCCGGTGCCGCTGGCAAGCGCGCTTGCGATTGCCTGGTTATTGCTGCTGGCCACCGCGACCACGCTTGCCGCTGCCTGGTTGGGCCTGCTGCCGGCGGGCGCCGCGCTGCTCGGCTGGCTGCTGGCGCGCAACCTGCTGCTGACGGCGCTGGTGGCCGCGGTGGTGCTGCGCCTGATCTATCTGCGACACGCCGCGCGCATGCGCGAGCAGGCCCATCACCGGGCGCGGCTGGAGCTGCTGCAGGCGCGCATGCGGCCGCATTTCCTGTTCAACAGCCTGAACACCATCGCCAGCCTGGTCGGCAGCGATGCCCGGCGGGCGGAAGAGGTCACGCTGGCTCTGGCCGACCTGCTGCGGGCGAGTCTGGAAGCCGGCGACCGGCTGATCCCGCTGGCGGACGAGCTCGCCCTGTGCCGGCGCTACCTGGCCATGGAACAGCTGCGCCTGGGCGATCGGCTGGCGCTCGACTGGCAGGTGAGCGACGTGCCAGCCAGCGCCCGGCTACCGCCGCTGAGCCTGCAGCCGCTGCTGGAGAATGCGGTGTTTCACGGTATCGAACCGCTGCCGGGTGGTGGCAGGATCGGTCTTGCGCTTGGCCTGTTGGCGCCCGGGGTGCTGGAGATCATCATCGACAACCCGCTGGCCGCTGCCCGCACGGACGCCGGCCTGCATATGGCCCTGGTGAACCTGCGTGCCCGTCTGGCGGGACACTTCGGCGATGCGGCGACTCTGATCGAACAGATCGAGGGCGAGCGCCATACGGTGCGGCTGCGCCTGCCGTTCGCATCGGCATGACGGCGCGGTCATGAACATCCTGGTGGTGGATGACGAGCCGCTGGCGCGGGCCAGGCTGCGGCGCCTGATCGAGGCATTGCCCGGCCACGCCTGCGTCGGCGAGGCCGCCGATGGTGTGCAGGCGCTCGCCACCTGCCAGCAACTGCAGCCGGATGTCGTGCTGCTGGACATTCGCATGCCGGGACCGGATGGTCTGGAGATCGCCCGCGCGCTGGCGGCGCTGCCGGTACCGCCGGCGGTCGTGTTCACCACCGCCTATGCCGAGTTTGCCGTTGACGCCTTCGACGCCGGTGCGGCGCATTACCTGTTGAAGCCGGTGTCCGGTGAGCGTCTGGCGCAGGCCCTGGCACGGGTGGGTTCGGCAGCACCGCGCAGTCTCTTGCTGTCGCATGGGGGCCGCGTCCAGCGTGTCCCTGTATCCGATGTGTTGTACCTGCGGGCCGACACCAAGTACCTGACCGTGTACACGCGTCACGGCGAGTGGCTGCTGGAAGACTCGCTGGTGCGCCTTGAGCAGCGGCATGCCCCGCAGTTGCTGCGCATACACCGCGCGCTGCTGGTCAACGTGCAACACCTGACCGGACTGCAACGCGACAATCGCGGCCGGCTCTGGGCGCGTATCGATGGCGTGGCGGCAGCGCTTCCGGTCAGCCGGCGGCTGGCGGCCGGCGTGCAGCAGGTCCTCGAGCGCGGCTGATCGGGCTGGCCGTAACGCGTACTGAACAACCGGCGTTTCAGATACCGTGCCCGCTGGCCGTAAAATCAGGCACAAATCAACCCGGTATGGGATCTGCGATGGACGCCAGCTCCAGTCTTGGTTTCGGCAGTGTCGGTTTCATCGAGGCGCTGTACGAGGAATTTCTGGCCGATCCGGCCAGCGTCCCCACGCCATGGCGGCGCGAGTTCGAGTCCTGGGGCAAGGCCCCGGTCGGCGCAAGCCATGGGGCTGTGCAGGCACGGTTTCGCGAGCGGGCGCGCCATCCGGCGATCGTGCAGCTTGCCGCCTCGGCAGGTGATCTGCAGCGCCTGCAAAAGCAGAACGCGGTGCAGCAGCTGATCAACGAGTATCGCCAGCGCGGCCATCTGCGGGCGCGCACCGATCCGCTGCAGTTGCTGGAGCCCATGGAGGTGCCGAGCCTGGGCCTGGATTACCACGGCCTGCAGCAGGCCGACCTCGACCTTGAATTCGCTGCCGGCAATTTCCCGCTGCCGACTGGTGCACCGCTGCGCGAGCTGGTATCGGCGCTGGAGGCCACCTACTGTGGCGCCATCGGCTTCGAGTACGCCTACATTTCCGACTCGGCGCAGGTCGAGTGGCTGCGTCAGCGCATCGAGGCCGGTCGCGGCCGCGCAATCCTGAACGAGGCCGAGCAGCGGCAGATTCTGCAGGCGCTGACCGCCGCCGAAGGGCTGGAGCGGTACCTGCATCGTCGCTACGTTGGCCAGAAGCGTTTCTCGCTGGAAGGCGGTGATGGCCTGATTCCGGTGCTGGATGAAATCGTGCGCCGGGCCGGCGCGGCCGACGTCAAGGAACTGGTCATCGGCATGGCCCACCGCGGCCGCCTGAATGTGCTGGTCAACATCCTTGGCAAGCAGCCGCGTGAGCTGTTCGCCGAGTTCGAGGGCAAGGCCGAGTTCATCGGTTCCGGCGACGTCAAGTATCACCAGGGCTTTTCGGCCGATCCGATCACGCCGGGCGGACCGATTCACCTGACGCTGTCCTTCAACCCCTCGCATCTTGAAATCATCAACCCGGTGGTCGAGGGTTCGGTGCGGGCACGCCAGGAGCGCCGCGGCGATTGGGCCCGCCAGCAGGTGATTCCGCTGCTGATCCACGGCGATGCCGCGTTTGCCGGGCAGGGCGTGGTGATGGAGACCCTGAACCTGGCCAAGACGCGCGGCTACGCCACCGGCGGCACGCTGCACATCGTCATCAACAACCAGATCGGCTTCACTACCAGCAACCCGGCCGATGCCCGCTCGACCTACTACTGCACCGAGATCGCCCGGCTGACGCAGGCGCCGGTGTTCCACGTCAACGGCGACGATCCGGAGGCGCTGCTGTTCGTGACGCGGCTGGCGCTCGATTTTCGGCTCGCCTTCGGCAGCGACGTGGTCATCGATCTGGTCTGCTACCGCCGGCAGGGTCACAACGAGGCCGACGAGCCGGCCATCACCCAGCCGCGCATGTACGCGAAGATTGCCGGCCACCCGAGCGTGCGCGAGCTGTACGCGCGGCGCCTGGAAAGTGCCGGCGTGCTTGCCGGCGGCCAGGCGCAGGCCCTGGCCGAGGCCTACCAGCAGGCGCTCGATCGCGGCGAGTGCGTGGCGCCGCTGCCGATGAGCGATCAGCGCCCGCTGCTGGCCATCGACTGGGCGCCGTACATGGACACCCTGTGGACCGAACCGGCGCCAACGGCGGTGCCACTGGATACCCTGCGCGGGCTGGGCGAGAAGCTGACAACGGTGCCGGCCGGCTTCAAGGTGCACCCGCGGGTGGCCAAGATGCTGGACGATCGGCGGCAGATGACCACCGGCGCACAACCGCTGGACTGGGGCTGCGCCGAGACGCTGGCCTACGCCACGCTGCTGACGGAAGGCTACCGGGTGCGCCTGTCCGGCCAGGACAGCGGTCGCGGCACCTTCTCGCACCGCCATGCCGTCCTGCACAACCAGGACCTGGACGCGCCGGAGCAGGCGCAGCGCCATGTGCCGCTGCAGCACCTGCAGCCCGGCCAGCCCAGTTTCCTGGTCATCGACTCGCTGCTGTCGGAGGAGGCCGTGCTCGGTTTCGAGTACGGCTACGCCAGTGCCGACCCGCAGACGATGGTGATCTGGGAGGCGCAGTTCGGCGATTTCGTCAACGGCGCGCAGGTGGTGATCGACCAGTTCATCAGCTCGTCGGAGGCCAAATGGCAGCGCCTGTGCGGCATGGTGCTGCTGCTGCCGCACGGCTACGAGGGCCAGGGGCCGGAGCATTCCTCGGCGCGCCTGGAGCGCTTCATGCAGCTGTGCGCCGAGCAGAACATGCAGGTATGCGTGCCGTCCACGCCGGCCCAGATGTTTCACATGCTGCGCCGGCAGATGCTGCGCCGCTTCCGCCGCCCGCTGGTGGTGATGACGCCCAAGAGCCTGCTGCGGCACCGGCTGTCGGTGTCGACGCTGGACGAGCTTGCAGGTGGGGAGTTCCAGCTGGTGATCGGCGACCCGCAGCGGCCCGACCCGGCGCAGGTGCGGCGCGTGCTGCTGTGCAGCGGCAAGGTGTATTTCGATCTTTACGCGGCCCGCCAGGAGCGCGGAATCGAGGACATCGCCATCGTGCGCGTGGAGCAGCTGTATCCGTTCCCGATGGCCCGCCTGACGGCCGAGCTGGCAAATTACGGTACCGCCGCCGAGGTGCTGTGGGTGCAGGAAGAGCCGCTCAACCAGGGCGCCTGGTACCAGATTCGCCACAAGCTGACCGACGCGCTGGCCGCCGGCCAGCGCCTGCGCTACGTCGGCCGACCGCGTTCGGCAGCGCCGGCGGTCGGCAGCTACGCCCTGCATCAGGCGCAGCAACAGGCACTGGTGGACGACGCCCTGGCGCCGGCACAAGCCTCTGCCGCCCGCAAACAAAAATCCGCCTGAAGGTGGTTCATTCAACCCGGGACTGACATGCAACTCGAAATCAAGGTGCCGGTACTGCCGGAATCCGTCGCCGAAGCCACGCTGCTGCAGTGGCGCAAGCAGCGGGGCGAGGCAGTGCGACGCGACGAGAACCTGATCGACGTTGAAACCGACAAGGTGGTGCTGGAAGTGGTGGCGCCGGCCGACGGCGTGCTGACCGCCATTCACCAGCCGGGTGGCGCCACCGTGCATTCAGGCGAGCTGTTGGCGACCCTGGACACCAGCGCCACGGCGCCGATTGCCGGCGCGGTGGCCGCTGCGCCGGACATGGCACCGCAGCCGCAGCCGGTGGCCGAGATCCGGCCCGCCGCGGGCAGTGCGGCGGCCAGCCCGGCGGCGCGCAAGCTGGCGGTGGAGCAGGGCGTGGAGACGGAAACGCTCAGCGGCAGCGGCCGCGACGGTCGGGTGATCAAGGAAGACGTGCTCGCGGCGGTGGCGCAGCGGGCGCCCACAGCGACTGCCGAGGTGGCGGTGCAGCCGGCCGCAGAACGGCCCGAGCAGCGGGTGCCGATGACGCGCATCCGCCAGCGCATCGCCGAGCGGCTGGTCGAGGCGCAGCGCACCGCCGCCATCCTGACCACCTTCAACGAAGTCAACATGCAGCCGGTGATGGACCTGCGCGCCCGCCACCGAGAGGCCTTCGAGAAGAGTCACGGCGTGAAGCTCGGTTTCATGTCGTTCTTCGTCAGGGCCGCCGTCGATGCGCTCAGGAAGTTCCCGCTGGTCAATGCTTCCATCGACGGCAGCGATGTTGTTTATCACGGCTATTTCGACATCGGCATCGCCGTCAGCAGCCCGCGCGGGCTGGTGGTGCCGACTCTGCGCGATGCCGGGCAGATGTCGTTTGCCGACATCGAGAAAGCCATCGCCGATTTCGGCCGCCGGGCCGGGGACAACAAGCTGACGCTGGAGGAACTGTCCGGCGGCACCTTCTCGATCACCAACGGCGGCATCTTCGGCTCCATGCTGTCGACGCCGATCCTGAATCCGCCGCAAAGCGCCATCCTTGGCATGCACAACATCGTCGAGCGGCCGGTGGTGGAGCGCGGCGAGGTGGTGGTGCGGCCGATCATGTACCTGGCCCTGTCCTACGATCACCGCCTGATCGACGGGCGTGAGGCGGTGCAGTTCCTGGTCGCGATCAAACAATCGCTGGAAGACCCGGCCCGCCTGCTGCTGGGGCTTTGAGCATGGAACGCTACGACCTGCTGGTGATCGGCGCCGGGCCGGGTGGCTATGTGGCGGCCATTCGCGCCGCCCAGCTTGGCCTGCGCGTGGCCTGCGTGGAGCGCTGGATCGGCAAGGACGGCAAGCCGGCGCTGGGCGGCACCTGCCTGAACGTCGGCTGCATCCCGTCCAAGGCGCTGCTCGAATCGTCCGAGCAGTTCCACCGTGCCCGGCACGGCCTTGGCGCGCACGGCATCAGCGTGGGCGAGGTCAGCATCGACCCGGCCGCCATGGTGGCGCGCAAGGACAGGATCGTTGCCCAGTTCACCGGCGGCATCAAGGGTCTTTTCAAGAAGAACGGTGTCACCTGGTTGCAGGGCACGGCGCGGTTGCTGGGCGATGGCCAGGTGCAGGTGACGACCGCCGACGGCGCGGTGCAAACCGTGGCCGCGCAGCACATCCTGGTTGCCACCGGCTCGCGGCCGACGCCGCTGAGCGTGGCGCCGGTCGATGGCGAATACATCGTGGACTCGGCGGGCGCGCTCGACTTCACGGCTGTGCCGGCGCGCCTGGGCATCATCGGCGCGGGCGTGATCGGGCTGGAACTTGGCAGCGTGTGGGCGCGCCTGGGCAGCGAGGTGACGCTGCTGGAGGCGATGCCGGAGTTTTTGCCGGCGGCGGATCACGCCATCGCGGCGCTCGCGCTCAAGGAGTTCACCGCCCAGGGGCTGGATATTCGGCTGGGCGCCAAGGTGACCGGCGCGCAGGTCGCAGCCGGGCAGGTTGCGGTCGATTTCGAGGACGCCGCCGGCGCGCAGCAGACCCAGTTCGACCGGCTGATCGTTGCGGTCGGTCGCCAGCCGGTAACGGATGATCTGGGCCTGGACGCCGCCGGCGTGAGCCGCGACGAGCGCGGCTTCATCCCCGTCGATGGCCGTTTTCAGACCAGCGCAGCCGGGGTGTATGCCATCGGCGACGTGGTGCGCGGGCCGATGCTGGCGCATCGTGCGTCCGAGGACGGCATCGCCGTTGCCGAGGGCATCGCCGGCCAGCACTGCCACGTCGATTACGGGACCATCCCGTGGATCATTTACACTTGGCCGGAAATCGCCTGGGTCGGTCGCACCGAGCAGGCCCTCAAGGCCGAGGGCGTGCCCTACGTGTCGGGCGTCTTTCCGTTCCAGGCGAACGGTCGGGCGCGTGCCATGGAGGCCGCGCAGGGGCAGGTGAAGCTGCTTGCCCATGCTGAAACCGACCGCGTGCTGGGCGTACACATCATCGGCCCACACGCCTCGGAGCTGATTGCCGAGGCGGTGGTGGCGATGGAGTTTTGCGCCAGCGCGGAGGACATCGCGCGCATCGTGCATGCCCACCCGACCCTGTCGGAAGCGCTGCATGAGGCGGCCCTCGCGGCCCACCGGCGGGCGATACATATCTGAGACGGCGCAGGCAGTGGGGCCTGCATCCGGGTCTTCAGGTCGATGACATACCTGCAACGTGGAGCGGGCAGGCCGACTCGCGGCCGGGCGCCGTCCCTTCAGTCATAGGGAAAGATCACATCCATGAATCTGCACGAATACCAGGCAAAACAACTGTTTGCCGATTACGGCATCGCTGCTCCGCGTGGTGAAGTCGCCGACAGCCCCAAGGCTGCCAAGGCCGCCGCCGGGCGCGTGCCCGGCAGTCGCTGGGTGGTCAAGGCCCAAGTCCACGCCGGTGGCCGTGGCAAGGCCGGCGGCGTCAAACTGGTGGACAGCCCGGACGCGGTGGCGGAGGCTGCCGAGGCCATGCTCGGCACGCGCCTGGTGACCTACCAGACCGCGGCCGATGGCCAGCCTGTAAACAGCGTGCTGGTCGAAGAAGTCAGCCACATTGCACGCGAGCTGTACCTGGGCGCCGTGGTCGACCGGGCCAGCCAGCGGGTGGTGTTCATGGCATCCACCGAGGGCGGGGTCGAGATCGAAAAGGTTGCCGCCGAGACGCCGGAGAAGATTCTGACCACCGCCGTCGACCCCATCGTTGGCCTGCAGCCGTACCAGTGTCGGCAGGTCGCGTTCGGTCTGGGCCTGAGCGGCGACCAGATCAAGCAGTTCACCACGCTCATGACGGGCCTCTCGCGGATGTTCGTGGAATGCGACCTGTCGCTGCTGGAGGTCAACCCGCTGGTGGTGACCGGTGACGGCCGCCTGGTGTGCCTGGACGGCAAGATCAACATCGACGACAACGCCCTGTACCGCCTGCCGCGCCTGTCCGCCATGCGCGACGCCTCGCAGGAGGACGAGAAGGAAAACCGCGCCCGCGAGCACGACATCAGCTACGTGGCGCTGGACGGCAACATCGGCTGCATGGTCAACGGTGCCGGGCTGGCCATGGCGACCATGGACATCATCAAGCTGCACGGCGGCAACCCGGCCAACTTCCTGGACGTCGGCGGCACCGCCACGGCGGCGCGCGTGACCGAGGCGTTCAAGATCATCCTGGCCGACCAGAGCGTCAAGGCGGTGCTGGTCAACATCTTTGGCGGCATCGTGCGCTGCGACCTGATCGCCGACGGCATCATCGCCGCGGTCAAGGACGTCGGCGTCAAGGTGCCGGTGGTGGTGCGCCTGGCCGGCAACAACGCCGATCTGGGCAGTCGCAAGCTGACCGACAGCGGTCTTAACATCATTCCGGCAGACGGTCTGACCGATGCCGCACAGAAAGTCGTCAAGGCAGCTGGGAGCGTGGCATGAGCGTGCTGGTCAACAAGGACACCAAGGTCATCTGCCAGGGTTTCACCGGCAAACAGGGCACGTTTCATTCAGAGCAGGCCATCGCCTACGGCACGCGCATGGTCGGCGGTGTGACACCCGGCAAGGGCGGCACGCAGCACCTGGGTCTGCCGGTGTTCGACACGGTGCGCGACGCGGTGCGTGAGACTCACGCCGACGCCAGCGTCATCTACGTGCCGGCGGCCTTCTGCAAGGACTCCATCCTGGAGGCCGTCGACGCCGGCGTGCCGCTGATCGTGTGCATCACCGAGGGCGTGCCGACGCTGGACATGCTGCAGGTGAAGATGGTGGTCGATCGTTCCGGCTCACGCCTGATCGGCCCCAACTGCCCGGGCATCATCACGCCGGGCGCGTGCAAGATCGGCATCATGCCCGGCGACATCCATCTGCCGGGCAAGGTCGGCATCGTGTCGCGTTCCGGCACGCTGACCTACGAGGCGGTGGCCCAGACCACGGCCATCGGCGCCGGTCAGTCCACCTGCATCGGCATCGGCGGCGATCCGATTCCGGGCACCAGCTTCATCGATGCGCTGCGCCTGTTCAAGGACGATCCGCAGACCGAGTGCATCGTGATGGTCGGCGAGATCGGCGGCAGCGCCGAGGAAGAAGCGGCCGAGTACATCGCCTCCGAGGTCAAAAAGCCGGTGGTCGGCTTCATCGCCGGTGCCACCGCGCCGGCCGGCAAGCGCATGGGCCATGCCGGCGCCATCATTGCCGGCGGCAAGGGCACGGCCGAGGACAAGTTCCGCGCCATGGAGAAGGCCGGCGTGCATATCGCCCGCTCGCCGGCGGATCTGGGCGTCATGGTCAAGAAGGCATTGGGAATGTGAGCGTCGGCCGGGTCACCGGCCCGGCCGAACCCCGCATCAGAACGCCGCGCTTGTCGCGGCGTTTTTTTGGTGCGCCGGGCCGATGGCGGGCGCTGAGAAATCCAGGATGGATTTGTTCAGCGCCTTCCCGGGTGTTTCGCTCACACTCCTGTGTGCGGCGTCGGCAGCCGGCGTGGCCGGCTGCGGCCAAACAGCCTGCGCACCGCCACGTAGAACAGCGGGATGAAGAAGGTGGCCAGGAACAGCGCCGTGGCCATGCCGCCGAGCACGCCGGTGCCGATGGCGATGCGCGCGGCGGCGCCCGCGCCCGTGGCGACGGCCAGCGGCGCCACACCCAGCATGAAGGCCATCGACGTCATCAGGATCGGGCGCAGGCGGATGCGTGCGGCTTCGAGCACCGCATCGACCAGGGACTTGCCCTGGTGGGTATGCAGGTCGTGCGCGAACTCCACGATCAGGATGGCGTTTTTCGCCGTCAGCCCCATGGTGGTCAGCAGGCCGACCTGAAAGAACACGTCGTTGTTGAGGCCGCGAGCGAGCGCCGCAAGCACCGCCCCCAGCAGGCCGAGCGGCACCACGAGCATCACCGCAAACGGCACTGACCAGCTCTCGTACAACGCCGCCAGCGACAGGAACACCACGATCGCCGATATGGCATACAGAGCCGGCGCCTGCGAGCCGGCGCGCTTTTGCTGGTAGGACAGGCCGGACCATTCGTAGCCGATACCGGGCGGCAGTTGCGCGGCCATGCGCTCCATTTCTGCCATGGCTTCGCCGGAGCTGCGGCCGGGTGCCGCCTGGCCCAGGATGTTGGCCGCCGGCACGCCGTTGAAGCGCTCCAGGCGCGGCGAGCCGCGCGTCCACTGCGCGCTGGAGAAGGCGCTGAACGGCACCATGTCGCCGCCGGCATTGCGCACGTACCAGCGGTCCAGATCCTGCGGCAGCATCCGGAACGGCGCATCGCCCTGCACGAATACCTTCTTGGTACGGCCGTTTTCGATGAAGTCGTTGACGTAGGACGAGCCCCACGCGGTGCCGAGTGTCTGGTTGATGTCGGCCAGCGAAAGTCCCAGCGCGCGGGCTTTTTCCCGGTCCACGTTCAGGCGGTACTGGGGCGCGTCCTCCAGGCCGTTGGGACGCACGTTGGCCAGCACCGGGCTTTGCGCAGCCATGCCCAGCATCTGGTTGCGGGCTGCAATCAGCGCTTCATGGCCCAGGCCGGCCCGGTCCTGCAACTGCAGGTCAAAGCCGGTCGAGCGTCCCAGTGCCCGCACCGACGGCGGCGCAAAAGCGAACGCCATGCCGTCCTTGACCGTACGGGCGAAGGCCATGCTGGCGCGGGCGGCCAGGGCCTGCGTGCTGTCGTTGGGCGACGGCCGCTGATCCCAGTCCTTCATGTTGATGAACACCAGCCCGACGTTCTGGCCGCGGCCGCCGAAGCTGAAGCCGAACACGTTCATGGCGCCGAACACGATGTCCTTTTCGGTCTCGTAGAAATAGCGCCCGACCTGGTCCATGACCACCGCTGCGCGCTCGGTGGTGGCGCCCGGTGGCAGCAGCACATTGGCGTACAGCGTGCCCTGGTCCTCGTCCGGCAGGAAGCCGCCCGGCAGACGTACGAACAGCAGCCCCAGCGCGCCCACGATCACCCCATAGACCAGCAAGAAACGCGGGATGCGCCGGGCCATGTAGCCGACCGCGCCGACGTAGCCCTTGGTGGTCTTCCCAAGGCCGCGCTGGAACGCGCCCAGCGGCCCGCGCCGCGGCGGGCCGTGCGGCTTGGGCTTGAGCAGCGTGGCGCACAGCGACGGCGTGAACACCAGCGCCACCAGCACCGACAGCGACATGGCCGACACGATGGTCAGCGAGAACTGGCGGTAGATGGCGCCGGTGGTACCGGGGAAGAACGCCATCGGCACGAACACCGCCGACAGCACCAGGGCAATGCCGACCAGCGCGCCGGTGATCTGGCGCATGGACTTGCGCGTGGCCGAACGGGCGTCGAGGTTTTCCTCGTGCATCACCCGCTCGACGTTCTCCACCACCACGATGGCATCATCCACCAGCATGCCGATCGCCAGCACCAGGCTGAACATGGTCAGCATGTTGATGGAGAAGCCGGCCAGCGCAATGATGCCGAAGGTGCCCAGCAGCACCACCGGCACGGCCAGGGTCGGGATCAGCGTGGCGCGCAGGTTCTGCAGGAACACCAGCATCACCAGGAACACCAGCCCGACGGCCATCAGCAGGGTCAGGGCGACTTCCCTGATGGCCGTGCTCACGAACGGCGTGCTGTCCTCGGCATAGCGCACCACCACGCCGGGCGGGAAGGTGGGCTCCAGTTCCTTAAGACGCGCCCGCAGGCGTTTGGCGGTTTCGAGCGCGTTCGCGCCGGGCGCCGGCACGATGCCGATGCCGGATGCCGACTTGCCACTGTAGACGTTCTGAAAGCCGTAGTTCTCGCTGCCTATGCCGATGCGTGCCACGTCGCGCAAACGTACCTGGGCGCCGTCCGGTTGCACCTTGAGCAGAATATTGCCGAACTGTTCCGGGGTTTCGAGTCGGCTTTGCGCCAGCAAGGTGGCGTTCAGCTGTTGGCCGGGCACTGCCGGCAGGCCGCCCAGCTGGCCACCGGCGACCTGCGCGTTCTGGACCCGGATGGCGGCGTTCACGTCCGTCACCGTGAGCCCGAACTGCGCCAGCCGGTCCGGGTGCAGCCACACCCGCATGGCGTGCTGGGCGCCGAACAGCAGCACATCGCCCACGCCATCGACGCGCCCAATCGGTTCCTGGACGTGGGCGGCAACGTAATCGGCGAGGTCCGCTATGCCCAGGCGCCCGTCCTCGGAGACGAAGGCCAGCACCATCAGGTAGGTCTGGCTGACCTTGTTGACCTGCACGCCCTGCTGGGTGACCTCTTCCGGCAGCAGCGCCTCGGCGGCCTTGAGCTTGTTTTGCACCTGCACCTGCGCGATGTCGGGGTCGGTGCCGGCCTCGAAGGTCAGCGTCAGCTGCGCGTCACCGGTGATGTTGCTCTCGGAGGCCATGTACAGCAGGCCGTCCAGACCCACCATCTTCTGTTCGATGACCTGCGTGACCGTGCTGTCCAGGGTCTGCGCCGAGGCGCCGGGGTAGACGGCGCGGATCTGCACCGCCGGCGGAGCGACGTCCGGGTAGCTTTCGATCGGCAGGGTGGTGATGGCCAGCGCCCCGCCGAGCATGATCGAGATGGCGATTACCCACGCAAAGATGGGCCGGTCGATGAAGAAATTAACCATGTCCGGCGGCCTTGGGGGCGGCGGGCGACGGCGCACCCGGGGCCGCGGGCTTGGCATCCGCCGGAACCGGATTGACCGGCATGCCCGGCATCAGGCTCAGCGGTCCGCGCACCACCACCCGGTCGCCCATGGCAAGACCCTTGCCGACCAGCCAGGCGTCGCCGGCCGCGCGGCGCGTCTCGATGATGCGCACTTCCAGCTTGTTGTCGGCGCCGACCACCAGCACGCTGGCGCGGCCTTCCGCATCGCGCGTCACGGCGCGCTGCGGCACCAGCAGCGCGGCCGGTTCCACACCCTCGCGCAAACGGCCGCGCACGTACATGCCCGGCAGCAGGTGATGGTCCGGATTCGGGTACACGGCGCGCAGGTTCACCGAGCCGGTGCCCGGATCCACAGTCACGCCCGAGAATTGGAGCTGGCCGGGCAGGGAATAGGCGCTGCCGTCTTCCAGCAGCAGCTCGATGCGGGCGCTGTCCGGACCGGCGCGTTCCAGGCGGCCGGCCTCGAATTCCCGCCGCAACTGCAGCAACTCGGCGGTCGGACGCTGAATGTCGACATAGATCGGATCCAGCTGCGTTACCTGCGCCAGGCGCTGCGGCTGGCCGGCGGTGACCAGGGCGCCTTCGGTTATGTAGGACTCGCTGATCACGCCGGCGATGGGCGCCTGGATGCGCGTGTAGCCAAGGTCGATACGGGCCGTTTCGAGCGCGGCGCGGGCGGCGTCGACGTTGGCAAGCGCCTGCCGGTAGGTCGCCTGCACGTCGTCGTTGTCCTGCTTCGCCACGGCGCCGGAGCGGGCCAGCGGCGCAAAGCGCTCGGCCTTCAGGCGCGCCACCTCGGCGGTCGTCTGGGCACGTTTGAGTTCTGCCGCAGCGCGTTGCGTGGCGGCCTGATAGGGCGCCGGGTCGATCTGGTACAGCGCCTGGCCAGCCGTTACGGTGCTGCCTTCCTCGAACAGGCGCTTTTGCACGATGCCGCTCACCTGCGGCCGGACCTCGGCCACGCGGAAGGCAGCCGTGCGGCCTGGCAGCTGCGTGGACAGTTCGAACGCCTGCGGCTGCATTTCGAGCACGCCGACTTCCGGCGGCGGGCGCTGCGCCTGTGGCGGGGCCGCCGGTCCGCAGGCGGCGAGCATCGCCAGGCCAGCGGCCAGCAGGCTGGAGCGAAACCTGATCCGAACTTCGTGCATCGACTGTC
The DNA here is from genome assembly GCF_001697225.1 of Immundisolibacter cernigliae. Lineage (GTDB taxonomy): Bacteria > Pseudomonadota > Gammaproteobacteria > Immundisolibacterales > Immundisolibacteraceae > Immundisolibacter > Immundisolibacter cernigliae. Next base: position 2,626,179 of record NZ_CP014671.1, read on the forward strand.
TCCACGGTAAACCTGACCGGTCGCGCCTCCACTGACCGACCGGTCAGTGGAGTGGGCGCACACAACGCGCCCCGCGAATCGAGGGGCTGTCCTGGCAGGTGGAATGCCGCAAGTATAAGCGCAGATGCCCGTTCCAGGCACCGCCACGTGGGCAACTCTCGGCCAGCGCCCTGCCCGCTCCCACATGATTTCCGCGGCAAAGCTTGATGGGCGTCAGGTCTGCGGTCGGGGGCATGCCTACCATTTGCTGCCACCGTTACGGACGGAACTGCGCCCCCAGGAGGAGCCACACCGATGACCGCCACCATCAGCCTGCCGGACACCGCCATGGAGTGGCCGGCCAAGTACAACGAAATCCCCAAGGCCGTGTTCGAGGAGCCCGGCCTGTGGCGCCTGGAGCTGGAAAACATCTTCTATGGCGAGGAGTGGCATCCGATCGCACACCGCGCCGAGATCCCGAACCCCGGCGACTACAAGGCCGCCTTCATCGGCGAGATGCCGATCTTTGCCGTGCATGGCGACGACGGCAAGATCCGCGTGTTCCACAACGCCTGTGCCCACCGTGGCTCCACGCTGGTCACCGACAGCGCCGGCAACAAGCCTGACTTCGAGTGCCCGTACCACCGCTGGCTGTTCAACCGGCAGGGCGAACTGGCCGGCTGCCCCAACAGCCATGAGTTCTCGCCGAGCTTCAGCAAGGAGAAGTTCGGCCTCAAGGAGCTGCGCACCGAATCGTTCTCGGAGCTGTACTTCGTCACGATGAGTGACAAGACGCCGGACCTGCGCACGTACCTGACCGAGGCGGTGGCCGATCCGCTCGGCCGCGTGCTGGGCAACGGCCACGGCCTGAAGCTGCTCGGCTACCAGAAGGTCTATTACGACTGCAACTGGAAGGCCTATGTCGACAACGACGGCTACCACGCGCCGCTGCTGCACCTGGCGTTCAAGCTGCTGGGCTGGCAGGGCGGCCACGGCGAGCAGATCATCACCCAGAACGGCCATATCGCCTTCGATTCCGAGCTCAGCATCCCCAAGAAGATCGACGCGCTGCAGGACAGCTCCATCGTGCAGTTCCTGGGCGATCCCGACAGCAAGGGTTCGATCGTGGTCAGCACCTTCCCGATCACGGTGTTCACCAAGCACATGGACATGCTGAATATCCGCTACGCCTTTCCGAAAGGGCCGCGCGGCGTGGAGGTTCACTACGCCTATTTCGCGCGCGACGACGACAGCCCCGAGCTGCTGGCGCACCGCACGCGCCAGTGCTCCAACCTGCTCGGCCCCAGCGGCCTGATCAGCCTGGAGGACGCCGCCATCTTCACCCGCATCGACTTGGGCAACCGCTCGCCGGGCAACGCCATCTTTCAGAAAGGTGTGGTCGACGAATACCGGCTGGATATGAAGGTCAAGCAGAACGACGAGTCCGGCAACCTGCCGCGCTGGGAGCATTACCGCAAACGCATGGGCTTTCGGAGGGCCGCCGCATGATGGGCATCGACTACAAGGTACGCGACGCTGTCGAGGCGCTGAATTTGAAGTACATCCGCGCTTTGGACCGGCGCGACATGCAAGGCTGGCTGTCGACCTTCGACAACCCGGGCACCTACGTGTGCATCCCCAAGGAAAACGAGGATCGTGGACTGCCGATCGCGTACATGCTGGACGACAGCTACGCGCGCCTGCAGGACCGCGTGACGCAGGTCACCAAAATCCAGCCCGATGCCGTGGAGCACTACCAGCCGCGTCATTTCACGCAGGTGGTCGACATCCGGCCGCTGGGCGGCGTGAATTACCGTGTGGAGACGCATTTCACCGTCAATTACACGCCCGACAATACCGGCCGCACGGACGTACTGGCGACCGGCACCTACGTCGATGAAGTCGTCGTGAACGGCGAGGCGCGCTTTCGCAGCCGCCGGGCAGTGCTCGACACCAACGTCGTGCCGCGTTACGTGGCGTATCCCATCTGATCGGCTGGCGGCCCGCCCGGGCCGCCAGCTGCTGCGAAAACCGATACCGGCCCTGACTTGCGCAGGGGCCGGTATCGGTTTTTCTGTGTCTCGTGCGTCAGTGATCGCGGAATCGACATCTGCTTGGCCCGGCACCCGTGTTCCCGGACCGACATTCCTTCATGTTGCCGGGCCCGTAACATACGTCGGTGCGCGATGGGGCGCCCCGGCCCGGCTGTCGGTGGGTGGCGCGCCTCGAAAAAAAACCAACGATTCGGGAGGAAGACGATGGCTTCGCAAGCGGTTGGCATGATCGGTCTGGGCAGTCTGGGCGGCGCCATGGCGCGCCGGCTGGTCAGTCTGGGCTGGGCGGTTCACGGTTACGACACGGATTCCGCGCGCCTTTCGGCTGCGGTGGCGGCAGGGGTCAAGGCCGCCGCCTCACCGGCAGCAGTCGGCTCCGCCTGCGATCGGGTGATCCTGTCCCTGCCGGATTCGGACGCCGTCGAGGCGGTCTGCCTTGGCGAGTCGGGCCTGATCCACGCGGCGCGGGCGCAGCTGCTGGTGCTGGACACGACCAGCGGCTATCCGATGCAGACGCGGGCGGTCGCCAGCGCGCTCGCCGGCCAGGGCGTGCGCATGCTCGACGCGGCCATTACCGCGCCGGCCGGTGGTGCCAGCGCGGCACAGCTGGGGCAGCTGACGTTCATCGTCGGCGCCGCGGACGCCGATCTGACCGATGCCCGGCCGCTGCTGGACGCCCTGGGCGAACACGTCTTTCACGTCGGGCCGCTGGGTGCCGGGCAGATCGTCAAGCTGGTCAACAACACCTGCGCCGCGATAGCGGCCATCGCCACGCTGGAAGGCCTGCTGGTGGCTGCCCGGCACGGTCTGGACCTGTGGCAGAACCTGGAGGTCATGCGCGTGGGAACCGGCCACACCGCCTTTGCCCGCCATCCGGCCATGCTGCAGGCGCGCGACCGCCCCGGGGCGCATATCGGTCTCATGACCAAGGACCTCGCCTACATGTCGCGCCTGGCGCGCGAGGCGCGGGTGCCGCTGGCGGTGGGTGATGCGGCCGGGCATCTGTTCCAGATGGCAGCCCGCGAGCTGGGGCCGCAGGCCGGCATCATGCAGATCGCGGACGTGATGGAGCGCTGGTCGGATGCGCGCCTGAGCTTCAACCCGGCGGCGGCGACCGATGCCCGACGCGGCAGCCTTGCCAGCGGCGACTGCGTGGTCGGGCTGATTGGCCTGGGCAACATCGGGGCGGCCGTGGCCGACGTTCTGTTGCAGGACGGGCTGGAGGTCTGGGGTTACGACGTCGACTCCGCGGCGCTGGCCGGCGCCGCGGCCAGGGGCCTGCAGGCAGCCGGCTCGCCGCGCGAAGTGGCGCAGAAGGCACAGGTGATCATCCTGGCCTTGCCGCAGTCCAAGGTGGTCGGGGCGGTTCTGTTCGGGACCGACGGCGTGGCCCAGGCGGACAACCCCGGCTTGCTGATCGTGGACACCACCAGCGGCTACCCGGACGACACCCGTCAGTTCGGACGGCGGCTGGCGGCGCGCGGCATGCGCCTGATCGACGCCGCCATCACCGGCGAGCGGGGCGGGGCGAACGCCATACCCGAACGCAACCTGACCTTCATCGTTGGCGGCGAGGCGGCCGACGTGGCCGAGTCACGCCGGGCGCTGGACCATTTCAGCAGCCACCTGTTTCATCTGGGCCCATTGGGTGCCGGCCAGGTAGCCAAGATGGTCAACAACATGGTGTGCGCGGTGGTCGGTGTCGGCTTGATCGAGGGGCTGCTGGTGGCCGCGAAACTGGGTGTGGATCACCAGAAGGCGGCGCAGGCTCTGGATCATGGCACCGGCGCCAGTTTCTGGACCCACAACCGCGCCATGCTCAGCCCGCAGCCGATGAAAGGTGGTTTCTACGTCGGGCTGATGACCAAGGATCTGCGCCAGATGTCGCAGATTTCGCACGACAGCGGCGTGCCAAACGTGCTGGGCGAACTGACCTATCACCTCTACCAGTTGTTCTGCCGGGACCTGGGCTACTTCGGCGGCATCGCGCAGAAGATCGAGGTGCTGCAGCGCTGGGCCGGCGTCACGCTGGACGGGCGCAGCCTGGACCTGGAGCCGCTGGAATAGAGCCCCGCGGGCAGGGGCTCAGCGTGACAGCAGGGTCCACAGCCCGATCGCGATGAAGCCGACGCCGGCTACCCGTTTGAGCGTTGCCGGGGACACGAAACGCTCCAGCTGTCCGCCGACCAGCACGCCGATGCCGGCCGCCAGCACGAGCGCGCTGGCGGCCGCGGCGAACACCAACCAGCGACTGGCCTTGTCGTCGGCCGCGAACAGCACCGTGGCCAGTTGGGTCTTGTCGCCGATCTCGGCCAGAAAAATGGTGACGAACACCGCACTGAAGGGCTGCCAGTTCACGGATGTGCCTGCCTGGACGGAAATGGGGCCGGCAGTTTAGCAAGGCAGCGTGTCGGCCAGCGCGGCGACGCCGGCCAAAGCAAAACGGCCGCGCCGAAACGCATCCGGCGCGGCCGCTGCCGAGGGAGACGAAAACGGGCGGCGTCAGTCGTTCCAGTTGGGCAGGATCTCGGTCGCCCACAGCTCCAGGTTGCGCATCTGGATGTGGTGCGGAATTGGCCCCGGGTACTGCCACATCAGGAAGTATTCCGGGTTGTGTTTCTTGACCATGTTTTCGATCTGCCGGTTGACCTGGTCCGGATTGCCGACGAACTCGAAGCCGTTCTCGTTCAGGTAGTTGTAGTCGCACTCCGGGCCGATCTTGCCGGTCTGGCCCTTCTTGCGGAAGGCTTCGTTGAAGCCGATCGGCGCGAACCAGGCCGGCCACACGAAACCGTTGCCCATGGCAGCGTACTTGTGCGCCTCGGCGGCATCGTCCAGCACCAGCGCGTCGCGGAAGATGCCGATGTTCTGGCCGTGGGCGAAGTTGTGGCCGGCTGCGGCGGCCTCCTCGCGGTAGACGGTGAACAGGTCGTGCAGGGTGTCGTCGCAGGTGGACAGCGCAAACGGTGCGATCGCCTCGCGGGCACAGAAGCGGAACGTGTCCTCGCTGAACGAGAACGGCTGGAAGATCGGCGGGTGCGGTTTCTGGAAGGTCTTGGGCGCGGTGCCGATGTGCGTGACGATGCCTTCCGGCGTCTGACCCTTGCCGTACTTGGTCACCACCTCGTGGCCGAAATTCAGGTTTTCGGGCGGAATGGTCCAGTGCTCGGACTTGTGGCTGAACACGTCCGTGGTCCAGGCCTTCTTGATGATCTCGTAATGTTCCAGGAACAGGCGGCGGTTCTTGGCGTCCACCTCGGACTTGTCGGACATGGTGCCGCCCACGCCGTAGGTCTGACCCAGCACGTCCGCCCAGCGCTTCTGGTAACCGCGGGCGATGCCAAAGAACGTGCGGCCCTGCAGCATCTGGTCCAGCATGGCGATGTCTTCGGCCAGGCGCAGCGGGTTGTGAAAGGGCAGCACGTTGGCCATCTGACCCAGGCGGATGCGCGTGGTCTGCATGCCGAAGTACAGATCCAGCAGGATCGGGTTGTTCGACTCCTCGATGCCCTCGATGTGGAAATGATGCTCGGTGAAGGCGGCGCCCCAGAAGCCGGCGCGGTCCGCGAACTTGATCTGCTCGCTGACCTGCCAGAGCATGTTCTGGTAGTTCTGCGAGTTGATGCCGGCCATGCCCTTCCTGGTCTGGCCGAGCGTGCCCACCGAGGGCAGGTAAAACAAGATGAACTTCACGGCTCCGTCCTCACACTGGTGTTGGGGCGCATGCCCCGCGGATTAAGGGGCGATCGCCCCACTGGCTTGCTCGAAAATCGTCAGTCGTAGCTGCCGCCGACACGCAATCTGGGTTCATCGCGCAGCGGCGTTTCCCCCTCGTGGCACAGCTTGTGGTCGTGGCCCGGCATCACGCAGGCGTTGTGAGCCCGCGCCAGCATCTTCAGCTTGTGCAGGGAGTGCTTCCAGCGCACCAGGTCGTTCGAGATGATCGAACCGGTTTCGTGGTCGTAGCTGTCTTTCATGTAGCAGGCGTCGGAGGTCAGGATGACCGTGCCGGCGTGCTCCAGGTGCACCATCAGCGCCATGGTGCCGGCCGTGTGGCCGGGCGCGGAAATGGCATGCACATCCTTGAGGATTTCCGTGTCGCCGCCGAGCGTGGTGAAGCGCAGGCCCGGCACGTCATAGTCGCAGCGCAGGAAGAAATGTTCGTCCCTGGGCATGTTGGCGGCGGCGGCGTATTCGTCCTGATGCACCAGAATCTTGGTTGACGGGCAGGTGTTCCACAGCTTGGCGTTGCCGGCATGATCCACGTGCAGGTGGCTCAGGAACACGTAGTCGATGTCCTCCGGCCCCAGCTTGTTGCGCTTCAGGGTGTTCTCGAGCAGCTGCTCCTCGGTGTAGTCGTCATACGGCGCCAATGCCTTGTATTCGGGCAACCACTGGTCTTCCCAGTGCCGGTGGATGCTGGCGTCGAACAGGATGCGCCCGTCCGGGTGGTCGATCAGGAAGGTGAAGGACGGCACCTCGCACCACACCTTGTTCTTGACGTGGCTGGTCTTGGTGAGCATCAGGTCCGGGTGCCCGGTGACCAGCAACTCCAAGTCGGCATGCATGTTGCCGTGGTGTAGGGGGCGAATCTTGATTCCGCGCATGGTTGCTCCTGGCTGTGTACCGAAGTCGCTCTACGCGTTGGCCGACTGGCGGATGTCCTGCTCGACCTGCTCGCGCAGGGCCCGCTTGTTGATCTTGCCGACGCCGGTCTTGGGGATGGCATCGACGACCAGGTAATGATCCGGCAGCCACCATTTGGCGAATTTCGGCTCCAGCCAGGCGCGCAACTCCGCCTGCGACGGCGCGGCGCCGGGCTCCGGAACCACGTAGGCGCAGGGGCGCTCCAGCCATTTGGCGTCCGGCGCCGCCACCACGGCAGCCTCGCGGACCTTGGGGTGGGCGATCAGCGCATTTTCAAGATCGACCGACGAAATCCACTCGCCGCCGCTCTTGATCAGATCCTTGGCCCGGTCGACCAGGCGCAGCACGCCGTCGGCGCTCACGGCGGACATGTCGCCGCTTTTCCAGAAGCCGTCGACGAAGCCGTCCCGGCTGCGCGCGTCGTGGTAATACTCGGTGGCGCTCCAGGGCGTGCGCACGTAGATCTCGCCGATCGACTGATCGTCCCAGGGCACCTCACCGCCCTCCTCGTCCAGCACCTTGAGCTCGGCGCCCGGACACGGGATGCCCTGGCGGATGCGGGTCGGGATGTGCTCGGTCGGCGGCTTGTCCAGATCGGCGCGACGGATGTGCACGCAGGTGGCCAGCGGCGTCATCTCGGTCGAGCCCCAGGCGGTGATGATCGGGACATTGAATTCCCTGAGGTAATACTCCATCACCGCCGCCGGCGTGGCCGAGCCGCCCAGCATGATGCCGCGCAGGCTGGACAGGTCGCGCCGCTGTCGCTTGAGCTCCGTCATCATGTCGATGCCGATGCTGACCGCGGCGGCAGCAAAGGTGACCCGTTCGTCCTGCATCAGGTCCAGGATCGCCGGGGCGTGCGGCCGCTCGCCCGGCAGCACCACCTTGGCACCCATGCAGGCGGCTGCGAACGGCAGGCCCCAGGCGTTGGCATGGAACATCGGCACCACCGGCAGGAGGGTGTCCCGCTCGCGCACATCCAGCACGTCCCCCAGGCACTCGGTGATGGTGTGCAGGTAAATGTCGCGATGGCTGTAGACCACGCCCTTGGGCAGGCCGGTGGTGGCCGAGGTGTAGCACATGCCAGCCGGGGTGCGTTCCGGCAGTTCATTGAAGGCAAATCCCGGATCGCCGGCCGCGATCAAATCCTCGTAGGCCACCACGTTCCGCAGCGTGGTGGCCGGCACCTGGCCTGCCAGCACCACGAAGGTCCTGACCGTCCTTATCTGGCCCGCGATGCGCTCGAGCGTCGGCAGCAGGTCCGGATCAACGAAAACGGCCGAATCCTCGCTGTGGTTCAGGATGTAGGCGATGTGTTCATCGGCCAGGCGCAGGTTGACCGTGTGCAGCACCATGCCGGCGCATGGCAGCGCGAAGTACAGCTCGAAATGGCGGTAGGTGTTCCAGGCCAGCGTGGCCACCCGGTCGCCGGGGCGCACGCCGATGCTCGCCAGGCGGCTTGCCAGGCGATGCGCACGCTCGTTCAGGACGCGGTAGGTGTAGCGGTGCAGGCCGCCATCCGGCAGGCGGGTGACGATCTCGTTGTCCGGGAAATAGCGCGCCCCCCGCTCCAGCAGCAGGCGAATGTTCAGTTCCACCGCTTGTCCTCCTCAAACGTCCGTGTACACGCCGGGCGCTGATCTGTCGTTATGGCGCCGCTGCCGGCTGCACTGCCGGTCAGTCTGCCACAGCGCCGCTGGCCGTGGTCAGCGGCCATAGTGCAGCGGCGCCCGCGCCTGCCAGGCGCTGCCCCAGACGCAGCGCCCATGCGGTTTCCGTGCCGTTCTCGTCGCGCCAGGCCCACAGCCGGCGCGTGGCGTGTTGCAGCGAATATTCCTGCGTGAAACCCATGGCACCGTGTACCTGATGGGCAATGCGGCAGGCAACGCCGGCGGCCTTGCCGGCGCGAATCTTGGCCACGGCGATCTCGTTCAGCGCCGGCCCGGTTTCGGCCACGGCGGCAGCGTGATCGACCGCCGCGTTGGCCGCCACGACTTCCGCCGCCAGGATGGCCAGTTGCTGCTGGATGGCCTGGAAGGCGGCCAGCGCGCGGCCGAACTGCTTGCGCTCGCGGGCGTAGTCCAGCGACTGCTGCAGGGCGCGTTCCAGGGCGCCGCTCATCAGCGCCGCGCGCAGCAGGGCCGCGCGGGCGTGGAAGGCTTCGAGCGTCACACCGGCCGCGGCGGTGCGCAACCGGCCGGCGTCGATTGTCAGGTCGAGGTGGACCTCGTCCCGCGCCTCACCGGCCAGGTTGTCGCCGACCTCCAGCCGGTAATCGGAGGGATGCAGCACGACGACCTGACAGGCGCCGCCGTTTTCCAACAACAGCACGATGGCGCTGGCGTGGCGCGCGGCGGCGACGCGGGACACGGCGCCCGCTAGGCGCAGCCCGCTGCCCTGAGGGGTGATCCTGACTTGCGTCGAGTCGGCGGCGGCCACGGCCAGCACGCCGCCCGGCAGTTCCAAGCCCGCGCCGGCCAGCAACCAGGCGGCGAGCATGGCGCTTTCCGCCAGCGGCACGGGCGCGCAGTGCCGTCCGCACACGCGCAGCAGCGCGCACAGGTCCGCCAGCGGCAGACCGATGCCACCGGCCTGTTCCGGCACGCCGGCCAGCGGGTAGCCGAGTTCCTCCAGCGTCTGCCACAGCGCGGCATCGAAACCGCCCGGGTCGGCGGCCTGCACGCGCTCGGCGGTGCAGTGATCGGCCAGCACCCGCTCCAGGGTGTCGAGCAGCATCTGACGGGTATCGTCGCTCATCGCAGCACTCACCTGAGTCCAAGGGCGCGGGCCACGACGCCGCGCAGGATTTCGTTGGTGCCGCCGCGCAGCGTGAAGCCGGGAGAATGCAGCACCGCCTGCGCCAGCAGCAGGTCGATGCGGCGCCGGGCCGTCAGCGACGGGGCGCAGTCGATCAGCAGTCGCACGCGCTCGAACACCTCGCTCTCGAAGCGCGTGCCCAGGTCCTTGACCAGCGCCGCCGCCACGTCGGGTGCCTCGCCGCGCTGCAGGGCCGCGGCAACCGACAGCGACATGCGCCGCAGTGCCCACAGTTCCGCCGCCAGCTCGCCGATGGCAATTGCCGTGCGCTCGTCCGGTGTGTCGCCGGCCACGCGCAGCAGTTCCTGCAGCAGCGGGAAGGTGGACATGAACCGCTCCGGGCCGGAGCGCTCGTAGGCCAGCTCGGAGGTGACCTGCTTCCAGCCCTGGCCGATTTCGCCCAGCACCCGCGTGTCCGGCACGAACACGCGGTCCATCACCACCTCGTTGAAGTGATGGGCGCCGGTCAGGATCGGCACCGGGCGGATGCCGATGCCGGGGGATTTCAGATCGATGATGAACTGCGACAGGCCGGCGTGGCGGTCCTCGCCCAGCGGCGCGCTGCGGCACAGCACGAAAAACCAGTCCGCGCGGTGGGCGTTGGAGGTCCACAGTTTGGTGCCGGTGATGGCCCAGCCGCCGTCCACCCGCTCGGCGCGGGTGCGCACCGATGCCAGGTCCGAGCCGCTGCCCGGCTCGCTCATGCCGATGGCGAAGAACACCTCGCCGCTGACCAGTTTGGGCAGGAAGAACTGCTTCTGCTCATCGGTGCCGTAGCGCAGCAGGGACGGACCGGTCTGGCGGTCGCCGACCCAGTGCGCCGCCACCGGTGCGCCGGCGGCGAGCAATTCCTCGGTAACCACGTAGCGTTCCAGCGCCGTGCGGCCGTGGCCGCCGTACTCGCGCGGCAGCGTCATGCCGAGCCAGCCGTGGGCGGCCAGGCGTCGGCTGAAATCCGGATCGAAACCGCCCAGCCAGTTGTCGCAGCAGGGCGTGAAACAGCCGGCGGCCTGCTCCTCGCTCAGGAACGCGCGCACCTGCGTGCGCAAGGCTTCGCAGGCCAGCGGCAGGCTTGCCGGTTCAAGGGTGATGCCGGGTGAGGACAACGCGGGCTCCCTGGGGCAGGCGGGGCTGGGTGAATCGTCGCGGAGCGATCCTGCCGTCGCGGCTCTGCGGCCGTTCCGGGCAAGTGCTGAACGCATGTTAAATCAACCGGCGCGGCGCGGCATCCCGGCAGTAGCCGCCATCGATTCAGCCGTGGCGCAGCTTCAGGTACAGGATGGCGCCGGCCAGCAGCAGCGTGATCGCATTGGCCAGAATCAGGGGCAAGTCGCGCACCAGCAGGCCGTAGATCAGCCACAGCAACACGCCGGCCACGAAGATCACGTACATGCGCAGCGAGATGCCGCGCGTGTCGCGCGTAGCCAGCGTGTGCAGCACCTGCGGCAGGAAGGCGGCGGTCGTCAGCAGTGCCGCCAGCAGGCCGATGGCGGTCGTCATCGGACGGTCACTCTGTGGCGTGGTTTGTTGGTTATCATTCCGGTTCTTGCCTTCTGCCAGGCGTGGAAGGCGGCGTTCCCCACGGAGGAGTTCGACATGGCGAAGGTAACGGAATTCGGATACCTGGGCATCGGCGTCAAGGACGGCGACGCCTGGCGTGAGTTTGCCAGCCAGGTGGTTGGCATGGAGGTGCTGGATGAGGGCGACGGCGATCGCTTTTACCTGCGCATGGACAATCAGCACCACCGCATCGTCGTGAACCTGCACGGCGACGACGATATGGACTTCATCGGCTGGCGCGTGGCCGGGCCGGAAGAATTCGACGAGATGAAACGCCAGCTGGACGCCGCCGGCGTGGACTGGAAGCAGGCCGACGGCGAGGAGCGCAAGGAGCGCATGGTGCTGGACCTGCTCAAGTTCAAGGACCCGGGTGGCAACCCGACCGAGATCTACCACGGCCCGCGGATCGAGACCTTCCTGCCCTTCCATCCCGGTCGGCGCATGTACGGCCGCTTCCTGACCGGTACCGGCGGCGTTGGCCACTGCATCCTGCGCCAGGACGACGTGCAAAAGGCCTACCGCTTCTACACCGACGTGCTGGGCATGCGCGGCTCGGTGGAGTACAACCTGCCGATCCCCGGCACGCCGATGACCGCCTCACCGGTGTTCATGCACTGCAACGACCGCGATCACTCGGTGGCCTTCCTGGGCGCGCCGATGGCAAAGCGCATCAACCACCTGATGATCGAGGTGGAGAACATGGACGACGTGGGCTACACGCTGGACATCGTGCGCAAGCGCAAGATCCCGGTGGCCATCCAGCCGGGCAAGCACAGCAACGACCAGATGTGGTCCTTCTACATGGGCAACCCGTCCGGGTGGCTGTGGGAGTACGGCTGGGGCGCCCGCAAGGCCACCCATCAGTCCGAATACTACGTGGCCGACGTGTGGGGCCATGGTGTCGAGGCCACCGGCTTTGGCATGGATCTGGAGATGCAGGCCTGACAGCAGGTCCGTGCCCGGTGGTGGTGACGCCACCGGGTGGTTTGGCTGCAAACGCCCCGACCCGTTCGGGGCGTTTGCGTTCCGGGGGTGTCGGATGGGTCTGGCCAGGATCGGGCGTGCAGCGTATTACTCGGCCAAGGGCCTGCGGGCGGCCTTCGCCGGCGAGGAGGCGTTTCGCCAGGAGCTGCTGATCGTGGCGGTACTGACGCCAGTCGGGCTGTGGCTGGGGCGCACCGCCGTGGAACGGGCCTTGCTGGTCGGCAGCCTGCTGTTGCTGCTGATCGTGGAACTGCTGAACTCGGCCATCGAGGCGGCCATCGACCGCATCGGCCTGGAGCGGCACGAACTGTCCGGTCGGGCCAAGGACATGGCTTCGGCGGCGGTGTTCGTGGCGCTGGTGTTGGCCTTGTCGGTGTGGGCACTGATTGCCGGAGCCCGCTGGCTGACTTGAGCGGCGCCGCCGTCAATTTTTGCAGGAGGTGTGCAATGGTGCAGGTCGGTTACGTTGGACTGGGCAGCATGGGGCTGCCGATGGCTCTCAATCTGCGCAAGGCCGGGTTCGGGCTGCAGGTGGTCAGCCGCAGCCGCGGGCCGATCGAGCGGGCCCTGGCCGCCGGTGCAACCGAGGCGGCCGGTTATGCGGCGCTGGCCGCGGCGGTGGATGCCGTGTGTACCTGTTTGCCGATGCCGGCCGACGTCGAGCGCGTGTACCTCGAACCCGACGGCCTGGTGGCGGCGGCCCGGCCGGGCACGCTGCTGATCGACCACAGCACGGTCGGACCGGACACCTGTCGCAGGATCGATACCGCTGCCCGCGCCCGCGGCGTGCATTTTCTCGATGCGCCGGTGTCGGGCGGCCCGGCCGGCGCGCAGGCCGGCACGCTCGGCATCATGGTCGGCGGCGAACGGCCAGTGTTCGAGCAGGCGCGCCCGGTGCTGGATGCCATGGGCAAGACGGTCGTCTACATGGGCGCCACCGGCAGCGGGGCCGTGGCCAAGCTGATCAACAACCTGCTGGTCGGCGTGCATCAGCGGGCGCTGATCGAGATGCTGCTGGTGGGCCAGAAAGCCGGCGTGGACCTGGACGCGCTGTATCAGGTGCTGATGGGCAGCAGCGGGCGTAGCGCGATTCTGGAAATGATGTACCCGCGCCTGAAGGCGCGCGACCTGGAACCGAAGTTCCGTACCGAGCTGCTGCACAAGGATCTGCGCCTGGCGCTCGAAATGGCCGCCGCATGCGGCGTGCGCAGCGCGACCGGCGAGACGGCGTTCGCGGCCATCAATGCCGCCATGGCAGCCGGTTATGCCGATCGCGACACCCTGGCCATGCTGCTGCCGCTGGAACGGGATGCCGGCGTGCAGCTGTTCGGCGCTTCGCCTTGAGCGGCGGTCACGTGTCGTCCGTCTGCCCGGCCTCTGGTGCCGGTTTGTCCCCCGCCAGGGCGCCCGTTGCAACGCTTCCCTAACGCTTATTCAGTTTATATTCGGGTTCTTCGGCCCAGGTTAAGGAGAACCGCGATGAACGCCATCAACGAGCTGCCCCAGTCCCGTCTGCAGGACGAAATCAATCGGGTCTTCGCGTTGCAGCAGGCGCGCAAGATCGAGCTGCGCCAGACCACCGCCGAGCAGCGGCTGGAAAAACTGCGCCGCCTGCGCGCGGCGGTGATCGCGCACAAGGCGGACATCGTGGCGGCGGCCCACGCCGATATGCGCAAGCAGCCGGTCGAAGCGCTGCTGGGCGAGATCATGCCGGTCACGCAGGGCATCGACCTGGCGCTCAAGCACCTGAAGCGCTGGATGCGTCCGCAGCGCGTAAAGACGCCGATCAACATGCTCGGCACGCGCGGCGAAATCCGTTACGAGCCCAAGGGCGCGGCGCTGATCATCGCGCCGTGGAACGTGCCGGTGTTTCTGAGCTTCGTGCCGCTGACCGGCGCCATCGCCGCCGGCTGCACGGCCATCATCAAGCCGTCCGAGATGACTCCGGCGCTGGGCGCGGTGATTCGCAACATCGTCGCCGAAACCTTCGACGAGGCCGAAGTGGCGGTGTTCGAGGGCGGGCCGGAAGTGGCGACGGCGCTGCTGACGATGCCGTTCGATCACATTTTCTATACCGGCGGTCCGGAAATCGGCAAGGTCGTCATGCGCGCCGCGGCTGAGCACCTGACGTCGGTCACGCTGGAGCTGGGCGGCAAGTCGCCGGTGATCGTGGACGAGAGCGCCGACATCGAGGCCGCTGCCGAGCGCCTGGTGTGGGGCAAGCTGCTCAACGGTGGCCAGATCTGCGTGGCGCCCGACTACGTGCTGGTGCACGAGTCGCGCAAGGAAGAGCTGCTCGGTGCGCTCGGTCGGCAGCTGAAAACGCACGCCACCGGCGAGGCCGGCAGGGCGCCGGACCTGACGCGCATCGTGAACGGGCGCCACCACGCCCGCGTGCAGGGTCTGCTGGACGACGCCCTGGCGCGCGGCGCGCGGGTGGTGGCCGGTGGCCAGTCCGATGCGGCGGACAATTTCATCGCCCCCACGGTGCTGGCCGACGTGGCGCTCGACTCGCGGCTGATGCAGGAGGAGATCTTCGGCCCGCTGCTGCCGGTGCTCGGCTATCAGGATCTGAACCGCGCGCTGGAGCTGATCAACGCCAAGCCCAAGCCGCTGGCGCTGTATGCCTTCAGCCGCATCAAGGACAACGTCGAGCGCATCCTGCGCGGCACCTCGGCCGGCGGCACCACCATCAACCACGTGATGCTGCATGGCCTGCACCCGAACCTGCCGTTCGGCGGCGTGAACAACAGCGGCATCGGCAAGTCGGGCGGGTTCTATGGCTTTCAGGCGTTCTCGAACGAGCGCGCGGTGCTGCGCCAGGTCAGCGGCATCAGCTTCACGCGCTGGGTCATGCCGCCGTATTCGGCGCGTCTGTCCCGAATCATGGACCGCTTCGTGAAGTGAGTTTTCGATAATTCCAGGCAGGAGAAATCGACATGGACGTCGCGCTTGAGCAAGGCAAGGTTCGACTCAGTCCGCTGACCAAGGTCGGCGCCCTTCCAGTCAGCCTGACCGCGCTGCTGCCGTTTGTGGGCTACGCATTGGGCGGCGGGATGTGGCACTGGCTGACCATCGTTCTGCTGTTTGGCGTCGGGCCGTTCCTGGATCGCTGGCTGGGCGAGGACAATGCCAACGTGCCGGCGCACCTGGAGCGCCAGTATGAGCAAAGCCTGTATTACCGCCTGACGCTGTGGGCGTACCTGCCGGTACAGATCGCGCTGGTGCTGTTCAGCTATCACCTGATCATCAATACCGACATGGCGCTGTACGCGCAGATCGGGCTGGCGCTGTCGATGGCGGTCGGCGTCGGTTTTGGCGCCACGCTGGCGCACGAGCTGTGTCATCACCCGAGCCGCCTGGACCGCTTCATCGGCGTGCAGGTGCTGTGCCTGTGCGGCATGGCCAATTTTCTCGTCTATCACAACTACGGGCACCACAACGTGGTGGCGACGCCTGAAGATCCGGGCTCGGCGCGCTACGGGGAGTCGTTCTGGCAGTTCACGGTGCGCAACATCTCGCGCAAGTTCGTGATGTCCTGGCAGATCGAGGCGCAGCGCCTGCGCCGTCTGGGCAGCGGCTGGCTGTCGCCGCGCAACCTGATGATCTGGCTGACCCTGAACGAACTGGCCTGGGTAGTGGGTCTGACCTGGTACTTCGGGCCGCTGGCGCTGGCGCTGTTTGCTTTGCAATACGCCGCGCCGCGCTTTTTGCTGTCGGTGGGCGACTACCTGGAGCACTACGGCCTGTCGCGGCGCAAGCTGCCCAATGGCGAGTACGAGCCGCCGCGGGCGATTCACTCCTGGGATGACAGCTACATGCTGAGCAACTTCCTGTTCACGGCGGTGGACCGCCACGCCGACCATCACGAGAACTCCGGCCGGCCGTTCCAGATCCTGCGCGTGCGACCCGAGGCGCCGCGCCTGCCGTACGGCTACCTGACCATGATCTTCGCCGCCTTCGTGCCGCCGGTCTGGCGGCGGCTGGTGCACCCGGTGCTCGAGGCTTTCTACGACAAGGGCGAGGTGGTGCCGCACGCGCTGCCCGGCGCGTTGCCGGAACGTTTCGTGGCCGGGGCCCATATCCACTGAGCCCGGGAGAAGTCCACGGGGTATGGGAGCACCCCACCCCGTGGACGGTTGAAGCGGCTTTTCGGCCTGGCGTCAGAACCCCTGACCGTACGCGCGCACACCAGCCAGGAAGTTCAGCACCGCCCGGTTGAAGTCGCCCGGGTTCTCGATCGCCACGTAATGGCCGCAATCAGGCAGCAGCATGGCGTGGCAGTCCGGGTAGTCGGCCTTCCAGTGGGCGATCATCTCGGTCGGATGCGGGTCCTGCACGCCCATCAGCACGAAGGTCGGGATGCGGTGCGCCTTGAGCGCGTCGGTGATGGCCTGCTTGGCGGCCGGGCGCATGAGCGGGAAGTTGAGGAAGGTCAGCGGCGAGGTGTCGGCGTACATCTGCCGGAAGCGCTCCAGAATGGCCGGGCTCGCCATCAGCCGATCGCCCCAGAAGGTGCGCGTCTGCTTGCGCGCCTCGAACACGGCCAGCATGCCCTCGCTGCGCGCCACCGCGTGCAGGCGCTCGAAGCCGGCGCGCATTTGCGGCGTCATGCTGTCGAACAGGCCGCTTCCTTCGGGCGTGGCCAACAGGTCGCAGCTCACCGCGATGAGACTCTGCACGCGCTCGGGGTGCCGCGCCATGAAGGTGCTGGCCGTGCTCACGCCCCAATACGCCTGCCCCAGCACGTGGCAGCGTTCCACGCCCAGGTGATCCAGCAGCGAGGCCAAGTCGGCCGCGGTGTTCTCGTAGGTGTAGAAGTCCGGCGCTTCATCCTGCGTGCTGACCTTGGACGACTGGCCGTGCCCGCGCAGGTCGAAGCGGATGGTCCGAAAATGCTTGCCGAACACGGGCGCGTTGTCGTCGTAGGCGCTCATGTTGGCGATCACGTTGTGCACCAGCACCAGGGTTTCCGGCCCGTCGCCGTTGACCTGGTAGTTGATGTCGATGCCGTTCAGGCGGGCGATGGGCATGGGGCTCCTCCGTTGATTGGTGTTGTCGCGCCGGGCGATGGTAGCAGCGCGGCGGCAGCTTTTTTTGGGCGCATGAGGCCGGCGCGGTACCATGCGCGCCCTTTATGCGCCACCTGTCCGCCGCCCGACCATGATCGACATCAGCACCCAGCGAAACACCTTGAAAGAACTGGCGGCGCGGGTGGCCACGCTACGGGGGTATCTTTGACCTCGATACCAAGCAAGAGCGCCTGACCGAGGTCCTGCGCGAGCTCGAAGACCCCAAGGTCTGGGAAAACGCCGACCGCGCCCAGGAACTGAACCGCGAGCGGGCGCGGCTGGAAGAAGTCGTCGGCGGCATCGGTGAACTGACGCGCGGCATCGCCGACAGCCTGGAGCTGGCCGAGCTGATCGAGCTGGAGGATGACGAGTCCGCCGCGGCTGCGCTGACGACGGACGTCGAGCGTCTCGAAGCCCATGTGCAGCGCCTGGAGTTCCAGCGCATGTTTTCCGGCGAGGCCGACGCCAACAACGCCTATCTGGACATCCAGGCCGGCTCCGGCGGTACCGAGGCGCAGGACTGGGCGCAGATGCTGCTGCGCATGTACCTGCGCTGGTGTGAACGCAAAGGCTTCGAGGTCGAGATCACGGAAGAATCCGACGGCGAGGTGGCCGGCATCAAGTCCGCCACCGTGCACGTGCGCGGCCCGTATGCCTACGGCTACCTGCGCACCGAAACCGGCGTTCACCGCCTGGTGCGCAAGTCCCCGTTCGACTCCGGCAACCGCCGCCACACCTCGTTCGCCTCCGTCTATGCCTATCCGGAAGTGGACGAGAACATCGAGGTCGACATCAACCCGGCCGACCTGCGTGTGGACACCTACCGTGCCTCCGGCGCCGGCGGCCAGCACGTGAACCGCACCGAGTCGGCCATCCGCATCACCCACGTGCCGACCGGCGTGGTGGTGGCCTGCCAAGCCGACCGCTCGCAGCACAAGAACCGCGCCACCGCCATGGCGCAGCTGCGCGCCAAGCTGTACGAGCGCGAGCTGAACGCCCGCCGCGCCCAGGCGCAGGCCACCGAGGACGCCAAGTCCGACATCTCCTGGGGTCACCAGATTCGCTCCTACGTGCTGGACCAGTCGCGCATCAAGGACCTGCGCACCGACGTCGAGACCGGCAACACGCAGGCGGTGCTCGACGGCGACCTGGACCCGTTCATCGAAGCCAGCCTCAAGAGCGGCCTGTAAGCCATGCACCACGAAGACGACAACGAGCAGATCGGCATTCGCCGGGGCAAGCTGGCCGACTGGCGCCACGCCGGACAGGCTTACCCCAACGACTTTCGCCGCGACGCGTTGGCCGGCGACCTGCTGAGCGTGCACGCCGATGCGACCGCCGAGACGCTGGAAGCGCAGCCGGTGGCGGTGCGCATCGCCGGGCGCATCATGACCCGCCGCCTGATGGGCAAGGCGTCCTTCGTGCACCTGCAGGACCAGTCCGGCCGCATGCAGGTGTACGTGCAGCGCGACGTGCTGGGCGAGGACGCCTACGAGGATTTCAAGCGCCTGGACCTGGGCGACATCATCGGCGTGACCGGCACGCTGTTTCGCACCCGCACCGGCGAGCTCACCGTGCGCGCCGAGTCGGTGCGCCTGCTGACCAAATCGCTGCGTCCGCTGCCGGACAAGTGGCACGGCCTGCAGGATGCCGAGCGCCGCCACCGCCAGCGCTATCTGGACCTGATCGTCAACGACGAGGCGCGGCGCACCTTCGCCATCCGCTCGGCGCTGGTGACGGGCCTGCGCGAGTGGTTCGTCGCGGACGGGTTTCTGGAAGTCGAAACCCCGCTCATGCAGCCGATGCCCGGCGGCGCCGTGGCGCGGCCGTTCGTGACTCACCACAACGCGCTCGACATGACCCTGTACCTGCGCATCGCGCCGGAGCTGTACCTGAAGCGGCTGGTGGTGGGCGGCTTCGAGAAGGTGTTCGAGCTGGGCCGCAATTTCCGCAACGAAGGCCTGTCCACGCGCCACAACCCCGAGTTCACCATGCTCGAGTTCTATCAGGCCTACGCGGACTACCGCGACCTGATGGACCTGACCGAGCGCCTGCTGCGGGATCTGGCCAGGCGCGTGCTCGGCAGTACAGAACTGAGCTATCAGGGCCAGCCCATCGACTTCGGCCAGCCCTTCGCCCGCTACACGCTGGCCGAGGCCATCAGCGCCTATCTGCCGCGTGCCACGCCGGCACTGCTGGCCGATCTTGACGCCGCCCGCGCCCTGGCGCTGGAACTTGGCCTGGTGGTCAAGGACGACGACGGGCTGGCGCAGGTGCAGCTCGAACTGTTCGAGAAAGTGGTCGAGGAACAGCTCATCCAGCCGACCTTCGTCACCGACTTCCCGGTCGAGGTCTCGCCGCTGGCCCGCCGCCGCGCCGACAACCCGGCGCTGACCGAGCGCTTCGAGCTGTTCATCGCCGGGCGCGAGCTGGCCAATGGCTTCTCCGAGCTGAACGACCCGGAGGATCAGGCGGCGCGCTTCCTGGAGCAGGCCGCCCGCAAGGCCGCCGGCGACGAGGAAGCCATGTACTTCGACGCCGACTACGTGGAAGCGCTCGAATACGGCCTGCCGCCGACCGCCGGCGAGGGCATCGGCGTCGACCGGCTGGCCATGCTGTTCGCGGACGTCACCTCCATCCGCGAGGTGATCCTGTTCCCGCACCTGCGCCCGGAGCGCTGAAGCCGCGGCGCCGCTACGGCGCGCCGCGCGATCCTCGCCGCCGCCCGCCGCAAGCGGCGGACGTCACTGCGCGTGCAGGTGCTCGTCCGCCGCTGCGCCGTCTTCTTCGTGCCCGTGGTGATGGTAGGCCCACATCTGGTGGGCGTCGACCCGCACCCGGGCGACGGCACGGTGGGCGGCGATACGGGCGGCGATTTCTGCGCGCCGGGCGCCCTGGGCGGTGCGCTCGGCGGCCAGCAGGCTGAACAGGTCGGTCTCGCCCAGTTGATAGCCGCGCCGGGCGCGCGCGGCGTGGGTGTCGGCGGCCTCGGCGGCGCGGCGCGCCGCCTGCCAAGCGGCCAGGCTGCCTTGCAGGCGGGCGGTGACGGCGCGGGAACCGGCCACGATCTGCCGGCGCACGGCGTCGAGCTCGGCGCCGGCGGCGCCGGCATCGGCGGCCAGTGCACGCGCCTCGGCCGCCCGGTAGCGGCCGCCGATGGGGATGTTGAAGGTCAGGCCGACGGCGGTCTCGTCGCCGCCGCGTTCGGACAGGGTGCGGATGCCGAGCGCCGGATCCGGCCGGCGGTCGCGCTCGCCGCGCTGGGCGCGCTTCATGGACTGCTGGTAGCGAGCCTCGGCGATGCCGATCTCGTGGCTGCGGGCGACGATCTGGGCGGCCAGCGCGGCGGCGTCCATGGCCGGCGGTTCGGGATCAGGTATGGGCGGCGGCGCGGCCGGCAGCGGCAGGGTGGGGTAGCGCGCGCCGAGCGCGGCGCTGCTTTCGGCGGCGGTGGTGCGCGCCTCGGCCAGCGCCGCCTCGGCGCCGGCCAGCGCGGATTCGGCAAGGTCGAGGTCGATGCGGGCGGCGTCGCCGCGCGCCAGGCGCTTGTCGATCGCCGCGCGCTCCTCGGCCAGGCGGTCGCGGGCGGTTGTGGCCGCCGCCACGGCGCTGGCCGCATCCAGCCAGCCGAACCAGCCGTCGAGCAGTTCGAGCGCCGCACCGTGGAAGGCGTCAGCGATGCCGAGCTCGGCCGTTTCGTTGCCGAGCGCGCCCAGTTCGCGGTCCAGTGCCGCCTTGCCGGGCAGGCGCAGGCGCCGACTGATGCCGGCCTCCCACTCGTCGTAGTCGCCCTCGCGGCGCACGTCGCGGCGCTGGCCGACGGCGTCGAGCTCGAACTCGTAGGGGCCGGCGTCGAGCGCCTCGCCGCGTGCCCGGGCCGCCTCGCGCGCCGCCAGCGCCGCCTGCACGGCGGGGGTTTCGGACAGCACCTGGTGGGCGGTGTCAGGGTCCGGCAGCAGCGGCACCGGTTCGGCGGCGCCTGCCTGGGCCGCACTGACGGCCAGCGCCGCAGCCAGTGTCAGCACCGCTGCCATGCGCGTTTGTTTCATGAAAAGTCTCCGAAGGCGGCCACCGGCGCCCGCCACCAGACCAGGTCGCGGCTGTGGATGCGCTCGCGCAGCGCGCCGATCAGTGTCGTGAGTTCACCCACTGGCGCCACCAGCCACAGCACCCGACGCCCGACCTGGCCGCGTACCCGCTCGCGGCTGCTGGCGGCGGCGAAGTCGCGGCCGTGCCCGGTGGCGTGCAGCAGGGTATAGGGCTGCTCCGGTGCGATGGCGCCGAGCGCATCCAGCACCGGGCCTTCGAGCTCGTCCGGGAACACCAGGGTCAGTTGCTGCAGGTCGGGGTTCATGGGCGCGCCTCCGCGGCGCTGAAACGCCGGTACAGGATGGGGAGCAGCAGCAGGGTCAGGGCGGTCGAGGTGATGAGCCCGCCCAGCACCACGATCGCCAGCGGGCGCTGGATCTCCGAGCCGGGCCCGGTCTGCAGCAGCAGCGGCACCAGGCCCAGGGCGGCGATGCCGGCGGTCATCAGCACCGGGCGCAGGCGCCGGCGGGCGCCGTCGTAGACCACCTGCTCGATCGGCAGGCCGGCGGCGCGCAGCTGGTTGAAGTGCGTCAGCAGCACCAGGCCGTTGAGCACCGCGATGCCGAGCAGGGCGATGAAGCCCACCGAGGCCGGCACCGACAGGTACTCGCCGGACGCCCACAGGGCGATCGCCCCGCCGATCAGCGCGAACGGGATGTTGGAGAGGATCAGCACCGCCTGGCGCACCGAGCCGAGGGTGGCGAACAGCACGAAGAAGATCAGCCCCAGCGCCACCGGCACCACCAGCCCCAGGCGCGCGGCGGCGCGCTGCTGATTTTCGAACTGACCGCCCCATACCAGCCGGTAACCGGGCGGCAGGGGCACCGCTTCGGCGACGCGCGCCCGGGCGTCGTCCACATAGCCCACCAGGTCGCGGCCGGCGACGTTGGCCTGCACCACGGCGAAGCGCTCGCCGTCCTCGCGGTCCACCTTGATCGGGCCGGCCATGCGCTCGATGCGGGCCAGATCGGCCAGGCGCGCGCTGCCGCCGTCGGGCAGGGCGATGCGTGTCTCGGCCAGGGCGTCGGCGTCGCGGCGCAGGCGCGGCTCGCCGCGCACCATCAGCGGGATGCGCTTGTTGCCTTCCAGCACGGTGCCGGCGCGCAGGCCGTCCACCTGGGCGCGCAGCTCGCGCTGCAGGGCCTGGGCATCGAGGCCGGCGCGGCCGACGGCCAGGCGGTCGAGCCGCAGTTGCAGGTACTGCACGCCGTCGTTGTGCACGGTGAACACCTCGCTGGCGCCGGGGGTTTGTTCCAGCACCGCGGCGATGCGCCCGGCCAGGCGGTCGAGCTCGGCCAGGTCCGGGCCGAAGATCTTCACCGCCAGATCGCCGCGCGAGCCGGTGAGCATCTCCGCCACGCGCATCTCGATCGGCTGGGTGAAGGTGAACTCGATGCCCGGAAAGCGCGCCAGCACCGCGCGCAGGCGCGCGGCCAGCCAGTCCTTGTCCGGCACCCGCCAGTCCTGCTTGGGCGCCAGCACCAGGAAGCTGTCGGTGTCGTTCAGGCTCATCGGATCGAGGCCGAGGTCGTCCGAGCCCAGGCGCGCCACGATGCTCTTCACCTCCGGCACCTCGGCCAGGATGGCGCGCTGCACGGCCTGGTCGAGGGCGAGGCTGGCCTGTATGTCGATCGACGGCAGCTTGGTGAGCTGCACCAGGATGGCGCCCTCGTCCAGGGTCGGCATGAAGCTCTTGCCGGTGCGCAGGTAGGCGCCGCTGGCCAGCAGCAGGCCGACCACGGCCACCGCGATCACCGGCGCCGGGCGGCGCAGGCAGGCCGCCAGCAGGCGCGCGTAGGCCGGGCCGAGCAGGCGCATGACCCAGGGCTCGCGGTGCGGCCCGGCGCGCAGCACCAGCGAGGCGAGCACCGGGATGAAGGTGAGTCCAGCCAGCAGCGAGGCGCCGAGCGCGAACACGATGCTCAGCGCCACCGGCGCGAACAGCTTGCCCTCGAGCCCTTCCAGCGTCAGCAGCGGCAGGAACACCAGCGCGATGATGAAGACCCCGGTGGCCACCGGCTGCGCCACCTCGGTGACCGCGCGGTAGATCACGTGCAGCCGCGGCAGGCGCTGCGCCTCGTCGCCGGTCAGGCGCTCGACCGCGTTCTCGACCACCACCACGGCGGCGTCGACCAGGATGCCGATGGCGATGGCCAGTCCGCCCAGGCTCATCAGGTTGGCGCTCATGCCGGTCAGGCGCATCAGCAGGAAGGTGCCGAGCGCGGCCAGCGGCAGCGTGGTGGCCACCACCAGTGCCGCGCGCAGCTCGCCCAGGAACAGCAGCAGCAGCACCACCACCAGCACCGAGGCTTCGATCAGCGCCCGGCTGACGGTGCCCACGGCGCGGGCGATCAGCTCGCTGCGGTCGTAGAACACGTTCAGGGTCACGCCGGGCGGCAGGCTCGGTTGCAGCGCGTCGAGCTTGGTGCGCACGCCGGCCACCACCGCGCCGGCGTTGGCGCCGCGCAGACCGACCACGATCGCCTCCACCGCCTCGCCGCGGCCGTCCTTGCTCACCGCGCCGAGCGGCGCGAGTTCGCCAAAGCGCACCTGCGCCAGATCGGCCACGCGCAGCACCCGGCCGTCGCGCCGCGCCACCACCACGCCGGCCACGGCGTCGAGCCCGTCATAGGCGCCGGTGGCGCGCACCACCAGCGCCTCCTCACCGTCGTGCAGGCGGCCGGCGCCGTCGTTCTGGTTGTTGACCTCGAGGGCGGCGGCCAGCTCGGCCAGTGTCACCCCGGCGGCGGCCAGCGCGGCGCGATCCGGTACCACCTCGTAGGTGCGCACGCGGCCGCCGAGCGCGTTGACGTCGGCCACACCGGGTACGGTGCGCAGCGCCGGGCGGATGGTCCAGTCGAGCAGATCGCGCTTGTCGACCAGGCTCAGATCACCCTCGATGGTGAACATGAACAGGTCCGACAGCGGTGTGGCGATCGGCGCCAGCCCGCCTTCGACGCCCGCCGGCAGGGCGTCGCGCACACCGGCGTAGCGCTCGGCCACCTGCTGGCGCGCCCAGTAGATGTCGGTGCCGTCCTCGAACACCAGCGTCAGATCGGCGATCGCGTACTTGGCCAGGGCCCGCAGCTGCACCTGCCGCGGCAGGCCGAGCAGTTCCATCTCCAGCGGCACCAGGATGCGCTGCTCGACCTCCTGCGGGGTCATGCCCGGCGCCTTCAGGATCAGCTTGACCTGGGTCGGCGAGATGTCCGGGAAGGCGTCGATCGGCAGCTGCCGCCAGGCGGTGATGCCGGCGCCCACGCCGAGCGCGGTGACCAGCAGCACCACCAGGCGCTGGGCGAGGGCGAATTCCACCAGGCGCGACAGCATCTCAGGGCTCCTGCCGGGCCAGTACCTTCAGCGCCGCCACGCCGCGGGCCACCACCCTGGCGTCGGCCGGCAGCCCCAGCACCACGGCGTACTCGCCATCGCGGCCGAGGACCTCCACCGGCTGCGGCCGAAAGCCGCCGTCCACCGCCAGGAACACCAGGGTCTGATCGCCGTCGCGGCCGAGCGCAGCGGCCGGCACCCGCCGGGCGGCCGCCGGCGGGGTGTCGAGAATCTCGATCTCCAGGGTCTGGCCGGCGGCCAGTCCGGCCGCCGGCAGCTCGGCGCGCAGCAGCGCGGCGCGGCTGGCCGGATCGAGCACGGTGCCCACGGCGATCACCCGGCCGGCGGGCTCGCCGCCGGGCAGGCGCACCGCCTGCCCGGCGCGCACACGCCCGACCAGGGTCGGCGGCAGCTGCGCCTCGGCCCACAGGCGATCGCCGCTCAGCAGCAGCGCGGCGCTGTGGCCAGCGGCGACTGGCTCGCCCAGGCGCAACTCGCCCTCGTGCACCACCCCGGCGGCTGGCGCCAGCAGCCGGTAGACGGCCGGCTGGCCGTCTACCGCGGCGGTGGCAGCGAGCAGGTCGCGGCCGGCGCCGAACTCGGCCTGCGCGGCCGCCAGCGCCGCCTGACTCTGCTGTGCCTGGCGTGCCGGCACGATGCCCTCGCGCAGCAGCGCGGTATCGCGTGCCGCCTGCTGGCGGGCCTGTTCCAGTCGCGCCTGCCGGTCGCGCTGGGCAGCGTGGGCGGCCAGATACTCGGCGCTGTGCAGTTCCACCAGCGCCTGGCCGGCCGCCACCGCCTCGCCTTCCTGCGCCAGCCGGCGCGTCACCACGCCGCCGAAGGGCACCACCACCGCGCGGGCGCCGCTGCCCGGCAGCACCAGCGTGGCCGGCAGGCGCGCGGCCATCAGCACCGTCGCCGGCGCGGCCGGCTGGGTTTCGACGCCGAGTGCGGCGGCCTGCTCGGGGCTGACGGCGATGTCGGCGGCCAGCAGCGGACGAATGAGGCCGAACAGGACGGCCAGGGCGAGGGCGAGAGGGCGCATCGCAGCTTCCGGTGACGGGACTGGCGCGCAGTGTCCGACCCCAGACTTTGGAAACGCTTAAAACGGGCGGTGGCTTTCAGCCCTGCGCCGGATCGGCCGGGACGGGCGCAAAGCCGCCGAGCGACACCCGCAGGCGGCCGCCATCGAGCGTGAAGGACAGTTGCAGTCCGAGCGCGGTAGCCAACGCCCGGGCGAGCGCGAGGCCGAGGCCGGAATGGGCCCCGTTGCCACCCTCGTGGCGGTGAAAGAAGCGCTCCGCGAGGCGGCCCAGATCGGCCGGTTCGAGCAGCGGCGCGGCGTTTTCCAGCCACAGCGCGGGGGGATCACAGGCGCACTGCACCCGCAGGCAGTCGCCGGGCGGGGCGTGCTGCACGGCGTTGTCGAACAGGATGGCGAGCAGGCGCTCGAGCAGCGCCGCATCGGTCAGCACCCAGCAGGGCTCGACCCGAAGTTGCCAGTCGAGGCCGTGGTCGGTGGCCGGCATCCGGCAGCGCTCGGCCTGTGCCGCCAGCAGCGCGGCCAGATCGACCGGCTCCGGCTGCGGCTGTTCGCTGCCTGCCTCGACGCGGGCCAGATACAGCAGGCCGTTGACGATTTTGGTCATCTCGGCGAGCGCTGCGTCGAGCTGGGCGAGATGTGCGCCCGCAATACCCGGCTGGCGCCGGGCCAGTTCGGCCAGCAGCCGCGCCTCGGCCAGCGGCGTGCGCAGTTCGTGGGCGAGATCACGCGAGAAGCGCCGCTCGCGTTCGAGCGCGGCCAGCAGGCGCTCCAGCGTGGCCGCGAGCTTGCCGGCGACGGGCGCCAGTTCGCTCGGCAGGTCGTCGCCTGGCGGCGGCTGGCCGCCGCCGTCGAGTGGCAGTTCCGCCACCGCGCGGCCGAAGGCATCGAGCGGGGCGAGCGCGCGGCGGATCGACCAGGCGGTGAGCACCAGGACCAGCAGCAGGGTGCCGCCGGTGCCGGTGACCAGGATGCGGTGCAGACGCCGCTCGAGCGCATCCAGCGCCTCGCGCTCTTCGGCGACCACGACCAGCAGCGCGCCGCGCGGGTCATCGGACGGCAGCGGCACCACCCGGGCCAGGGCGCGGCCGCGGTGGCCGTCCGGCAGCCGAAGGTCGTAGTAGGCGCCGTCCCTGCTCGGTTGCGCCGGGCGCGCCAGATCGCGCCCATGGCTGGAGGCCGAGCGCGCCAGCACGGCGCCGTGGCCGTCCCAGACCTGATAGAAATCAGTGTGCCCGTGGCCGCCAAACTGCGGCAGCAGGGCCTCGATGGGCAGTTGCCGGCCGGCGCCGGGGGCGCCCAGGTAGGCGGTCAGCGCCTGAGCCCGGGCCGCCAGGCCGACGTCGAAGCGCCGGTACAGCTCGGCGTCGACCAGATAGTCGATGACCGCGAACAGACCGCCCATGGTCAGCGCCACGGTCAGGCCCAGGCGCAACCCCAGGGTGCTGCGCAACGAAGGCCGCCAGCCGCGTCGGTACTCAGCCCAGGACATAGCCGAAACCGCGGCGGTTTTCGATCTGCCCATCCCAGCCGGCGGCGGCGAGCTTGCCGCGCAGGCCGCTCATCAGCACCTCGATCACCTTGTCGGAGGCGCGGGCATCGGCGTCATACAGGCGCTCGAACAGCATGGCCCGCGACAGCACCCGGCCGCGGCCGTGCAGCAGGACTTCGAGCAGCGCGTACTCGCGCGGCGACAGGTTCAGCGGCCGTCCCGCGCAGCGGGCGACACGCCGGGCGCTGTCGAGTTCGAGATTGCCGGCCGCCAGCTGCGCCGTGGTCGCGCCGTGGTAGCGCCGGCCCAGTGCCCGCAGGCGGGCGATCAGCTCATCCAGCGCGAAGGGCTTGACCAGGTAGTCATCGGCACCGGCGTCCAGCGCCGCCACGCGGTCGGTGAGCTGGTCGCGGGCCGACAGCACCAGCACCCGGGTCGGCACTCGCCGGGCGCGCAGATGCGCCAGCACCGCCATGCCGTCGACCTTTGGCAGGCCCAGATCGAGCACCGTGAGCGGGTAGTCGTAGCCGTCCAGAAAGGCCAGGGCAGCAGCACCGTCGGCGGCGGCATCGACCGCGAAACCGGCGCTGGCGAGGCCCATCTGCAGGCCCTCGCGCAGGCGCTGGGAATCTTCCACCAGCAGCAGGCGCATGGCTCAGCCGGCCGCCGCGGCGCCCGGCGTGGGCGGTCTACGAGTGGTCATGGCAGGCATTATGGCGCCTGGCATGTCGGGGCCGGCGCCGCTGGTGTTCCTGCGGCGTCGCCCGGTGCGCGGCGCGATCGACGGTGCCGCGCCGGCCGATTGACGCGGTGCGCGACAAGTCTCGCGGTTGCCCGCCGGCGGCAGGCAGGAGGGCGGGGAGGGATGGCATGGGTGGTGGAGCCGCCCTGGGTTTCAGCGTGGTGTCCGTCATCTGACCGCTCACCGTCCCACTGTCCTGCTAGCATCGAAAGCATTTCCCGTCCCGGCACCGGCCCGATGACCATCCGCAACCTCAACTACCTGTTCAAACCCAAATCGGTGGCGCTGATCGGCGCCAGCACCCGGCCAGGCTCGGTCGGTGCCGTGCTGGCGCGCAACCTGTTCCGGGCCGGTTTCGACGGGCCGGTGATGCCAGTCAATCCGAAGTACGTGGCCGTCGAGGGCGTGCTGGCGTACAAGAACGTGGCCAGCCTGCCGCTGGCACCGGACCTGGCCGTGATTGCCACGCCACCGGACACGGTGCCGGGCCTGATCGCCGAGCTGGGCGCCCGTGGCACCAAGGCGGCCGTGATCATCACCGCCGGTTTCAAGGACAGCGACAACGCGCACGGCGGCGCGCTGCGCCGCGCCATGCTGGAGGCCGCCCAGCCGCATCTGCTGCGCATTGTCGGGCCCAACTGCGTGGGTCTGATGGTGCCCGGACAGCATCTGAATGCGAGCTTTGCGCACCTGACGCCGCGCGCCGGCCGGCTGGCCTTCGTCGCCCAGTCGGG
The DNA here is from genome assembly GCF_001697225.1 of Immundisolibacter cernigliae. Classification (GTDB taxonomy): domain Bacteria; phylum Pseudomonadota; class Gammaproteobacteria; order Immundisolibacterales; family Immundisolibacteraceae; genus Immundisolibacter; species Immundisolibacter cernigliae. The sequence goes on from NZ_CP014671.1 coordinate 2,654,721, forward strand.
CGCGGTGGTGACCTCGGTCATCGACTGGGCGCAGCCGCGCGGGGTTGGCTTCTCGCACCTGGTGTCGCTGGGCGATGTGGCCGACGTGGACTTCGGCGACCTGCTGGACTACCTGGCCGGCGACCCGGACACCGACGCCATCCTGTTGTACATCGAGGCGGTGCGCAGTCCGCGCAAGTTCATGTCGGCGGCACGTGCCGCGGCGCGCGTCAAGCCGGTGGTGGTGGTCAAGGCCGGGCGCAGTGCCGCCGCCGCCCGTGCCGCGGCCTCGCACACCGGGGCGTTGGCCGGTAACGACGCGGTCTACGACGCGGTGTTCCGGCGCGCCGGCATGCTGCGCGTGCACACCCTGGACGAGCTGTTCACGGCGGCGGAGATCCTGGCCACCACGCGCCCGCCCGCGGGCGACCGGCTGGCCATCATCAGCAACGGCGGCGGCATCGGCATCATGGCCACCGATGCCCTGGGCTACATGGGCGGCCGGCTGGCCGAGCTGGCGCCGGCCACGATCGCAGCGCTCGACCGCGTGTTGCCGGCAACCTGGTCGCACGGCAATCCGGTCGACATCGTCGGCGACGCGCCGCCCGAGCGTTACGAGGCGGCCCTGCTGCCGCTGCTGCAGGATCCGGGCGTGGATGCCGTGCTGGCGCTGCACGCGCCGGTGGCCGTCGCCGACGGGGCCGAAGCGGCCCGCGCCGTGGTGCGCGCCTTCAGGAGCAAGCCGGGCAAGACGCTGGTGACCAGCTGGGTGGGCGATCAGGTTGCCCGGGCCGGGCGGCAGGTGTTCACCGACAATCGCATCGGCACCTGCCGCACGCCGGAAGAGGCGGTGCGCGCCTTCATGTACCTGGAGCGTTACCGGCGTGGCCGGCTGGCGCTGATGCAAACCCCGCCGTCGGTGCCGGAACAGTTCGAGCCGGATGCCGAGCGTGCGCGTTATGTCTGTCGCCAGGCCCTGGCTGATCATCGGGACTGGCTGTCGCCGGATGAAGTTGCGGCGCTGCTGGCCGCTTATCACATCCCGCAGGTGCAGCCGCGGCACGCCGCGACGCCCGAGGCGGCGGGCCAGGCAGCGGCCGACATCGGCGGCCCGGTGGCGCTCAAGATCCGCTCGCCGGACATCATCCACAAGACCGATGTCGGCGGCGTGGTCCTGAGCCTGCAGGGTGAGGCCGCGGTACGCGGCGCCGCCGAGGCGATGCTCGAACAGGTACGCAAGAGCCGCCCGGATGCGCGCATCGACGGCTTTCAGGTCGAGCCGATGCTGGACCGCAGCCGCAGCCACGAGCTGATCGTCGGCATTGCCGTCGACCCGCAGTTCGGGCCGTGCATCCTGTTCGGCCAGGGCGGCACGGCGGTGGAGGTGCTCAACGACACCGCCATCGGCCTGCCGCCGCTGAACATGCGCCTGGCGCACGAGCTGATGAGCTTCACCCGCGTGCACGGCCTGCTGCAGGGCCACCGCGGCATCCCCGGCGCGGATCTGGACGCCATCGCGCTGACGCTGATCAAGGTCGCCCAGATGGCGGCCGACCTGGCCGAACTGGTGGAGCTCGACATCAACCCATTGCTGGCCAGCCCCGAAGGGGTGCTGGCGGTGGACGTGCGCGTGCGCGTGGCCCCGGTGGCCGATCCGGCCGCCCCGCGCCTGGCGATCCGGCCCTATCCGAAGTCCCTGGAGCAGACGGTGGTGATCGGCGACGGGCGCAGCCTGCTGCTGCGGCCGATCCTGCCCGAGGACGAGCCGAAGCTGCAGAAAAGCTTCGAACGCCTGACGCCCGAGCAGGTGCGGCTGCGCTTTTTCGTGCCGATGAAGGAGCTCGGCCACAGCCTGGCCGCGCGCCTGACGCAGATCGACTACGACCGCGAGATGGCGCTGATCCTGACCGAACCGGGCATTCCGGGCACCACGGAAATCTTCGGCGTGGTGCGCATCGCCGCCGATCCGGACAACGAGCGCGGCGAGTACGCGGTGGTGGTGCCCGAGCACATGACCGGCCAGGGCCTGGGCGCGCTGCTGATGCGCCAGATCATCGATTACGCCAAAAAGCGCGGCCTGCGTGAGGTGTGGGGCGACGTGCTGCGCGAGAACGCGGCCATGCTGGGCCTGGTGCGCAAGCTCGGCTTCCGGGTCAAGGATGACCCCGATGATCCGTCCCTGGTGCGGGTGACCCTGGACCTGACCGCGTTGCCTGCGACCTGAGCCATGCACACCGCCTTCATCACCCACCCGGCCTGCAACGAACATGACGCCGGCCCCTGGCACCCGGAAGCCCCCGGTCGCCTGGCGGCGATCCAGGATCACCTGATCGCGACCGGCCTGGATCCGCTGTTGCGCCATTTCGAGGCGCCGGAAGTGACGCGCGAACAACTGCTGCGCGTGCACGACGCCGACTATCTGGACGCCCTGGACGCCCGCAGCCCGGAGCACGGCCTGATCCACGTGGATCCGGACACCGCCATGAATCCCTACACGCTGGCCGCCGCCCGGCGCGCCGCGGGCGCGGCGGTGCAGGCGACCGATCTGGTGCTGGCCGGCACGGTGCAAAATGCCTTCTGCTGCGTGCGCCCGCCGGGTCACCACGCCGAACGCCGCCGCGCCATGGGTTTCTGCTTCTACAACAACGTCGCGGTTGGCGCCGCGCACGCGCTGGCCAGCGGCCGGGTGCAGCGCGTGGCGATCGTCGATTTCGACGTGCACCACGGCAACGGCACCGAGGAAATTTTTCATCATCACGCCGACGTGCTGCTGTGCAGCAGCTTCCAGCACCCGTTTTATCCGTACACGGACATGAACTTTCGGGCCCCCAATGTGGTCCATGCCCCAATTGCCGCCGGCCTGGGCAGTGAGGCCTTTCGCGCCGCGATCGAGGACGAGTGGCTGCCGGCGCTGGAGCGCTTTGCGCCGCAGATGATGTTCATCTCGGCCGGCTTCGACGGCCATCGCGATGACGAACTGGCCCAGCTGTGCCTGACCGAGGACGACTACGCCTGGGTGACGCGGGTCGTCCACGAACTGGCCGCGCGCCACGCGCAGGGCCGCATCGTGTCGGTGCTGGAAGGCGGTTACGATTTGCCGGCCCTGGCCCGCAGCGTGCGGGCGCATCTTGACGTCCTGCTTACCTGAACCGCGGCACAGGCCGCGGCAACGCTTCGCAGAGGAAACCCTTTATGAGTTATGACATGGACCCGATTGTCGGCAACTGGTACCAGCACGTCGAAAAGGGCCTCGATTTCGAGGTGGTGGCCGTCGACGAGGAGACCGCCAGTGTGGAAATCCAGTACGTGGATGGCACGCTGGACGAAATTCCCCTCGACGACTGGTACGAAATCGATCTGGAACCGGCCGAGCCGCCGGAGGACTGGACCGGCCCGCTCGATGCCGTGGACGAGGAGGAAGAAGAAGAGCCCGAGATCGGCGTGCCGGAAGACGACTGGGACGAACCGGACGCCGAAGCTCGCCCCCGGGGTCGACGCGCCGCCCGTGATGATGACCTGCCCCCGGAGGAGCTGGGCGGCGACTGGGACGAGTAACGCGCCGCCCGTCGGCGCGCGAGCAAGCGGCGGCACCCGGGGGCAGCGGACTGACCGACCAATCGGTCGCAGCATCGGCCCCGAATGCGCGGCCGGCGATAACAAGACAGACGGAACATCATGCCCAGCTATGTGCTGCTGACCCTGGCCGCTGCCTGGCTGCACGCCATCTCGTTCACGCTCGCCAAGCGGCTGTGGGTTTACAGCCGCGACCCGTTCCAGATATCCATCCTCAGCCAGGTCGCCTGCGGCCTGCTGGCGGCGCTGGCGCTGCCGTGGGCCGGCTACGACGCGGTGCTGCAGATGCCGGGCACGCTGGCGGCCATCGGCGTGTGCGTGGTGGCCGGGCAGGTGTTCTTCATCCTGGCCCTGCGCCACGGCGATGCGTCCTTCGTGGTGCCGATGCTGGGGCTGAAGCTGTTCGCCGTGGCCGGCATCTCGGCCGTGTTGCTGGGGGAGACCTACGAACCCTTGGTGTACGTCGGCGCCGCCGGGGCCTTCGCGAGCCTGTTCCTGCTGTCCGACGGCAAACTCAAGGGCAGCCTGCGCTCGGCGCTGTTCGTCACCGCCGCCGCACTGCTGTATGGCGTCACCGATGTGCTGCTGGTCGGCGCCATCCGGGCCGGCGTCAGCCCGCTCGAAATCGGCGTCTATTCACTGCTGGTGCCGGCGTTCCTGACCTTGCCGGTCACCCTCACGCTGCTGCCGGGCCGCTGGCGCGTGAGTCTGCCGTTCGGCCGCGCGCTGGGCAGCTACGCGGCGATCCAGATTGCCGGCATGGTGTTCCTGATGATGGCCTTCGGCCTGGCCGGCAAGGCCACCATCGTCAACATCGTGCAGACCTCGCGCGGCCTGTGGGTGCTGGCGGTGGTGTACGGCATGGGCCGGCTGGGCATGGCCGGCGTCGAGCGCCTGACCGGCGCCCAGTACCGCAAGCGCGCCGTCGGTGCCCTGCTGCTGATGGCCTCGCTGTCGCTGGCGGTGCTGGCGCATCAGTGATATCGCCTGCACCGGCGCTGTAGGAGCCCGGCTATGCCGGGCGATCATCGCGCTGCAGAAGCCCGGCTGCGGCGGACGATCATCACGGGGGCGATTGATCGCCGGCCTGATCGGCGTCGATCCGCTGGGCCTTGCCCCGCCAGTGGATGCCGCGCAGGTTCGCGTCTGTGCCGGCTGCTGCCCGCACATGCAGCTCGCCGGCGCGCAGTTCGATGCCCAGCAGCCCATAGGCCGCCCACAACATGCGCGCCGCCGCCCCGGTGTACCAGCTCCAGCCGCCGCGGCCCTCGTGGCCGGGGCCGCTGTAGATGTCCGCCGGTTGCTGGTGCGGGGCCAGGCCGTAACGGGCGGCCAGTTCCGGCCCATCGCGGTCCAGCGGCGAGATCTTGCACCACAGCCGCAGCGCGTCGGCGCGCAGCAGCTGCGCGGTTTCGGGGTTGCCTGCGTCGCGCGCCAGGGCGGTGAGCGCGTCCACCAGCCACGAGCTGCCGTGCGAGTACTGGCCGCCGTTCTCGCGCACGCCGGGCGGGTACAGCGCGATGCGGCCGGGCCAGGGTTTGGAATGCTCATCCGACGGCGGCCACTGCACGCGCACCAGGTGGTCTGATTCGAGCTCCGGCAGATCGGCGCGCAATGCCGCCAGGGCGATGTCGTTCGGCACGGCGCCGGACAGGGCCGGCCAGGCAGCGGTCAATGCGTTTGGCAGCAGCAGCGGCGTGCCGTCGTCGGCGATGGCGCGCAGATAACGCGCGTCGCGCTGCATCCCGGCCAGTGCCGTGCGCAGGCGCGCGGCTTCGCCCAGCCAGCGGGTGGCGGTCGCGACATCGCCGTGAGCCTGCGCCAGCGGCGCGAAGTCGATCAGCACCCGATGCAGGAAAAAGCCCAGCCACACGCTCTGGCCGCGGCCGTGGTGGCCGATGCGGTCCAGGGCATCGTTCCAGTCGCCGCTGCCGATCAGCGGCAGGCCATGCCGGCCGCGCCGCGCCAGGGTGTAGTCGACGGCGCGCCGGCAGTGTTCGTACAGACTGGCGCGCTCGGCGCTCGGCTGCGGGGCAAAGCCCAGGCCCTCGGCACCGTGCGGGATCGGCCGGCCTTCGAGGAAGGGCGTGACCTCACTCAGGATGCCCGCATCGCCGGTGGCGGTCACGTACTGCGCCGTCAGGTACGGCAGCCAGGCCTGCGGGTCCGAGGCCCGGGTGCGGGCGGCAAAGCCGGTGCCACCGGCCGGCGTGGGGTGCCACCAGTGCACCACGTCGCCTTGCAGGAACTGCTGGCTGGCGTGGCGCAGGATCTGCTCGCGGGCCGTTTGCGGGTCGATCAGCAGCAGCGGCAGCACGTCCTGCAATTGGTCGCGAAAGCCGTAGGCGCCGGAGCGCTGTTGCGGCCCGCAGCGCGCCCACAGCCGCGCCGCGACCACCTGGTACGGCAGCCAGGTGTTGATCAGGCGATCGAAATCCGGGCGGTCGGTTTTGACGCGCAGCATGCCGAGGCGCCGGCGCCAGTCGGCCTCGGTCGCGGCCAGCGCCGCCTGCGCCCAGCCGAGCTCGCGGGACTGCGCGGCCAGCGCGCGCGCCTCGTCCAGACTCGGCGCCTGGCCGAGCGCGAAGCTCACCCACAGTTCGCCGCCGGCCGGCACCTGCAGCTCGCCCGACAAGGCCGCGACGCGGCAGCCGTCGTCATGGGCCGCCGGATCGCCGGCGCCAAGGCCCACGAAGCAGGGCAGCGGGCCGGCCGCCTTGCCGACGAAGCGGCTGCGCACGGTCTCGATCGCCGGCTGCGCAAGGCTGCTGGTCACGAAGGCCCAGCCGGGCGCGAACAGGTTGTCCGGGTTGCGCGCGAACACGACGCCGTTTTCCTGCCGCACTTCGATCCGGCCCCGGCTGTCGGCGGCGATTTCCGCCAGCACCCACTCGAAATAGCCCACCACCCGGCAGCGGCGCGCCGTCGCAGCGCGGTTGGCGATCCGCAGGAGGCGCGCCTGTGCCGGCTGGTCCGGCGCCACGCACACAGTCAGTTCCAGGTCGAGTTCACCCAGCGAGCTGACGAAGCGCGCCTGGCCGGGCGCGAACTCGGCCCGGTGCGCCACCTCAGGCCGCCGCAGCGGCGCAAACGTCGGCGATCCGCAACTGCCGGTGGCGAGATCCACCACGTACAGCCCCTCGCCGGGCAGGCGGTGGCTGGTTTCGCCAAGCCGAAACGGCGTCAGGGCGTTCTGCTGGCTGTTGCCGGCGAAGGACGCGATGTCGCCGGCACTGTCCAGCACCGCACCGTGGCCCAGGGCGTTGGCGATCAGATGGCTGTAGGGGCGCGGCGCGTTGCCGTCGACGCTGAGCGTCCAGCCGTCGGTGGAAAATTCGCTCGTCGGCGGCAAGGCATCCCGCACCTGGCGGATCGCAGTCAGGCTTGCTTCCAGCGTGGCCGGTGCCGGCAGCGGCGTGCCCAGTTGGCGGGCGATCAGCTGTGTCGCCGCGGCTGCATCCGGCGCAAAGCCGGTGACGAAGCGCACCTGGGCCCTGCCGTGCGGCGGGACGAATACCTCGACGGTGAGCGAGAACGCGGGGTCGAAGGCGTACAGCAGGCCCTGGTCGTCGGGCCTGCGCGGCGCGCCGGCTGCCAGACCATCCGGGTGCCCGATGCCGCCGGCACCGACGAAGCGCCCGCGGCTGTCCTCGTAGCCGACCAGGCGCACCGCCTGCCCGTCGGCCGCCACGGCGTGGAAGGCCGTTGCCCCGCCCGGCCGGCCGCGCGAGTCGGTCAGCAGGCGGCTGTGCGCCAGCAGCGCGCACAGCGGTGCCACGAAATGCGTGCCGATGTGCTGCGCGTTGAAGGCCGGGTGGCGGGCCGCCGCCTCGGGGCTGAGCATCAGCTCCTGGAAGCTGCTCAGGTGCAGCAGGCGCGGGCGATCGGTGCGGTTCTCGAAGCTCACTGTCCAGCATTCGAGGGCGTCGTCGGGTGGTACCTCGACGCGGGCGGTGGCCGTCAGATCGTGCGTGTCGGCGCGGAAGCACAGCGCGGTCGACGACAGCTCGATAACCGAGTGGCGCACGTCGGCGCGCGGGCGGGGCTCGCGCATCAGCGACCACACCGGCTGCCCGGCTTCGGACACATAGAAGAACCGACCGCGGCGGTCCAGGCCGTCTTCCGGACGGCGCGTGAGGTCGATTTCCGGACAGCCCTTGCGGTCGCGGATCGCCTGCGCATGGCCCAGGCCATCCTCGGCCAGGCGCAGCGTGTAGCGACCATTGCCCAGCCGGTGCATGGGTGTCTGATGGATGCGCGCCAGCGTACCGGCGCGCGCCGCGCGGCGCAGCACCAGCGCGGTGATTGCGATCAGCAGCACCGCTGCCACAGCGTAGGCGCCCAGCAGGTCGTGCACCGCCGGCAGCAGCGGTCCGGCCTGGCCGTGCATCGCCTCGGAACGTGCCCAGACCTGATCCCACTCGGCGCCGCGCGGGATGTAGAACGGCACCAGCAGCGGCGCCCAGGTGGCAAAGCGGCGCAGGCCTTCCGGAATCACCTGCCCACGCGGCCCGTGACCGAGCCGGCGCGCCAGGTTGGCATCGACCGCGTCGACACCGACGAAGGAGAAATTGACCAGCGTCGCCACCCGCAGGCCCATGTGATCGAACCAGATCAGCACCCGCAGCCAGTCGTAGGCCATCACGCCCAGGAACAGTTCCAGGCTCCAGGCGCGGTAGTCGCCGGCCGGCTGCACGACTTGCTGCACGGTGGCCAGCACCGAGCGCACGGCGCCGTCCTGGTTGTACCAGGCCGGGTCCGGCGCCAGGCGCAGGAAGGACGCGATGATCGGCGCCATCCACAGACCCCAGCGCAGCACCCGCACCGTCTGGGCGCCGACCTCGGCCAGCCCGGCGCGGCTGAACATGGCGCGGATCGGCCGCAAACGCCGCTCGATCAGCGCCGTCAGCAGCACCAGGTTCAGGCTGAACAGCGGCGCGGCGATCGCCCACTGCACCACGCCCGACAGCGACTGGGCATAGAACAGCTTCACGCCGCCCGTGATCAGGCCAAGGTCGGTGGCGCCCCACTTGCTGAACAGCGGGTAAATGATGAACTCGTAGCTGCCGCGCCCGGCTTGCGGGTTGTGCACCGCCGCGTAGCCGGCGAAGCGGTCCAGCACCACCTGCAACTGGCTGGCGTCGAAATACCAGGCGATCAGTCCGCCGGTGACGCCGCCCATCGCCGCCTGCAGGAGGTACACCGCCGGTCGCTGTGGGCGCCGCCGCAAACCGCGCCCGATGGCGGCGGTGTCGAACAGCAGGTTGGCCCCGGCGTAGACCACGGCGCCGCCCAGCACACCGGCGGCAAAGCGCACGCCATCGCTGCCGGCGCGCACACCGAGCGTGAACCACAGCGCCACCGCCAGCCCGGCCAACGCGCCGCGCGCCAGGTTGTCCGGCTGTCGGTAGGCGGCGGCGAGCCGGCCGGCCAGCGGCGGGCTGCCGTCGAAGGTCTCGATCACCGTGCGCGCCAGCGGAAACAGCACTGCACCGACCAGCGCCCCGCCCAGCAGCGGCCAGCCGGCGATCCAGCCCGCCGTCGGGCCAGCGCCCAGCGCCGCGCCGCCGTGTATCAACACCATGAACCAGGCGCTGTAGACCGCGCCCTTGCCGGCGCCGCTGCGCCAGTGGTCGGCCGCCGCCTGCCAGGTCGGGCGCCGGCCCTTGAGCGCATCCAGCAGCGCGCCGGTGATCAGAAAGGTCTGGCCCCACAGGCCGGCCTGTGCCAGCGCGGCGCTGGCCACCACCAGCGGCAGCTGCTGCCAGCCGGGCAGGCTGGCGGCAAACGGGCCGCTGCCAAGCTCGGCTAGCCGCGGCGTCAGCGCCGCCCACAGCGCGCTGCCCCACAGCAGCGCGTGCAGGCGGCCGCTGCGCGTCCAGCGCTGGTCCATCGCCAGGCCCAGGCCCAGCAGCGCGAACTGCCCAAACAGACCCAGCACCAGCCACTGACCCAGCAGTCGGCGTGCGGATGCGGGTAGACCCTGTCCCGGCCAGGCGCCCGGCGCGTCCAGCAGCCCGTTCGAGGCGAGCAGGAACAGACCGTTGAACAGCACGAACGGCAGCGCCAGCAATACCAGCGACGTCGCCGCCGGCAGCGGCCGGCGCTGATGGGCTGGCAGCAGGCCCGCCGCCAGGCCGTAGACAGCCAGCGCGAGGGCCGCGCCCAGCGGGGTCAGCCGCAGCAGATCAGGCCACTGCTGCGGCGTCTGCCACAGCGGCAGGCCGGGCGTCGCCGCCAGCGCCAGCAGCGCCGCGACCGCCGCGTGACGCAGGGCGACCAGCAGTCCGTCGCGCGCCCCACCGGCGTGGCCGATCAGCAGCAGGCCCAGCCCGGCGCCCGCAGCGGCGGCCAGCGCCATGCCGGCATGGACCGCCGCCAGCGCCGCGGCGAACAGGGTGGCGCCCAGCGCCCACAGGGCGATTGGTTGCGGCTGCGCGGCCTCGGCAGATGCTGTTTGCACGAAAACCCTCGTGGATTGGCCTCGATCCGACGCGGCGGCCGGTTGCAGGCGGCCGCTTCTGCCAGAATGGCAGCCCGCGGCAGCTGGTATCCGGGCCGGTCGGTCATCCTGGAGGCCGCCCGCGGGGCGGCCGGTGAACAGCGCCCGCGGCCGGGGTCAAAGGTGCGGGCCCGGCGCAGCGCCGGCGCATTCTAGTCATCCGGAACTCATCCATACCCATGTTTCTGTCGCGCGCGGCGTGTATTGCGGTTTTGTTGCTGCTGGCCGGCCACGCGCTGGCCCAGGACGGCGGCCTGATCGACCGCGTGCAAATGGGCGACAACGAGCTCGATTGCGCCCAGATTGCGGGGCAGGTCAGGGAGCTCGAGGCCCTGCTGGCGCCGCACAGTGGCGACCCGGGCGCGGTGCGGGGCGCCACCGAGACCGTCACCCGCTCGCGCACCGGCGAGGTGGTGGCCGGCGTGGCTAAGGTGCTGCCGTTCGGCAGCATCTTTGGCGACATCGCCAAGGACGTGCTCGGCCGGCGCGGGCGCGATTCCGAGGCGCGCATCTCGTCGGCCCGGGCGCGCAAGGAATATCTGGTGGACATGTTCCTGAAGCGTGGCTGCCGGGTCGCCGACGTGGCTGCTGGCAAGGCCAAGCCCGACGCGCCTGCGCCAGCGGCGGACCCCGCCGCGGATGCGACCGGTGCCTCCGCCACCACCGCGCCTGCCCCGGCACAGCCTGCGCTCCCGGTGGGCACACCGCTCGCGACCGCGCCGGCGGTCGCGGCAGCGCCGGAATCCGGGCCGACCGCCGAGCCCGAGGCGGCGGACAGCCCCGCCCAGGCGCCACGCGGGCCGCTGTTCATGCTCGATTTCCGGCTCGCGTTTCGCACCAGCGCCGATGCCGACGGCCCGGCCGGCGTGCCCGGCCTGGAACTCGGCGGTGTGCCCCTGACCACCATGCAGGCGATTACCGACGCCGCTTATGTGGCCTTGCTGAAAGAGCTCCAGCAGGCCGGTTTCGAGGTGCTCAATCCGGAACTGGCCGCGTCCCTGCCGTCCGGCGGCAGCCTGCCGGCACCGGCGCGCGCCGGTGATTATCTGTACTTCGCGCCCAGCGGCGCGCCGCTCGCGCAGGCGCCGACGGCCGATGCGCCGGGCAGCGATGCCGCCCTGGCCGAAACCCGCGCCGCCCTGGCGCAGGCCGTGGCCGGTCGCCGCCCCGGCGTGAGCTACGGCATCGCCGTCTGGTACGTGGATTTTGCCCGGGTGAGCGGCGCAGTCGGCGGCGATCAACCCCGGCAGCTGGAGTCGCGCCTGGCGGTGGTGGCCGGCAGCCATCTGGCACTGGTGGAGCCGGCCGCCGGTGACGACACGCCGCTGGATGCCGTGCGGGTGATGAATCTGGGTCGTGATCTGGTCAGCCGCGAGCCCTACGGGCAGGTGCGCCTGTCCGGTCCGGCCGGGGCGCTGGAACTGAAGGCCGATCCGCAGCGCTTTCGCAGCCTGGTCGAGCGGCAGCTCAAGCGCGGCCGCAGCGCGCTGATCGCCAGCCTGCCGGCGCCGCTTCCCGCGCCCGCCACGGCGCCGCCCACAGAGGCATCGACGGAGCCGGTGACACCACCTGCTGCAGTGCCGCACTGACCGAGGGCCACATGCGCAAGGCACTGAAGGTTTCGGTCGGGATTCTGGGGACGGTCGGCGTGCTGGCGGCGCTGGCGCTGGGCTACCTGAGCACGCAGGTGACGGTTCGTGGCCCGGTGCTGCACGCCATTGCCGGCATCGGCGGCGCGCAGCCCACATCGGCCCAGCTCGCCGGCCTGCGCCTGGCGCCCGGCTTCACGGCCAGCCTGTACGCCGAGGGTCTGGGGCCGGCGCGGGTGCTGCGCTTCACGGACACCGGCGATCTGCTGGTCAGCATCACGCGGGCGGGCAGCATCCTGCTGGTCGAGCGGGACGCGGATGGCGACGGCCGCGCCGATGGTGTGCGCACGCTGCTGCAGGGACTGGACCGCCCGCACGGCATCGATGTTGCCGAGGGTTGGCTCTACTTCGCCGAGACCGGCGCCGTGCGCCGGGTGCGCTTCGATGCCGCCACGCGCGCGGTGTCCGGCGCGCCGCAGACGGTGGCGACACTGGCCGGCGGCGGCATGCATTTCACGCGCACGCTGCGCGTGGGTCCGGACCGGATGCTGTACGTCAGCAACGGTTCGTCCTGCAACGTGTGCGTCGAGATCACCCCGCGCGCCGCCATGCTGCGCGTGGACCCGCAAGGCGGCGCCGTGACGCCCTTCGCCGAGGGCCTGCGCAATACCGTCGGCTTCGACTGGCAGCCGGGCAGCGGGGCTCTGTTCGGTGTCGACAACGGACGCGATCTGCTCGGCGACGATTTTCCACCGGACGAGCTGAACCGCATCGTTGCCGGCGGCTTCTACGGCTGGCCGTTCTGGCACGGCGACAACGTGCCCGATCCTGAATACGGAAGCCATCCGGCTGCCGCCGGGCGCGCCCCGATCGCGCCGGCTCATGCCTTCGGCGCGCATGTCGCGGCGCTGTCGTTCAATTTTTTCGACCCCGACCGCGCGCCGCCCGGTTTCGAGCGCGCCGCCCTGGTCGGCCAGCACGGCTCGTGGAACCGCAGCGTGCTGTCGGGCTATCGGGTCTCGTCCCTGCACTGGGCCGCCGACGGGCGCATCACGGAGCGCGATTTCGCGGTCGGTTTCGTGCAGGGGGGCAAGGTCACTGGCCGGCCGGTGGACGCACTGCCGGGTCCGGACCGGGCGGTGTACGTGTCGGACGATTACGCCGGTGCGATCTACCGGATTGCGTGGGACCCGGCGACCGCCGGGCCGGGGCCGGTGTTTGTGCCGCCGCTCGCGGCCGGGCCGCATCAGGCCGGTAGCCCGTCGTCGCCGGCCGCGTCAGCCCTGAGCCGGCTTGACCCGGCGCAGCAGGCGGATGCCACGCTCGCGCGGGGCGCGGCGCTGTTCGACCGGCACGCCTGCGCCAGCTGCCACCGCGGTGGCGCGCCCGGCATGCGACTGACCGCGCTTGGCAGCCGTTACTCGCAGGCGGCGCTGGGCGCCCTGCTGGCAAACCCGCCGGCCTCGATGCCGGCGCCGGCGCTGGATGATGCGGATCGGCGCGCCCTGGCGGCGTATCTGCGCGCGGCCTATCCCTGAGGAAGCGCCGAGAAACCCAGCCTACCTTCGTGAAAACGGGGGATGGATCGAGGCGTTCAGAACCGCATGTCGGCGGTCAGAATGTGAAAATTGATGCCGTCGTTGGGCTCCTTGATACTGGCGTTTGACAGGTGCTGGAAGCGATAGCCGAGCTGGAACCGGCCGCAGTCCAGGCCGGCGCCAAGATGACTGCCGAACTGCCAGGCGGTCGACAACTCGCGCTCACCGATGCGGGTGTCGGACAGCACGTGGCCGCCGATGCCGGCTTCCAGGTACGGGCGCATGCCGCCGCTGGCCTTGGGTGCCAGGCGCAGCACCGGCGTCAGGCCGACTTCCCACAGGTTGTCGTTTTGGCGGTTATCTTTGTCGCTGTTCCAGTAGCCGATTTCGGCCAGCCAGTAGCCGGTCAGCTGCCAGTCCCCATCCGTGTGCCAGGCCCGGTTCCAGTCGCGGGCGACGCCGAGGCGGTACAACTGCGTGTCGTCATCGCCCCAGCCGGTGGACAGTTCGGCGCGGTTCTCGGCGGCGACGGGGGTCGCGAGATTCGCTGCCAGGACCAGGCCGGCCAGCAGGCGGTATCCGTGACGGGGCATGATTCTTTTTCTCCCTTTGGGTTCGATATGAAAAAAATTGCAACGCGGCGCTGCGCCGGCGAATTATTGTTCCCGGCCTTGCCGGCGGCAAGCCGGCACTGCGTGGCCGGCGCATGAGCGGGGGCGGCCTGGGTCTGCCGTTGCGGTTTCATTTCCGCACCGATCTGACGGTTCAGGCGCGCGACATCAATTACGGCAATCACCTGGGTCACGACGCCGCGGTGAGCCTGCTGCACGAGGCGCGGCGCCGCTGGCTGGCCGCGGCCGGTTACGATGAGGCAGGCGGCGGCGGGGCCGGCCTGATCATGCTGGAGCTCGAAGTCCGCTACGCCGCGCAGGCGTTCTGGGCCGACCGGCTGTGCGTGGACATGGCCGTTGCCGGTCTTGGCGCCGCCCGCTGCGAGTTCCGCTACCGGATCGGCCGCGCGGGCCAGGAAGTGCTGCGGGCGCGCACGCTGATGGGCTTTTTCGATTACGCGGCGCGGCGCCCGGTGCGCCGGCCGGCGGATTTTCTGACACGCCTGACGGCTCTGAACGAGGATACCGACGATGTCTGACTTCAACGTGGAAATCGCCTGGCAGCGCGCACCGCGCGCCGGCCACCCGGACGACTACAGCCGCGCTCATCAGTGGCGCCTGGCCGGCGAGCAGACGCTGCGCGCCTCGTCCGCTCCGGACTATGCCGGCGATGCCGGCCACACCAATCCGGAGGAGGCCCTGGTCGCCGCCGTGTCCAGCTGCCACATGCTGACCTTCCTGGCGGTGGCCGACAAGCGCGGCTTCAAGGTCGGCAGTTACCGCGACCAGGCCAGCGGCACGCTGGGCAAGAACGCGCAGGGCCGCATGGCCGTGACCGAAGTAGTGCTGCGCCCGGTAATCGTGTTCGATGGCGCGGAACCCAACGCCGAGGAACTGGACAAACTGCACGAATCGGCACACCGCAACTGCTTCATCGGCAACTCGATCACGGCCCAGGTGCGCATCGCGACCGACTGACGGCCCCGGCGGCACGGGTGCCGCGGCCGGTACGGGTTTTTTTGGTTTCAGGAGTACGCCATGCTGGTCACGTTCACGACCGACGACTACGGCGACGTCATCATGTTCGGTGAGGTGGCGCTGTCCATGCTGGACATGATGGGACACAGCCCGACCGTGCCGGGGGCGATTCTGGCGGCCGATGTGCCGGCCGCACTGGCTCGGCTGACCACTGCCATCGCAGCGACAAAGGACACTCCGTCTCTCGTGGACGAGGACGAGGAGGCGGCGGGCGCGCCTGTCGTCAGTCTCGCGAATCGGGCGCTGCCCCTGATCAGTCTGCTGGCGGCCGCAGTCAAGTCGAACTCACGGGTGATGTGGAAATGACGACAAGTCCATTGGCGGGCCAGCCCGCCCCGCCGGACCTGCTGGTGAACGTGCCGCGCCTGGTCACGGCCTATTACAGCGACACGCCCGATCCGGCGCAGGCGGCGCAACGGGTCGCGTTTGGCACCTCCGGGCATCGCGGTTGCGCGTTCGATGGCAGTTTCAACGAATGGCACGTACTCGCCATCAGCCAGGCGATCTGTGATTACCGCACGCAGCAGGGCATCGATGGCCCGCTGTTTCTGGGCATCGACACCCATGCGCTGTCGGAGCCGGCCCGCGTCAGCGCGCTCGAAGTGCTGGCCGCCAACGGCGTGGAAGTCATGCTCGACGCGCGCGATGACTACACGCCCACGCCGGTGATCTCCCACGCCATCCTCTGCTACAACCGGGCGCGGGCTTCAGGGCTGGCCGATGGCATCGTCATCACGCCGTCGCACAATCCGCCCGACAGTGGCGGCTACAAGTACAACCCGCCCAGCGGTGGACCGGCGGGCAACGACGTGACAGGCCGGATCGAAGCCATGGCCAACGCCTATCTGAAAGACCGCCTGCGGAACGTCAAGAGAATGCCCTTGCAGCAGGCACTGCGCGCCGCCACCACGCATCGGCACGATTTCGTGACCGCCTACGTGGCCGATCTGGGCAGCGTGCTCGATATGGACGCGATCCGCGGCGCCGGGGTCCGCATGGGCGTGGATCCGCTCGGCGGCGCGGGCGTCCATTACTGGGGCGCGATTGCCGAGCGCCATGGCCTGGATCTGACGGTGGTGAACGCTGTCGTCGATCCGACCTTTCGTTTCATGACGGTTGATTGGGACGGCCGGATTCGCATGGACCCGTCCTCGCCCTGGGCCATGCAGGGCCTGATTGGTCTGAAGGACCGCTTCGACATCGCCTTTGCCTGCGATACCGATCACGACCGGCACGGGATCGTCACCCAAGGCGCCGGACTGCTGCCACCCAATCACTATCTTTCGGTCGCCATTTTTTATCTGTTCCAGCATCGCCCGCAGTGGAGCCCGGCGGCGGCGATCGGCAAGACGCTGGTCAGCAGCCGGATGATCGACCGCGTGGCGGCCAAGCTCGGCCGGCGGCTGTACGAGGTGCCGGTCGGCTTCAAGTGGTTCGTCGATGGCCTGATGGACGGGTCGCTGGGTTTCGTCGGGGAAGAGAGCGCCGGGGCCACTTTCGTGCGCCGGGACGGCAGCGTGTGGACCACGGACAAGGACGGCATCGTGCCGGCCCTGCTGGCGGCCGAGATCACCGCCCGCCTGGGTCGCGACCCGGGCGAGATCTACCGCCAGCTCACCGGCGAGTTCGGCGCGCCGGCCTATGACCGCATCGAGGCGCCGGCGACGCCGGCGCAAAAGAAAATGCTGGCGCAGCTGTCGCCACGGCAGGTGCACTCCACGCAGCTGGCGGGCGAAAACATCCTGGCGACGCTGACCCGCGCGCCCGGCAACGATGCGCCGATCGGCGGCCTGAAGGTCGTGGCCGAAAACGGCTGGTTTGCAGCCCGGCCGTCCGGCACCGAGGACATCTACAAGATCTACGCTGAGAGTTTTCTGGGAGAAGCCCACCTGCGCCGCATCCAGTCCGAGGCGCAGACCATCGTCGGCGCCGCGCTGGCGAGTGCCGGATGAACGCCGTGCGCCGCCAGCCGCAGCCGACGCCCACAAGACCGGCCCGGCGGGCCGTAGGAGCAGCATGAACACCAGCAGCCTTTCCCTCGACCTGCTGCGCCGGATCGACGCCTACTGGCGCGCCGCCAATTACCTGGCGGTCGGCCAGATTTACCTGTGCGACAACCCGCTGCTGAGGCGGCCGCTGGCGCTCACCGACGTGAAGCGCATGCTGCTGGGGCACTGGGGCACGACCCCGGGGCAGAACTTCATCTACGCGCACCTGAACCGGGTGATCAAGCAATACGATCTGGACATGGTCTATGTGTCCGGCCCCGGACACGGTGGCCCGGCTGTCGTGGGTAACACCTATCTCGAAGGGACCTACAGCGAGATCTATCCCGACATCAGCCAGGACGAGGCCGGGCTGCAGCGGCTGTTCAAGCAGTTCTCCTTTCCCGGCGGCATTCCCAGCCATGCTTCGCCCGAATGCCCGGGCTCGATCCACGAGGGCGGCGAGCTGGGCTATTCGCTCAGCCATGCCTTCGGCGCGGTGTTCGACAATCCCGAGCTGATCGTCGCCTGCGTCATCGGCGACGGCGAGGCGGAAACCGGCCCGCTGGCCACGGCCTGGCATTCGAACAAGTTTCTCGATCCGGTCGGCGACGGGGCGGTGCTGCCGATCCTGCACCTGAACGGCTACAAGATCGCCAATCCGACCATCCTGGCCCGCATCACGCGCGAGGAGCTGGAGCAGTTCCTGCGCGGCTGCGGCTGGACGCCGTACTTCGTCGAGGGCCACGAACCCGACCTGATGCACGCGGCGATGGCCGCGACCCTGGACACGGCCGTGGAGCAGATCAGGAACATCCGGCAGGACGCACGCCAGCACGGCCATCGCGGGCGTCCGCGCTGGCCGATGATCGTGCTGGCCTCGCCCAAGGGCTGGACCGGGCCGGCGATGGTCGATGGCGCCCCGAACGAGGGCTCGTTCCGTTCCCACCAGGTGCCGCTGCACCCGAATGCCCATCCGCAGGACCTGGTGCTGCTCGAGCAATGGCTGCGCAGCTACCGCCCCGAGGAACTGTTCGATGAGCAGGGGCGCCTGCAGCCGGAGCTGGCCGAACTGGCGCCTACCGGCACCCGGCGCATGGGCGCGAATCCCCACGCCAACGGCGGCATGCTGCTGCGCGACCTGCGCATGCCGGATTTTCGCGACTACGCGGCGGAC
The DNA here is from genome assembly GCF_001697225.1 of Immundisolibacter cernigliae. Taxonomy (GTDB): domain Bacteria; phylum Pseudomonadota; class Gammaproteobacteria; order Immundisolibacterales; family Immundisolibacteraceae; genus Immundisolibacter; species Immundisolibacter cernigliae. The sequence continues at coordinate 2,672,713 of NZ_CP014671.1, forward strand.
GTGCCGGCGCCGGGCGTGCGCGGCATCGGCGACACGCGCGTGCTGGGACCCTTCCTGCGCGATGTGGTGAGGCTCAACGACGCCCAGCGCAATTTCCGCGTCTTCGGCCCCGACGAGACGATCTCGAACGGCCTGGGCGCCCTGTTCGAGGCGACCGAGCGCCAGTGGGCCGGCGCCACCGAGTCCGGCGACGAATTTCTCGCGCCCACCGGCCGCGTGATGGAGGTGCTCAGCGAACACCAGTGCCAGGGGTGGCTGGAGGGCTATCTGCTCACCGGCCGGCACGGCCTGTTCAACTGCTACGAGGCCTTCATCCACATCGTGGACTCGATGTTCAACCAGCACGCCAAGTGGCTGACGGTGACCGCGCACCTGCCCTGGCGGCGCCCGATCGCCTCGCTGAACTACCTGCTGGCCTCGCACGTCTGGCGCCAGGATCACAACGGCTTCACGCACCAGGACCCGGGCTTCATCGATCTGGTGGTCAACAAGAAGGCCGAGGTGGTGCGGGTCTACTTTCCGCCCGATGCCAACTGCCTGCTGTCGGTGATGGACCACTGCCTGCGCAGCCGGCACTACGTCAACGTGGTGGTGGCCGGCAAACACCCGGCGCCGCAATGGCTGTCGATGGATGCCGCCGTCAAGCACTGCACGCAGGGCATCGGCATCTGGCAGTGGGCCAGCAACGACCAGGCGGTGGCGCCGGACCTGGTCATGGCCTGCTGCGGCGACGTGCCCACGCTGGAGACGCTGGCGGCGGTTTCGATCCTGCGCGAGCACCTGCCGGAGCTGAAAATCCGCGTCGTCAACGTCGTCGACCTGATGAAGCTGCAGCCGCCCAGCGAACACCCGCACGGCCTCAGCGACATGGACTTCGACGAGCTGTTCACCCGCGACAAGCCGGTGATCTTCGCCTATCACGCCTACCCGTGGCTGATCCACCGGCTGACCTACCGCCGCACCAACCACGCCAATATCCACGTGCGCGGCTACAAGGAGGAGGGCACCATCACCACGCCCTTCGACATGACGGTGCTGAACGATCTGGACCGCTTCCACCTGGCGATGGACGCCATCGACCGCCTGCCGCAGACCGGCGAGCGGGGCCTCTACCTGAAGCAGCAGCTCAAGGACAAGCTGATCGAGCACCGGCAGTACATCAACACGCACGGTCAGGACATGCCGCAGATTCGGGACTGGAAGTGGCCCGGATGAGGCATCGAAAAACTGTAGGAGCCCGGCTTTGCCGGGCGATCATCGCGCAGTGAAGCCGCGCCTTCCTGGCCTGACCGGAGCCTGAAGCCGGCCGGTCACGGCCGGGCGGCTATAATCGCCGCCCCCTCGCTCCCGCCTGCCGGCCTTTCATGTCCACCCATATCCGCAATATCGCCATCATCGCCCACGTCGATCATGGCAAGACCACGCTGGTCGACCAGCTGCTGCGCCAGTCCGGCACCTTCGCCGCCCACGAGGACCACGGCAACCTGGTCATGGACAGCAATGACCTGGAGCGCGAGCGGGGCATCACCATCACCGCCAAGAACACGGCCGTGGACTGGACCCCGCCGGGCGGCGACACGCCGTACCGCATCAACATCGTGGACACGCCCGGCCATGCCGACTTCGGCGGCGAGGTGGAGCGCATCCTGTCGATGGTCGACTCGGTGTTGCTGCTGGTGGATGCCGTCGACGGGCCGATGCCGCAAACGCGCTTCGTGACCGAAAAGGCCTTCGCGGCCGGTCTGCACCCGATCGTCATCATCAACAAGGTGGACCGCCCTGGTGCGCGCCCGGACTGGGTGCTGAACCAGACCTTCGACCTGTTCGACCGGCTGGGCGCCAGCGATGAGCAGCTCGATTTCCCGGTGGTCTACACCTCGGCCCTGATGGGCTACGCGGGACTCGACGACAGCGTGCGCGAAGGCGACATGACGCCGCTGTTTCAGACCATTGTGGACAAGGTGCCGCCGCCGCAGGTGGAAGTCGACGGCCCGCTGCAGATGCAGATCAGCGCGCTGGGCTATTCGAGCTACGTGGGCGTGATCGGCATCGGCCGCATCCGGCGCGGCACGCTCAGGCGCGGCCAGTCGGTGATGGTGGTCGGCGCCGGCGGCACGCAGCGCCGCGGCCGGGCGCTGCAGGTGCTGGCCTTTCGCGGTCTGGAGCGCTACGAGGTCGAGCAGGCCTCGGCCGGCGACATCATCGCCGTCACCGGCGTCGAGGGCCTGGCCATCTCGGACACCCTGTGCGACCCGGAACGCCCGGAAGCCATGCCGGCGCTGACGGTGGACGAACCGACCATCACCATGAATTTCGAGGTCAACAAGTCGCCCTTCGCCGGCCGCGACGGGCAGTTCCTGACCTCCCGCCAGCTGCGCGAGCGCCTGTACCGGGAGCTGCTGACCAACATCGCGCTGCGGGTGGAGGACGGCGAGGATCCGGACGTGTTTCGCGTGTCCGGCCGCGGCGAACTGCATCTGTCGATCCTGATCGAGACCATGCGCCGCGAGGGTTACGAGCTGGCCGTGTCGCGCCCGCAGGTGATCATCAAGGAAATCGACGGCGTGGCCTGCGAGCCTTACGAACAGCTCACCATCGATGTGGACTCCGCCTACCAGGGCAACATCATGGAGCTGATCGGCGCGCGCCGCGGCGAGCTTACCGACATGGTGCCGGACGGCCGCGGCCGGGTGCGCCTGGACTACCGCATCCCGACCCGCGGCCTGATCGGCCTGCGCACCGACTTTCTGTCGGCCAGCGCCGGTACCGGCCTCATGCACCATGTGTTCGACGCCTACGCGCCGGTCGCCAGCGGCGAGGTGGCGGTGCGCAAGAACGGCGTGCTGATCAGCAACGGCACCGGCAAGGCGGTCGGCTTTGCGCTGTTCAACCTGCAGGAGCGCGGGCGGCTGATGGTCGGCCCGGGCGACGAGGTGTACGAGGGACAGGTGATCGGCCTGCACAGCCGCGGCAACGACCTGACCGTGAACCCGCTCAAGGCCAAGCAGCTGACCAACATGCGCGCCTCAGGCAGCGACGAGAACATCGTGCTGACGCCGCACACGCGCCAGTCGCTGGAACAGGCACTCGAATTCATCGAGAACGACGAGCTGGTCGAGGTCACGCCGCATTTCCTGCGCGTGCGAAAGCGCCACCTGCTCGAATCCGACCGGCGCCGCCACAGCCGCGCCGCCGACTGAGCATGCTGGCGCTGCTGCAGCGGGTCACCGAGGCCCGCGTCAGCGTCGCCGGTGACACCGTAGGCCAGATCGGGCCGGGCCTGCTGGTGCTGGTCGGCGTGCAGCCGGGCGACGCCCCGGCGCAGGCGCAGCGCATGGCCGATCGGATACTCGGCTACCGCGTTTTCGACGATGCGGATGGGCGCATGAACCTGTCCCTCGCCGATACCGGCGGCGGCCTGCTGCTGGTGCCGCAGTTCACCCTGGCCGCCGATACCGACCGCGGCCGGCGGCCGAGCTTCACCAGCGCTGCGGAACCGGCGCAGGCCAGGGCCATGTTCGATTGCCTGGTCGACGCGGCGCGCGCGAGCCACGCAAATGTCGCCACCGGTCAGTTCGGCGCCCACATGCAGGTCAGCCTGACCAACGACGGGCCGGTGACGTTTCTGCTGCGGGTGTGATCGCGACCAGGGCCGCGATTCTCTGGTGTGGGAGGCCCGCCCCCGGGCCGAATGCTTGCTTCGAGGATTCGCGGCGAGGGCGCCGCTCACACAAGGGTGTCGCTTCCACGAACGGGAATATGGAATCTCCCACGGATCAGGGCTTCGTCGTGGCCCGCCAGGGCAGCAATTCCACCTGCACCAGACTGCCGGCCGGCAGGTCGCCGGCCGTGGCAGACAGCACCATCAGGCAGTCGGCGGCGGCCAGACTGCTCATCACGTGCGAGCCCTGGTGACCTGCGCTGCGCACACCAAGCCGGCCGGTGGCATCGCGGGAGAGAACGCCGCGCTGGAAATCCAACCGCCCGGGCGCCTTGTGCACAGCTTCCAGCAGCGGCAGTTCCAGCCGCAGCGGCGGACTGGCCGGCTCGCCCTCCAGCAGGCGCAGCGCCGGCCGCACGAATTGCAGAAAGGTGACGGCGGTCGACACCGGATTGCCCGGCAGGCCGAAAAACCAGGTCTCGCCCAGACGTCCGAAGGCCAGCGGCCGGCCGGGTTTCATGTCGATGCGCCAGAAGTGGATGTCGCCGAACTCGCTGAACACGTCTCGCACGTAGTCGGCATCGCCCACCGACACGCCGCCGGAACTGATCACCACGTCGGCCTGTGCGCGGGCAGCGGCAAAGGCCGCCCGCACGGCGTCCGGGTCGTCGGCGACGATGCCAAGGTCGACCACAGACACGCCCATTTCTTCCAGCATGGCGCGCAGCAGATAGCGGTTGCTGTCGTAAATGGCGCCGGCGGCGAGCGGCTGTCCGAGAGGCGTCAGCTCGTCACCGCTGGTGAAGAGTGCGACCCGCGGCCGGCGCGTGACTGTCAGGTGCCCCTGGCCGAGCGCGGCGGCGAGCGCAATCTGTGGCGGACCGAGGCGGCTGCCGGCCGGCAAAACCACCTCCCCGGCGCGCACGTCCTCGCCCGGCGCGCGCACGTTGCTGCCCGGACGCACTGCGGCTGTCAGACGCACGCGCGGACCTTCCACGATCACCTGTTCCTGCATGACGATGGTGTCGGCGCCGGCTGGCAGGATGGCGCCGGTCAGGATGCGCACGCACTGTCCGGCGGCGAGCCTGCCGGTGAACGGGTGCCCGGCCAGCGCGGTGCCGGCCAGCGTCAGGCCCTCGCCCAGGGCCAGGTCCAGGTCGGCCACGGCAAAGGCGTAGCCATCCATGGCCGAGTTCGGCCACGGTTGCAGGTCCATGCCGGCGAGCAGCGGCTGCGCCAACACGCGGCCCAGGGCCTGTTCGAGCGGCACTTCCTCCCGGCCCGGCAGCGGCGTGAGCGTGCCCAGCACCTGCGCCAGCGCGACCTCGAAGCCCAGGCTGGCGGGCGTGCAATCCGGCGGGTCGGGGCTATCCATGGTGCAGATTCCTGGCTTGTTAAGATGGCGGCCGCCCGGTGAGACGGGCGCCTCGCACATTGTATTGAGTCGCACCGGAGCGCCCGCCGTGACTGCCGCAAGTCCGCTCGATCTTGACCGCTACCTGCACCGCATCGACTACCGCGGCGCGCTGCAACCGACGCCGAAGGTGCTGGCCGACCTGCACCTGGCGCACGTGCGCCACATCCCGTTCGAGAACCTGGACGTGCTGCTCGGGCGCGGCATTCGCCTCGACCTGCCCAGCCTGTTCGACAAGCTGGTCACGGCGCGCCGCGGCGGCTATTGCTTCGAGCAGAACCTGCTGTTCGCGGCGGTGCTGGAACAGCTCGGCTTTCGCGTGCGGCGCCTGGCGGCCCGCGTCACCTACCGCACCCAGCGCGTGTTGCCGCGCACGCACATGCTGCTGCGGGTGGAGATGGACGACGCCGCCTGGCTGGCCGATGTCGGCTTCGGCGCCGCCGGCCCGCTGCGACCGCTGGCGTTTGCGCCCGGTGCGGCTCAGGCGCAGTACCTGTGGCAGTACCGGCTGGTGGAGCAGGACGGCTTGTGGCGCCTGCAGATCGGCGAGGGCGACTGGACCGAGCTGTACCAGTTCACCCTGCAGGAACAGGCCCTGGCCGATTACGAAATGTCCAGCTATTACGTCTCGACCCACCCGGAGTCCCGCTTCGTACAGGGCCTGATCGCGCACCGTCTGGCCCCCGAGCGGCGGCTGATCCTGATCGGCAACGAGCTTACCGAGGACCGCGGTGCGCAGGTAGGCGCCCGGCGCGTCGACGACCCGGCGTCGCTGGCCGCGCTGCTGGTGAACGACATTGGCCTGCCGGCGGCGGATGTTGCCGAGCTGATCGACACACTCGCCGCACGGGGTGCGGCATGAGCGCCGTGTGCGCCCTGCGCTGGCAGGGCGGGGCACTCGAACTGCTGGACCAGCGGCTGCTGCCGGCCCAGCAGCTGTGGCTGCGCTGCGCCAGTGCCGCCGAGGTGGCGGACGCCATCCGCGACATGGTGGTGCGCGGCGCGCCGGCCATCGGCATCGCCGCCGCCTACGGCGCGGTGCTGGCGGCGCGGGCCGCCTATGCCGGCCACGGCACCGGCTGGCGGGATGTCATCGTGGCCGATCTGGACCTTATCGCCGCGGCGCGACCGACGGCGGTGAACCTGGCCTGGGCGGTGCAGCGCATGGCCGGCTGCCTAGCGGAACTGGCCGGTGATCCCGAACCGGCGCTGCTGGCCGCCGCGCGCGCCATCCACGATCAGGACATCGCCGCCAATCACGCCATGGCGGCATACGGCGCGGCGCTGATCGAACCGGGCAGCCGGGTGCTGACGCACTGCAACACCGGCGCGCTGGCCACCGGCGGCCACGGCACGGCGCTGGGCGTGATCCGCACCGCCCACGCGCAGGGCCGCATCCGCGAAGTGTTCGTCGACGAGACCCGGCCGTGGTTGCAGGGCGCGCGCCTGACCGCCTGGGAACTGCAACAGGACGGCATCCCGGCGCGGCTGGTGGTGGACGGCGCGGCGGCCTGGCTGTTCGCCCGCCTGCGCCCGGCGTGGCTGATCGTCGGCGCCGACCGCATCGCCGCCAATGGCGACACCGCCAACAAGATCGGCACCTACACTGCGGCGCTGGCGGCGCGCGCCCACGGCGCACGGGTGATGGTGGTGGCGCCGCTGTCGACCTTCGATCCGGCCACGCCGGACGGATCCGCCATCGAAGTCGAGGAACGCCCGGCGCAGGAGCTGACCTGCCTGGCCGGCCAGGCCATTGCGCCCGCGGGCTTCGCCGCCTGGAATCCGGTGTTCGACGTGACGCCGGCCGATCTGATCGACGCCATCGTCTGCGAGCACGGCGTCATCGAACGACCGGATGCGGCGCGGATCGCGGATTTTCTGGCGGCGCTGGGACCTTGAAGCCGGCCCGCGCATTGATCTTCCGTACCTGCTCTCACCCTCGTCGTTGCGAGGGCGGCCAAGCCGGCCGCGGCAACCTTGCCTTTGTCCTCCGGCACGGTGCCGTTAAAGGCAAGGCCCCCACGTCGCTACGCTCCTCGGGGCGACGGATATCCAGGCGCCAGCCGTCGGCACTTCGGCTCGGGCGATTTGCAAATCCGGAATCGATGGACCGGGTGCGTGGCACAAGCCTTGAGTGACATCCCCCGCCCGCGCATCCTGCTGATAACCCGCAACCTGCCGCCGCTGCGCGGTGGCATGGAACGGCTGAACCTGCACATGGCCCAGGCGCTGGCCGAATGGAGCGATCTGACCGTCATTGGCCCGGCAGGCTGCGGCCAATTCCTGCCGGGCCAGTGCGAAGTGATCGAAATTCCGGTCCGCCCCCTGTCCGGCTTCCTGCTGCGCTCGCTGCGGGCTGTCTGGCGCCGAGCTGGCCAGCCGATAGACATCGCACTCGCCGGCAGTGGCCTGACCGTCATCAGCGTAAAACTGGCCGCCTGGCGCGCTGGCGCCAGATCGGTGGCCTATGTGCACGGGCTCGACCTGCTTGCCCCGCACTTGCTGTACCGCGCTGTCTGGCTGCCGGCCTTGCGGCGGCTCGACCACGCCCTGACCAACAGTGCCAACACGGCCGATATCGCCGCGCGCACAGGTGTCGCCCGCGGCAGGATCACCGTGATCCACCCGGGTGTCACCCTGCCCGCCGCCAGCCACGACTCCACCGATGCTTTTCGCACGCAGCACCAGCTCAGTCAGCGCCCCCTCCTGCTGTCGGTCGGGCGCCTGACCGCGCGCAAGGGCTTGGCTGAGTTCATCCGCCATGCCCTGCCGGCCATCGAGAAGCAACACCCGGATGTAGTCCTGGTGGTCATCGGCGACGAAGCGCCCGACGCGCTCACCGGCGCCGGCACCGGCGGCCGCGCGGCGCTGCAGGCACTGGCCGCCGAGCTGGGCCTGAGTGCAGACCTGCGGCTGCTTGGCCCTTGCGATGACGAGACCTTGAGCCAGGCTTACTTCGCGGCCGACGTGCACGTGTTCCCGGTACGCGACATGCCCGGTGACGTCGAAGGTTTCGGTATGGTCGCCATCGAGGCCGCCGCCCATGGCCTGCCGACCGTGGCCTTTGCCGTTGGCGGTGTGCCGGACGCCGTCAACCCCGGACGCAGCGGCTATCTAATTCAACCGAGCGATTACGCCGGTTTTGCGCAGCGCACCTGCCAATTGCTGGCCGCCCGCCGCGATACGCCGCTGCGCGCCAGCGCCCGTGAATTCGCGGCAGGCTTCCGCTGGCAGCGCTTCGGCGAACGGCTGCGCACCACGCTTGCCGAAACCCTCGATCCGCCAGTCGCTGACGCTGACACTGCGCGCCGTGGCCACGCCGTACTCGACCTGCGAAGCCGCAACGCCAAGGCGCGCAAGATCGAAGCCCTGCTTGGCCTGACGCCGACCGGCCGGCCGCTGCGCCTGCTGGAAGTCGGCACCGGCTCTGGCGGAATCGCGCACTATTTCGGCACGCACCGCAGCCTGCGCTGTGAGGTCGACGCGGTGGATGTCACCGACAGCCGACAGATTCACGACGGCTACCGATTCACTCGGGTTGACGACGTTCAGTTGCCGTTTCCCGATGGCCACTTCGACGTGGTGATCAGCAATCACGTCATCGAACATGTTGGCGATTCGATCGCGCAGCGCCGGCACCTGGCCGAATTGCGCCGCGTACTTCGCCCCGCCGGCGTCGGTTACCTGGCCGTGCCCAACCGCTGGCAGTTGGTGGAGCCGCACTACCGCCTGGCCTTCCTGAGCTGGCTGCCGGAAGCCTGGCGCACGCCCTACCTGCGCCTGCGCCAGCGCGGCAGCCACTACGACTGCCGCCCGCTGACCGTCCCGCAGGTCGAAGCCCTGCTGCGCGGGGCCGGCTTCGGCTTTGCCCAACAACACGGCCGGGCGCTGCGCCTGACCTTCGAGCTGGAACGCCCGCGCGCGCTGGCGTACCGCGCAGTGTTCAAGTGGCTGCCGGAGAGCATCTACGTCAAGCTGCGGCGAGTATTTCCCACGCTGATCTTCACGATGACGCCGGCCGCTTCGGGTCCGGGTGAGGACCCCTTGCAGTAGGAGCGCAGCTTTGCTGCGCGATGATCGCCCGCCACAGCCGGGCTCCTGCTTCAGCGTTTCCCGAAGGCTTTGCGTCCGGCGCCTGGCTGCGTTGTTGCCGGGCCCGATCGGGCCCGGCGATGCAGTGCTCCGGAAAGGCGCAAGACGCTGCGCGAGCGCGTCATGTGCCTTACAGCTTGCGATACACCTGCTGCCCGGTCGCCCGGAACTCGATCGCCTTCTCCTGCATGCCCGCGGTCAGGGCGCCTTCCTCGTCGGCCAGGCCCTTGCTTTGCGCGTAGTCGCGCACGTCCTGGGTGATCTTCATCGAGCAGAAGTGCGGGCCGCACATGGAGCAGAAGTGCGCCAGCTTGGCCGATTCCTTGGGCAGGGTCTCGTCGTGGAACTCGCGTGCCTTGTCCGGGTCCAGGCCCAGGTTGAACTGGTCGTTCCAGCGAAACTCGAAGCGCGCCTTGGACAGCGCGTTGTCGCGCAGCTGCGCGCCCGGGTGGCCCTTGGCGAGATCCGCGGCGTGGGCGGCGATCTTGTAGGTGACGATGCCCTCGCGCACGTCGTGCTTGTTGGGCAGGCCAAGGTGCTCCTTGGGCGTGACGTAGCACAGCATGGCGGTGCCGTACCAGCCGATCATGGCGGCGCCGATGGCAGACGTGATGTGATCGTAGCCGGGCGCGATGTCGGTGGTCAGCGGCCCCAGGGTGTAGAACGGCGCCTCGTCGCAGTAGTCCAGCTGCAGGTCCATGTTCTCCTTGATGAGGTGCATCGGCACGTGGCCGGGGCCCTCGATCATGACCTGCACGTCGTGCTTCCAGGCGATCTGCGTCAGCTCGCCAAGGGTTTTCAGCTCGCCCAGCTGCGCGGCGTCGTTGGCATCGGCAATCGAGCCCGGCCGCAGGCCGTCGCCCAGCGAGAAGGCGACGTCATAGGCCTTCATGATTTCGCAGATTTCCTCGAAGTGCGTGTAGAGGAAACTTTCCTTGTGGTGCGACAAACACCACTTGGCCATGATCGAGCCGCCGCGGCTGACGATGCCGGTCAGGCGCTTGGCCGTGAGCGGGATGTAGCGCAGCAGCACGCCGGCGTGGATGGTGAAGTAGTCGACACCCTGTTCGGCCTGTTCGATCAGGGTGTCCTTGAAGATCTCCCAGGTCAGTTCCTCGGCCTTGCCGTCGACCTTTTCCAGCGCCTGGTAGATGGGCACGGTGCCGATCGGGACCGGCGAGTTGCGGATGATCCACTCGCGCGTTTCGTGAATGTTCTTGCCGGTGGATAGATCCATGATGGTGTCGGAGCCCCAGCGGATGCCCCAGACCATTTTTTCCACCTCTTCCTCGATCGACGAGGACAGGGCCGAGTTGCCGATGTTGCCGTTGATCTTCACCAGGAAGTTGCGGCCGATGATCATCGGCTCGCTTTCCGGGTGGTTGATGTTGTTCGGAATGATGGCGCGGCCGCGGGCGACTTCGTCGCGCACGAATTCGGGCGTGATCTGGCTCGGGATGGCGGCGCCAAAACTGTGACCCGGATGCTGGCGCAGCAGGGCCTGGTCGCGTACGGCGTGCAGGCGCTGGTTCTCGCGGATGGCGATGAATTCCATCTCCGGCGTGACGATGCCGCGCCGGGCGTAGTGCATCTGCGTGACGTTCTGGCCGGCCAGCGCGCGGCGCGGCAGGCGCGTGTGGGCAAAGCGGATGCCGGAGACGTCGTCCGCGGTGGCGCGCTCGCGGCCGTAGGCGGAGCTGATCTGTGGCAGCACTTCGGTGTCGCCACGCTCGGCGATCCAGGCCGCGCGGATGGCCGGCAGGCCGGCGCGCAGGTTGATGCTGGCGTCGGTGTCGGTATACGCACCCGAGGTGTCGTACAGCGCAATCGGCTCGTTGCTGTCGCCGCCGTGCTGGGTGTCGGTGGCGGTCTGGGTGACTTCGCGCATCGGCACGCGGATGTCCGGCCGGCTGCCCGTGATGTAAATCTTCGACGAGCCGGCGAACGGCCGGCGCAGTTCGGCATCGACGTCGGAGGCCGGCGTGAGCACGGGTTTCTGGGTGGCGTTCATGGGATGACCTGTGGGGGCGGCGAGTGGCGCGCTGCGCGGGCGGCGGCGCTGCGGCGTTGTTGTTGTGGCAATGTGGGCAGCAACGGTAATCTATGCGCCGCTTCGAAGGGGTGTCAACGCGCCGCACCGGTTGCTGGACTCACCCGCCCGACCCACGCATGGGTCGTCACCTGTCCCCGGTCGTCCCCCGATATGAACAGCCCGGACCTTGGCGCCGCCCGTTTCAACATGCTCCTGAACCAGGTGCGTGCCTGGGACGTGTCCGACGAGCGCGTGCTGGACCTGCTGGCCGACATGCCGCGCGAGGCCTTCGTGCCGCCGGCCTACCGCAACCTGGCCTACGCCGACCTGATGTTGCCCATCGGGCACGGACAGGTGATGCTGCCGCCCAAGATCGAGGGCCGCTTCCTGCAGGCGCTGGCGCTGGGTCCGAGCGACGTGGTGCTGGAGGTCGGTGCCGGCAGCGGTTACATGGCGGCGCTCATGTCCCGCTTGGCGGCGTTCGTGACCACCGTCGACGTGTTTGCCGAACTGGCGGAGTCGGCCGCCCGGCATTTGGCCGAGGCCGGCGTGCGCAATGTGCGGGTGGAAACCGGCAACGCCGCCGACGGCTGGCCGGATCACGGGCCCTACGACGCCATCATGATCAGTGGCGCCGTGCCGGCGGTGCCGCAGCCCTTTCTGAACAGCCTCAAAACGGGCGGTCGCCTGGCGGCGATCATCGGTCGGCAGCCCGCCATGCAGGCGGTGCTGATCACCCGCACCGGCGAGGCCGACTGGCACCGGCAGGTACTGTTCGAAACCGATGCGCCGATGCTGCTGCATGTGCGTACGGCGGCCGCGTTCGAGTTCTAGGCCGGCGCGTGCGCGAGTTGTCGGTACACGCTTTCAAGGCCGAGCAGGACGCGGGGGTGGCCGCGGCCTGGCAAGTGGTCGATGTTCGGGAACCCTGGGAGCATGCGCTGTGTTCGCTGGCAGGTTCGCGCCTGCTGCCGATGCAGGAACTGCCGCAGCGCCTGCACGAACTGGACCCGACGCGCACGACGGTGGTGGTCTGCCACCACGGCGTGCGCAGTTTTCAGGTCGCACTCTGGCTGGAGCGCAATGGCTTCGCGGACGTGGCCAATCTCAGCGGCGGTATCGATGCCTGGGCCAGACAGATTGATCCCGGTCTGGCTGTTTATTGATTCTGCCGTCCACCCTCACGCATTCGCAGGAATCCCTACATGAAGAATTACGTCCTTGCGGCCGGTTTGGTCGGTGCTGTGCTGGCGCTGCCGGCGGGCGCCGAGGATCTGCTGGCGGTTTACCAGCAGGCGGTGCAGAACGATGCCCAGCTGGCGGCTGCCCAGGCGGCGCGTGACGCGGCGCGGGAGCTGAAGCCACAGGCGCTGTCGTTCGTGCTGCCGAATATCCAGGCCACCGCGAATACGGCCTACCAAACCTTGCGGACGGATGCGCCAGCAGGCGCGTTTCCGCCAGGCGGACGGGCTGAGTTCAATTTGCACTACTGGCAGGTCGAGGCCGTGCAGCCGCTGTTCAACTGGCAGCTGATCGCCGGGCTCGGTCAGGCCGATGCGCTGGTGCGTCAAGCCGACAACCAGTACGGCTTTGCCGAGCAAGAACTGATGCTGCGCACGGCCGACCGGTATTTTGGGGTGCTGTCAGCGAACGACAGTCTGCAGTTTGCGCAGGCCGAGAAGGCCGCCATCGGCCGCCAGCTCGATCAGGCCAAGCAGCGTTTCGAGGTGGGCCTGATTGCCATCACTGACATCCACGAGGCGCAGGCCCGTTACGACCTGACCGTGGCGCAGGAAATCGAGGCCCGCAACCAACTCACCAACGCGCTGGAGGCCCTGCGCGAGGTGACCGGCACCGGTTACGAGCTGCTCACGCCCCTGGCCGACACCTTGCCGCTGGAACCGCCCGCCATTGCCGACGTCGAGACCTGGGTCAAGCAGGCCCTGGAGATGAATCCCCTGGTCGCCGCTGCCGGCGAGGCGATGACAGCGGCCCGCAAGGAAATCGAGCGCCAGCGCGCCAAGCATTATCCGACTCTGGATGCCAAGGCTACTTATCTTGACACCAGCGCCAATGCCAGCCGCTTCGGTTCTGATCCTAATGAGAACGAGGACACCATCTACGGCCTGCAGATGAATCTGCCGATATTCGAGGGTGGCCGCACCAGCTCGCTGGTGCGCCAGGCCCAGCAGCAGTACCGCGAAGCCCAGCAGCGCCTGGAGCAGCAACGCCGCTCGACCTCGCGCGGCACGCGTGATGCGTTCCTGGGTGTTGAGGCCGCCATCAGTCGAGTCAAGGCGCTCAGCCAGGCGCTGGTGTCGAACCAGAGTGCCCTGGAGGCGACCGAACTCGGTTACCGGGTCGGTACCCGCACCTCCGTCGACGTGCTCGACGCCGAGCGCGAGCTGTACCGGGCCAAGCGTAACCTGGCCACGGCCCGCTACGACTATGTGCTGAATGTGCTGCGCCTGGAGCAGGCCTCCGGTCAGCTGGCGCAGGACGACCTGGCGCGCGTCAACGGTTGGCTGGGGGCGTCGGCCGCCGCATCGGCTGCGCCGGTCGTCCCGGCGACTCCGTGATCAGCCTGGTTCCAGGTACGGATTGATCAGCGCCAGCGTGCGGGCGGTGGCGCCGCGGTGCTGGGCGACCAGCGCCTGCGCGGCTTGGCCCATGACCGCCCGGCGCGCGGGGTCGGCCAGCAGGGCCATGAGCCGGGCGGCGAGGTCTGCGTCGTTTGTCACCTGTTGGCCGGCTGCGGCCGCCAGTACCAGATCGCGCAGTTCGGCAAAGTTGTTCATGTGCGGGCCGAACAGCGATGGCTTGCCCAGCTGCGCCGGTTCGATCAGGTTGTGCCCGCCGCGGGCGGTCGGGCTGGTGCCAAGGCTGCCGCCCACGAACACGATGTCCGCGGCGGCCATCAGCGATGGCAGTTCGCCCAGGCTGTCGGCCAGGTACACCGCGCATCGCTGAGCGTCGTCGGCGCTGCGCAGCGCCGTGGCCCAGCCCTGCTCCCGGCACAGGCGCACGACCTCGGCAAAACGCTGTGGATGACGCGGCGCCAGAATCAGGACCGCGTCCGGGTGTCCGGCGCGCAGCAGGCGGTGCGCGGACAGGGCTGCCTGCTCCTCGCCGGCATGGGTGCTGGCGGCCAGCCAGACTGGCCGTCCTTCGCCCAGCCGTTGGCGCAGGGCCAGGCCGGGGGCAGGATCCGGCGCGGCAGCATCGAACTTCAGGTTGCCGGTGACGGTCAGTCGCCCGGGCGGCAGGCCCAGCGCGCGCAGGCGTTCACCGTCTGCCGCGGTCTGGGCGCCGACTGCGGCGAGGCGCTCCAGCGTTTGCCGGGTCAGCTGTGGCCAGCGCCCGTAACCGCGGGCCGACCGGGGCGACAGGCGAGCGTTGGCCAGCAGCAGGGGGATTTGCAGTGCCTGCGCGGTGGCGTACAGGTTCGGCCACAGTTCGGTTTCAAGGATGATGCCAAGGCGCGGGCGCTGGCGGCCAAGGAAGCGCTGCACGGCGCCCGGCAGGTCATAGGGCAGGTAGCAATGCGCCACGCTGTCGCCGACTCGACTGCGCAGCTGCGCCGAGCCGGTCGGGGTGGTGGTGGTGACCAGCAGCGGCAGGTCAGGACGTGCGTGTTGCAGGGCGCCGATCAACGGCAGAGCCGCGTTGACTTCGCCCACCGATACGGCGTGCAGCCATACTCCGCCGGGTGGGCCGGGTGTGATGAAGCCAAGCCGCTGCGGCCAGCGCTGGCGGTAGGCCGGTGTGTGCCTGCTGCGCCACAGCAGGCGGCCGAAGGCCAGCGGTACGCTGGCAGTCAAAAGTAAGGAATACACACGACGATGCACGACAGTGTCTCTGGGCTAGAGCACAGACGATCAGGCGACGGGCGCCGGTCGCGCCGGATTTCCGCCCTGCGTCTGCAACGGTTGCTGGATGCGGCGCACGTGCTGGAACGCGACGCCTTTGGCGTGAAGGTGGCGCAGCTTCCATCGGGAACCATCCTGAAGCTGTTTCGGCGCAAGCGCCGCCTGTCGTCGGCGGCCTGGCGGCCGTATGGACAACGCTTTGTGCAGAACGCCATCGGTCTGGCGCGCTGCGAAGTGCCCACCGTGCAGGTGCGGGCGTTTTTCCAGTGTCCGGAGGCGGGCCGCCATGTGGTGGCCTACCGGCCACTCGCCGGGGAGGTATTGCGCCACCGCCTGGCCGGTGGCGGGTTGGTGGATTGGGCACAGCTGGCGCGTTTCATGGCTGAGTTGCATCGGCGAGGGGTTTATTTCCGTTCGCTGCATGGCGGCAACATCGTGTGCCTGCCCGGTGGCGGCTTCGGCCTGATCGACATTGCCGATCTGCGGCTGCTGCGGCCCCCGCTGGGGGTGGCGCGCCGGACGCGTAATCTGCGCCCCCTGCTGCGGGACGCGTCTTTGCAGGTCTTGCGACTACCGGCGGTGTTTGGCGAGTTCATCGAGGCTTACTGCGGTGCGGCGGGCATGACGCCGCTTTCGACCGCGGTGTTTCGTCGCTTCGCCTGGCGACAGTGGGCGCGTTGCGGGGCTCAGTTGTCGGGCAATTCGGCGTCCGGTTCCAGATCCGCAGCCGGCACCCGGTAGTCGCCATTCAGCCAACTGCCCAGGTCAGCCATCTTGCAGCGCTCGCTGCAGAACGGTCGGTAGGGGTTCTCCACCGACCAGACGGTTGGCTTCCTGCAGGTTGGGCAGGGCTGCTTCACAGGCTGCAGCACATGAGGCGAAACGGCACGTCCTCGTCCGCCGGCTGCGGCTTGCCGCACTCGGCATAGCGCACGAAGCGGATCGAGAAACGGTGCCGGCCGGCACTGATCTCCGGGTAGTACTGGCTGCCCAAGGGCAGCAGGATCCGCAACAGCTGATGCGGCAGGTTGGTGTCCAGCGAGCGCTGGTAGAAGCCCAACTGCGCCGACTCGGCGGCGGCGGCGGCAGACTGGCGTATCAACTCCAGGATCAGGCGGGTCGCGCTGCCAAGGCTGGTGAACGGATCGCTCCAGGCGGCGATGTCCTGTTGGCGTTTGGCGACCGGCTGTGCCAGCCAGTGCCGGTAGGCGGGTTGGTCGAAATCGCAGTTGCCCAGGGCCAGGTTGTGGCGCTTGCGCAGCTGCCCGATCATGTCGCTTTCCAGCAGCGCCTGGGCAAACGGCAGGCGCAGGCCGTGCAGGCGGTCGATCTCGCCGTCGAGCTGTTCCAGTACCTCCTGCAGGCGTCCGCGATCGACGTCCGGCGCGCTTTGCATGGCGGTCAGGATGCCGGCCAGGCGCTCCAGTTCCTTGACGACTTCGGCGCGCAGGTCACTGCGCGTGAGCAGGTCGGCCAGATCCAGCAGATGCAGCACGGCGGCCCGGTGGTGCCACACCTGATCGCCGCCCAGGCTGTCGTGCAGGTTGCGCAGCACGAACTCGATCCGCAGCAACATGCGCATGCGCTCGTTGAGCGGTTGCTCGTAGGCGACGAAATCGGGTGGATTCATAACCCGCCAAGGGTGCCCGTCGGGGCGCGTGGATGCTAGCTTTGCCCGGCCAGTTCGAGATAGCGCAGATGCATGCTATCCAGTTGGCGCTGCAGGGCGGTAACGTCGGTGGCATTGTCGACCACGTCATCCGCAGCTTCAAGCCTGCGCGCGCGGGATGCCTGCGCGGCCAGCATCGCCTGGCACTGCTCGGCGCTCATCCCGTCGCGCTGCATCAGGCGTGCAACCTGCACTTCCACGGGTACGTCGATCACCAGGACGCGGTGTACCAGTGCGCGCAGGGCGGCCGATTCGATCAGCAGCGGCACGGCAAGAATGCAATAAGGGCCGCGGACCTGTTGCAGGCGGGCGCGAATCTCGGTCTGGATCAGTGGGTGCAGGATGGCTTCCAGGCGGCGCCGTTCGGCCGGGTCGGCAAATACCACCTCTCGCAGTCGTCGGCGGTCCAGCGTGCCGTCGGCCTGCAGTATCTGCGAACCGAACGCGGCGACTACGGCGGCCAGTCCGGGCGTGCCGGCGGCCACGACATCGCGGGCCACCTCGTCGGCGTCGATGACCGGCACGCCACGTTCCTGGAAAAACGCCGTGGCCGTGGACTTGCCCGCCGCGATGCCGCCGGTCAGACCGATCACCAGCATCACAGCGCCGCCTGCCAGTACGCCGCGCGCAGCGCTTCGCCCCACATCAGGTTGATCCAGCCGGCGACGGCCAGAAATGGCCCGAACGGGAACGGCTGCTGCCGATTCCGGCCCTGGTGCAGGATGGCGCCAAGGCCGTAGACGGTTCCGACCAGGGAGGCGAGCAGGATGCACGCCGGCAGCGCCTGCCAGCCGAGCCAGGCGCCCAGCAGCGCCAGCAGCTTGAAGTCGCCGTAACCCATGCCTTCCTTGCCGGTCAGCCACTTGAACAGGTGATACACCAGCCACAGGACAAGATAGCCGGCCACCGCGCCGATGACCGCCGAGCGCAGGTCCGTGAAGGTGCCGCCCAGGTTCACCAGCAAACCGGCCCAGATGCCCGGCAGCGTGATCGCATCCGGCAGCAGCATGTGGTCGATATCGATCAGGGTGAGTGTCAGCAGCGTCAGGCTCAGGCCGATTGCCGCCACGGCGGTGATGCCGGGTCCAAAGCGCACGGCTACCGCGGCAGCCAGCACACCGGCGGTCAGCTCCAGCAGCGGATAACGGGCCGATATCGGTGCCTTGCAGGCGGCGCAGCGACCGCGCAGCCACAGCCAGCCCAGCAGGGGGATGTTGTGGCGCCAGGCAATCGGCGCCTTGCAGTGTGGGCAGTGCGAGGCTGGCGCGAGCAGGTCGTAGCGGCCTTCTGCCGCCGCGCCGCCGCAATCGACCTGCCACTGTCGCTGCAGCATCACCGGCAGGCGATGCACGACCACGTTCAGGAAACTGCCGACCAGCAACCCAAGCAGCAGACAAACACCGGCAAACAGCGCCGGGCTACCCAGCAGTGTGCCCAGCACCGACCCGCTCAGAAAACGGAGGCGAGCTTGAAGATGGGCAGATACATGGCGATCACCAGGCCGCCGACGATCACGCCAAGCACCGACATGATCAGCGGCTCCATCAGGCTGGTGAGGCGGTTGACCATCTGGTCGACTTCGTCTTCGTAAAAATCGGCTACCTTGCCGAGCATGTGATCGACGGAGCCGGATTCCTCGCCGATCGACACCATCTGGTTGACCATGTGCGCGAACAGGTTGGTGTTTTCCATCGACACGTGCAGGCTGCTGCCGGTTGCCACCTCATCACGGATTTGGCGTATGCCTTTCTCGTAGACCACGTTGCCGGCGGCGCGGGCCACCGAATCCATGGCTTCCACCAGCGGCACGCCGGCACCGAACATGGTCGACAGGGTGCGTGCATAACGGGCCACGGCACCCTTGCGAATGATTTCGCCGATCAGCGGGATGCGCAGCACGGCTGCGTCCAGGAAATCACGAAACCGTTCGGAGCGCCGATGTGCCTGTACGGAGCCGATGACGGCGCCCACGACCACCAGTATGGCAATCCACCACCACTGGCGAAAGCCGCGTGACAACTCGACCACCCACGCGGTGAGGGCTGGCAGGTCGGCACCGAAACCCTTGAAAAGGCTCTCGAACTGCGGGATCACGAACACCAGCAGGATACTGGTGACGATGAAGCCGACCGCGATCACGGCCGCCGGGTAGAACATGGCCGAGCGAATCTTGCGCTTGAGCGATTCGGATTTTTCGAGGTACACGGACAGCTTGGCCAGCACCCCGTCGAGGATGCCGGCCTGCTCGCCGGCCGCCACCAGGTTGACGTACAGCTCGTTGAACTGGCGCGGGTGCCGGGCAAGCGCCTCGTGCAGGCTCAGGCCGCCCTCGACCTGGGTCTTGATGGCCATCAGCAGTTCGGTCATGGCCGGGTTGTCGTGGCCGCGGCCGATGATGTCGAACGAGGACACCATCGGCACGCCGGCTTCGAGCATGGTGGCCAGCTGGCGGGTGAAGTAGGCGACGTCCGCGGCGGAGACTTTCTGGCGCGTCTCGAACAGGGCCGACTTGCGCCGCACCCGCGCCCGCAGCACGCCACGCTTGCGCAGCTGCTCGCGTACGTAAAGTTCATCGGCGCTCTTGATCTGGCCCGACAGTCGCTTGCCGGTGCGGTCGAAGCCGTTCCAGGTGAAGGTGCTGATGCGGTCGCTGGGTGCGGTGCGAGCGGCGGTGCGAGCAGCCATGGCGGTGCTTATTCCTTGGTGATGCGGTGGATCTCGCTCAGGCTGGTGACGCCCTCGCGGACCTTGTCCAGACCGGCCTGTATCAAGTCGGCGATGCCTTCGTGTTTGGCCTGGGCAGCGATTTCGATGTCGGAGGCTTCGCGCGTGATGAGCTTGCGCATGTCATCCGAGATCGTCATGACCTGATAGATACCGATACGCCCCTTGTAGCCGTCGGTACAGCGGTCGCAGCCGACCGCTTCATAGATCGTCAGACCGGCGTCGATTTCTTCCTCGCCGAAACCTTCCTTGAGCAGGGTCTGGCGTGGCAACTCCAGTGGTCGCTTGCATACCTTGCACAGGCGCCGCGCCAGACGCTGCGCCATGATCAGGTTCAGCGCAGCGGCCACGTTGTAGGATGGCACGCCCATGTTGATCAGGCGCGTGATGGTCTGCGGGGCGTCGTTGGTGTGCAGCGTGGCCAGCACCATGTGTCCGGTCTGGGCTGCCTTGACCGCAATCTCGGCCGTTTCAAGATCACGAATCTCGCCGATCAGGATCACGTCCGGATCCTGGCGCAGGAACGATCGCAGGGCCGCCGCAAAGGTGAGACCGGCCTTGACGTTGACGTTGACCTGGTTGACCCCTTCCATGACGATCTCGACCGGGTCTTCAGCGGTCGAAATGTTGATGCCGGGTTGGTTCAGTTCCTTCAGCCC
Source organism: Immundisolibacter cernigliae (assembly GCF_001697225.1). Lineage (GTDB taxonomy): Bacteria > Pseudomonadota > Gammaproteobacteria > Immundisolibacterales > Immundisolibacteraceae > Immundisolibacter > Immundisolibacter cernigliae. The sequence goes on from NZ_CP014671.1 coordinate 2,692,833, forward strand.
GGCATACAGCGTCATCGTTTTGCCGCTGCCGGTGGGGCCGGTGATCAGCACCATGCCGTATGGCTTTTGCAGGTTGTGTTCGAACAGCTCCCGCTGAGCCGGGTTGAATCCCAGCTCGTCGACGGTCAGCAGTCCGTTGCCACCGTCCAGAACGCGCATGACGATCTTCTCGCCGTACAGGGTCGGGCAGGTGCTGACACGAAGATCCACCGCCCGGTTGCGCGACACCTTCAGCTTGATGCGTCCGTCCTGCGGCACGCGTCGCTCGGCAATGTCCAGGCGCGCCAGCACCTTGATGCGGGCCGCCAGGCGATTGGCCAGGCCCGGCGGTGGCGCCGCCATCTCGCGCAGGATGCCGTCCACGCGGTAGCGGACCCGATAGCGCTTCTCATACGGTTCGAAATGCAGGTCGGAAGCGCCCTTGCTGATCGCATCCAGCAGCAGTTTGTTGACGTAGCGCACGACCGGGGCGTCGTCGACGTCGATGTTGCTGGTGCCGGCGCCCGGGTCGTTTTCCTCGTCCTGCACGACCAGGGCGTCCAGGTCGGCGTCGTTGATTTCGTCCAGCGGCTGGTTTTCGGAGTTGGCAAGCACCTTGGTCAGCAGGGCCGACAGCTTGTCGTGCGGCACCAGCACTGCCTCGGTGCTCAGGCCGGAGCTGAACTTGATCTCGTCCAGGGCCCGGTAGTCGGTCGGATCGGACACCGCCGCAAACAGCCGGTTGCCGCGCCGGAAAAGCGGCAGGGCGCGGTATTTGCGGATGATCTGGTCGCTCACGCCGTGCAGACTGAGCAGCTCGGCGTCGAAGGCGTCCAGGTCGAACACCGGAAGACCGAACTCGCTGGAGGCGCACAGCGCGATCTGCGCCGCGTCCAGTCCTGTCGTCTCGACCAGGTAGGCTACGAGGGGTGTCTCGCGGGCCGCCGCGATATCGCTGGCGTGCGCCGCCTCTGCCTCGCTCAGCAGTCCATCCCTGGCAAGGCGCTTGGCGAGCCCGATCAGGCTCAGTCGGGTGCTGGGAGTTGCCATTTGTGCCATCTGTGTCGTGCGGTTGCCATGGATTCCCTCATCCCTCCGAGGCGTGGCTACTATAACAATGCGAGGGGTGCAAACTCACCCATCGGGCACATCGGCATGATGTATGTCCCCACCCGCGAGTGGTCAAGCCGCTCTCCTGGCAGGACTTATCGGTCCGCCGCGCGAAATGTTGAGCGCGGGATCGCCGCTGGGGCCGACTGAACAATGCTTCGGGGCGCTAGTTCGCGCAAGGCGATCCAGTACGGCGCCCTGCCTGGGGTAAGTTGCACACTGTGGGTCGTGGGCCCGGTTTTTTTGGCGCATCAGGATGAAACATGCGTAGAAGCAAAATACTGGCAGCGTTGCTGCTTGCCGGCAGTGCGCAGGCGGCGGCCGAGGATCCGCGTCTGCACCCCGGGCAGTTGCGTCTGCTGGCTTTGGATTGGGCGCAGTTGCGGGAAGTCGTGCCCGGCGCGGTCTACATGCGGCACTGGTTTGGCACCGATCAGAGCACCGCGCTGTTTCGGTTTCCGCCCGCCGCGGCGTCGGCGGCACCTGCCGCGTTGGCTTTCCATAGTCACGGTACCGAACTGGCGGTGCAGGTGGCGGGTGATTCGGAAATCGTCGACGAGCGTGGGCGCCGTTATCCCTTGCGGGAAGGCGACGTGGTGCTGGTAAAGGCCAACGTGCGCCACACCGGCACCTTTGGCGGCACCGAGAATCGCATCTTGAGCGTGGTGACGCCGGCTCGTCCGGAGTATTCACCCGAAGACGGTGCCGCGTATTTCCCGGGGCATGGCCAGCCTGCCGCCAAGGCCGCGCCGCCGCGCACGGACTACACGGGCCCGACCGTGCGCACGCTGTTCAACCTCGGCACCGTGGAGCCGACCTTGCTGTCCTACGCGGGCGGCGGCGTCGCGTTTCGTCACTGGCACGGCGACGACGTGAGTGTGGCGGTGACACGCCTGCGGGCCGATGGTTCCGGGCACGTCGCCGCCGCCCATGCCGTGCACGGGGAAGAGGTTGCATGGGTGGTACGAGGCCAGATGGCGTACGCGCTGACCGGTGGCGCGCGGGTGACGGCCAACGCGGGACAGGCAGTCTTTCTGCCGCCCTACCGGGCGCACAGTGCACAGTGTCTGGCGGCCGAGTGCCTGATCGTGTCGTGGCATGGCCCGCGGCGCGACGAGTGGGGCGTGCCGGGCAGTCTGCCGCCGTTGCGCTTTGTCACCACCGGCGCAGGCGCCGTGGTGGTGCCGGTCAAGGTACAGTGTCCCTGCGAAGCGTCGACGGCCGCCGCCGGACCGGCAGGTGGCGGCCGATAGCGGGCGACGCCAGCGCTTATCGGGTCGCGCGACGGGGCGTTTTTCATTTCGACGTCGGGCCTCGTGGCGCCTGGCAAACATTACATTTCAAATTCCAAGGATCGGGGTTTCATGCGATTGACCTTCATTCGCTGGCGTGGCTGTGCGCTGCCCGTGCTGGCGGCGGTTTTGTGGGGATGCAGCAGCGACAAGCCAGCGGACGCGACCGAAGCGCGCCGGGTATCGATCACCGCCGGCATTGCCGCGCAGCGGCCGGTCGAGGTCATCGAGGAGTCGGTCGGCTTCATCGACACCCGTACCTCGCCCCTGGTGGCGGCCGAGGTCGCCGGCCGGCTGGTCGAAGTGAAGGTCGATGTCGGTCAGGCGGTCACGGCCGGCCAGGTGCTGGCACGCATCGAGGCAGTGGACTACCAGAACGAACTGCGCTCGGCCAGCGCCGAGGCCTCGCGCCTGGTTGCGCTGGTCGACAACCAGCGCCGGGTGGTGGAGCGCTATCGCAGCCTGGGTCAGGACCGTTTCGTGTCCGAGACGGCGCTCGATGAGGCCGAATCCCAGCTGACGGCACTCACCGAACAGCTGGCCAATGCCCGGGCACGGCGCGACATGGCCGCCCGCGGCGTGAGCAAAACCGCCGTGCTGGCGCCGGTGGACGGCGTGATCCAGCAGCGACTGGTGTCGAAGGGCACCTATGTGAACAGCGGCGATGCGCTGTTTCAGATCGCCACACGCGCCACGCTGCGCGTCCACCTGCCATTGCCCGAGACGGTGCTCGGTCGCCTGCGTGCCGGTCAGACCGTGTACCTGACGACCCCGACCGCCCCCGGACAGACGGTGACCGGCACGGTCACCGAGCTGCGCCCGGTGGTCAGCACCGGCAGCCGCGCCGGCGAGGCGATCGTGGAGTTGCCAAACCCGGGCGACTGGTCCCCGGGCGCCAGTGTGGTGGGACGCGTGGTACTGGAACGGCGCGATTCGGTGGTGGTGCCGGCGGTCAGTGTGGTGCTGCGCCCGGCCGGACAGGTGGCCTATGTGGTCGACGGCGACACGGTGCGGCAGGTCAAGGTGCAGATTGGCGAGCGACTGGGCAGCGAGGTCGAGATCGTCTCCGGCCTGACGGCGGGTGATCGCATCGCCGTCGATGGCGCCGCCTATCTGTCGGACGGGGCGGCGGTGAATGTCCGGGAGCAGGGCTCATGACCCTGCCGGAAATCTCCATCAAGCGGCACATCTTCGCGCTCATGCTGAGCCTGCTGATCGTGCTGTTCGGTCTGATCTCCTACCAGCGCATCGGCATCGACCGCTATCCGCAGATCCAGTTTCCGGCGGTGTCGGTCATCACCACGCTGCGCGGTGCCAATCCGGAAGTCGTGGATTCGGCGGTCACCAACGTCATCGAAAGCTCCGTCAACAGCACGCCCGGCATCGAGCGCATCGAGTCGCAGTCACTGCCGGGCGTGTCGCTGATCGTGGTCATCTTCAAGCTCGGCAAGGATGTCGATGTCGCCTTCAACGAGGTGCAGACCAAGGTCAGCCAGGCCGTGGAGCGCCTGCCGGACGACATCGATGCGCCGGTGGTGGCCAAGCTCGAAACCGGCTCGCAGGCCATCATGTGGCTGTCGCTGGAGGGCGACCGGACCGACCCGCAGCTGGCCACCTACGCCCGCACGGTGCTCAAGAAGCGCCTGGAAACCATCGACGGCGTGGGCGAGGTGCAGCTGGGCGGCGTGCAGGAGCGCGCCATCCGCGTCAACGTTGATCTGGAGCGCGCCGCGGCGTTGGGCGTCACGGCGCAGGACATCACCGCCGCACTGGCCAACGAGCATCTGCAGTTGCCGGGCGGCTTCCTGGTCGGCGGCCAGACCGAACACCTGATCAAGCTGGACCAGGAATACCACTCGGTCGAGGAAATGCAGCGCCTGGTGGTCGGTCACCGCGAAGGCGCGGCGATCCTGCTCAAGGACGTGGCGCAGGTGGAGGACGGTGGCAAGGACCGTCGCCAGGCGGCCTACCAGAGCGGCAAGGTGTCGATGGGGCTGGGCATCGTCAAGATCAGCAACGCCAATACCGTGGCCATTGCGACCGAGGTGAAAAAGCGCCTCGACAGCGAGTTCCGTCCGGCGCTGCCGCCGGGCATGAAGCTGTCGATCGCCTGGGACGACAGTGATTTCATCAACCGCACCATTGGCGCCCTGACCGAGCACATTTACCTGGGCGCCGGCCTGGCGGCGCTGGTGGTGTTCGTGTTCCTGGTCAATTGGCGCGCCACCATCATCATCGCGCTGGCGATTCCGGTGTCGCTGCTGGCGGCGGTGCTGATCATGTATTTCATGGGCTATACGCTCAACACCATGACCATGCTGGCGCTGCTGCTGCTGATCGGCGTGGTGGTGGACGACGCCATCGTGGTGCTGGAGAACATCCACCGCTACATGCATGAGCGGCCGGGTGAGCCGTTGCGCGCCGCGGCGGAGGGCACGCAGCAGGTGTATTTCGCGATCATCGCGGCCACCTTTGCGCTGGTGTGCATCTTCGGGCCGGTGATCTTCATGGAAGGCATCATCGGGCTGTTCTTCGAATCCTTTGCCGTGGTGGTCACCGCCGGCGTGCTGGCTTCGCTGTTCGTGGCCGTCACGCTCACGCCGATGCTCTGTTCGCGCCTGCTGAAGGTCGAGGTCCACCAGGGCCGCCTGGCGCGGGCGAGCTTTGCCGCCATGGAGCGGGTCGAGACCGCTTACCGAAGATCGCTGCAGTGGGTACTGCGCTGGCGCTGGATGACGCTGCTGCTGGCCGTGCTGGTGGTTCTGCCGGCGGGGCTGCTGTTTGGCGTCATCGGCAAGACCTTCGAACCGGATGTCGACGAGGACGGTTTTCTGGTGAGCTTCAAGACGCCGCTGGGGTCGAGTCTCGAGTACTCCGAGCGCCGGATGCGCGATGTCGAGGCGCTGCTCAAACAGCAGCCCGAGGTGCGCGACTACTGGTCGTCGGTCGGCATCGGCCCGATCGGCCAGGTCAGCCAGGGCATGGTGTTCGTGCGGCTGGTGCCGGCCGAGCAACGTTCGGTGCATCAGTACGAGGTGATTCGCCGTGTGCAGGCTGCGCTGGGCGACATTCCGGGCATCGAGGCCTTCGCCGGGCGCGTGCCGGCCGTGCAGGGTGCCCGTGGCGAGCCGTTGCAGTTCGTGCTGCGCGGCGTCGACCTGACGCGAGTGGCCGGACTGGCCAAGGACCTGCATGGCAAGCTGTCGGTCGAGCACCCCGAGCTCGGCTACCTGGATTTGGACCTCAAGCTCGACCTGCCGCAGTACAAGCTCGAAATCGACCGCGTGCGGGCCGCCAGCCTGGGTCTGAACGCCGCCACCGTGGCGCAGGCGGTGAATCTGTTGATGGGCGGCCAGGACGTGGCCTATTTCAATGACGAGCCGGGCGATGGCGAGCGTTACGACGTGCGCGTGAAGGCAGTCGATGGGCAGGTGACGCGCCCCGAGCATTTGCGGCGCATTTACCTGCGCAGCACCAGCGGCGAACTGGTGCGTGCCGACACCGTGGCGCGCTTCGAGGAGCGGCTGGGGCCGGCGCTGATCTCGCGCTACGACCTGCGCTATGCGGCCAATTTCTACGCCGAACCGAAGGTGCCGCTGAACGAGGCCATCGCCACCGTAAAGGCGGCTGTCGGTCAGCTGCCGGAGGGCTACACGCTGGAACTGGTGCGGGTGACCAAGGACTATGCGGACACGGTGCGCATCCTCAGCGGCACCTTCGGCCTGGCGGTGGTGTTGCTGTACATGGTTCTGGCCAGCCAGTTCAACTCGCTGGTGCAGCCGCTGATCATCATGGTGGCCCAGCCGCTGGCGGCGGTCGGGGCGCTGTTCGGCCTGTGGCTGTTCGACATGACGCTGAACATCTACTCGATGATCGGCATGGTGCTGCTGGTAGGACTGGTGGCCAAGAATTCCATCCTGCTGGTGGATCTGGCCAACCAGCTGCGCACCGACGGGCGCGACGTCGATCAGGCGTTGCTGGAGGCCTGCCCGGTCCGCCTGCGCCCGGTGTTGATGACCTCGCTGACCATCATTCTGGCCATGCTGCCGGCGGCGCTGGGCTTTGGCACCGGCTTCGAGGCCAACGGACCGCTGGCGGTGACCATCATCGGCGGCATGATCAGCTCGACCGTGCTTACCCTGCTGGTGGTGCCGGCGCTGTACTCATTGGCCGAGCACGGGCTGGCACGCCTGCGTCAAAGGCGTGCCACTGCGTCGGCGGTGACAGCCGGATCGGCATGAATGCGGCCGGCTGGGGCCGCGGCCGAGTCCGCCACGAAACCGCGTATCCGGTATTCGGTGCACACCGCTTCGATCAGCCGGCGGGTTCGGGCGTTGGCCAGCGCATAGCGGATCCTTGGGCCGTCGCGCTGGGCGACCACCAGCCCGGCACTGCGCAGGCGTGCCAGATGCCGCGAGAGCGCCGACTGGGCGATCGGCACCCGGCGGTTCAGATCGCACACGGCCATGGGCTGCTGCGCCAGCGCGCACAGTACGAGCAGGCGATGGGTGTTGCCGATTGCCTTTAGCATTGCCGTGGCTTGGCGCAAGGCGTCCCAATGTTCGTTGTCGGCTGACATTGCTGTTGCGTATCGTGGAGGGCGAGGCGGCGAGATCCATAGATTAGGAGCCGCTAATGACAGTTGGCTGTGACGCGTTACGCATTTCCAGCCAGCGAGGAGGGGCGTTCGATCATGGGTTATGAAGTGCAGACGTTCTTTGATCCGCCGACCGGCAGCTGGTCGTATCTGGTCGCCGATGCCCGCAGTCGACAGGCCGTCATCATCGACCCGGTCCTGGACTACGACGCCGCGGCGGCGCGCACCGGCAGGAGCGGTGCCGATCACCTGTTGCAGGCGGTGCGCGAGCGCGAGCTGGAGGTGGCCTGGATTCTGGAGACCCATGCCCACGCCGATCACCTGACCGCCGCCGCGTATCTGAGGGAGCAGCTCGGCGCACCACTGGCTGTGGGCGCAGGCATCTGCCAGGTGCAGCAGACCTTCGCCCGCATCTTCAACCTCGGTGACGGGTTCCCAAGGGACGGCTCGCAGTTCGATCGCCTGCTGCAGGACGGCGACAGCCTGCCGCTGGGCGATCTCGCCATCCGGGTCATGGCCACGCCGGGGCACACCGGCGACAGCATGAGCTACCTGATCGGCGATGCCGTGTTCATCGGCGATACGCTGTTCATGCCGGACGTGGGCAGCGCGCGCTGCGACTTTCCGGGTGGCGATGCGGCCACGCTGTACCACTCGGTGCAGCGGCTGTACGCGCTGGGCGGTCCGATGCGCATGTTCGTCTGTCACGATTACCCGCCCACGGACCGCCAGGCGCAGTGCCAGACCACCGTTGCGGCCCAGCGTGCCGGCAACATCCACCTTCGCGACGGCATTGACCTGGACGCCTTCGTGGCCCTGCGCACGGCGCGTGACGCCACGCTGCCGGTGCCCCGCCTGCTGCTGCCAGCCATCCAGGTCAACATCCGCGCCGGTCAAATGCCACCGCCGGACGACAACGGTACGGCCTATCTGAAGTTGCCCGTGAACATCCTGTGAGGTAACCGTGAGTCAGTTCACCCCGTACACCGCCCTTGGCGGTGGCCTTTTGATCGGTCTGGCGGCCGTGCTGTTGCTGTACCTGAACGGCCGCATCGCCGGCATCAGCGGCATCCTGAACGGCGCCCTGGTGCGTCATGCCGGCGACACCGCGTGGCGCGTGGCCTTCATCGCCGGCATGCTGGCCGGCGGCGCGGCATTCTGGTGGCTGACGCCGCACGCCTTTGCGCCGCGCCAGGGCTTCCCGGTCGGACTGTTGCTGGCGGCGGGCTTTCTGGTCGGGTTTGGCACCCGTCTTGGCAGCGGCTGCACCAGCGGTCATGGCGTGTGCGGCCTGGGCCGGCGCTCGTTGCGCTCGCTGGTGGCGACGATGACCTTCGTCGGCTGCGGCATGCTCACTGTGTATATAACGCGCCACCTGCTCGGGGTGCAGCCGTGAGGCGGGTGCTGGCGGCGGTGCTGTGCGGTGTGTTGTTCGGGGTGGGACTCGCGCTGGCGCAGATGATCGACCCGAACAAGGTGCTCGCCTTCCTGGACCTGGCTGGCACCTGGGATCCGAGCCTGATCCTGGTCATGGGCGGCGGCGCCGGTGTTACCGCGTTGTTGTTCCCGTGGGTGTTGCGCCGGTCGCGGCCGCGGCTGGACAGCCAGTTTCATTTACCGGCCAAGCGGCGGGTGGACGGCCAGCTGCTCAGTGGCGCTGCGCTGTTTGGCATCGGCTGGGGACTGGCCGGGTACTGTCCCGGTCCGGCGCTGGTCGCGCTGACGCTGGGTACCGCCGAGCCGTGGTTGTTTGTCGCGGCCATGATCGCCGGCTCGCTGGCGTGCAAGGTATGGCTGGACGGCGGTCGCTGAAGGCCGTGAACGGCGTTTTCCGTAACGAGGTCAACCGGATATGAGTGCGCTCGCCGATCCGCTGCTGCTGGCGCGCCTGCAGTTTGCCGCCAACATCAGCTTTCACATCCTGTTTCCCAGCATCAACATGGCGCTGGCCTGGGTGCTGCTGTATTTCAAGCTGCGCGGGCGGGCCAACGATGGCGCCCGGTGGCAGGCTGCCTATGGCACCTGGGTCAAGGTATTTGCGCTGTCGTTCGCGCTGGGCGTGGTCAGCGGCGTGACCATGAGCTTCCAGTTCGGCACCAACTGGCCGGGTTACATGCAGCGGGTGGGCAACATCGCCGGGCCGCTGCTCGGCTACGAGGTGCTGACGGCATTTTTCCTGGAGGCGACCTTCCTGGGCGTGATGCTGTTCGGCCGCGGGCGCGTGTCCGAGCGCATGCATCTGCTGGCGACCGTGCTGGTGGCGGTCGGCACCAGCCTTTCGGCGTTCTGGATTCTGGCGCTCAATTCCTGGATGCAGACCCCGGCCGGATACGTGATGATCGACGGCCAGGCGCACGCCGCCAGCTGGTGGGCGGTGATCTTCAACCCCTCGTTCCCATACCGGCTGACGCACATGCTGCTGGCCTCCGGGCTGACGGTGGCGTTTCTGCTGGCCGGGCTGTCGTCCTACCGGCGCCTGCGCGGCGAGCGCAGCACCGAGGTCGCGGCAACGCTTCGCACCGGTGTGCTGCTGGCGGCGGCACTGATTCCGGTGCAGATTTTCATCGGCGATCTGCACGGCCTGAACACGCTGGAGCACCAGCCGGCCAAGATCGCCGCCATGGAGGCCATATGGGACACCGAGCGCGGTGCCGACCTGCGGCTCTTCGCCTGGCCGGATGAACGCACGCGCAGCAACCGCTTCGAGATCACCATCCCCGACGCGGCCAGCCTGATCCTGACTCACCACTGGAATGGCGAACTGCGCGGCCTGAACAGCTTTCCGGACCACCCGCCGGTGGCGCCGCTGTTCTTCGCGTTTCGGATCATGGTCGGCGTGGGCCTGCTGATGCTGGCGGTCAGTTGGCTGGCGGCCTGGCAGACGCTGCGCCGGGGCGAGCCCACGGCGCTGGTCCAGCGCGGCCTGCTGGTGATGACGTTTTCGGGCTGGCTGGCGGTGCTGGCCGGCTGGTACACGACCGAGATCGGCCGCCAGCCGTGGCTGGTGTACGGCGTCCTCAAGACTGCGGACGCGGCTTCCGACGTGCCGGCCAGCATGATCGCACTGAGTCTGGGGTTGTACCTGACGCTGTACGCGGTGCTGATCGTCGCCTACGTGTGGGTGCTGTTCTACATGGCGCGCAAGGCCGGCACGGCGCAAGGCACCGTGGAGGGCGTGTGATGGACCAGGCGCTGCCGCTGATCTTCATGGGCCTGATGGGCGTCGCGATGCTGGCCTACGTGGTGCTGGACGGCTTCGACCTGGGTGTCGGCCTGTTGCTGCCGCTGGTGGACGATGCCGACAAGGACCGCATGATCGCTTCCATCGGCCCGTTCTGGGATGCCAACGAAACCTGGCTGGTGCTGGGCGCCGGCATCCTGCTGGTGGCCTTTCCACACGCGCATGGCGTGGTGCTGACGGCGCTCTACCTGCCGGTGGCGTTCATGCTGATCGGCCTGATCCTGCGCGGCGTGGCCTTCGATTTCCGGGTCAAGGCCCACGCCGACCACAAGGCGCTGTGGAACCGCGCCTTCGTGGCCGGCTCGGCGCTGGCGGCGTTCGCGCAGGGCTTCATGCTCGGCAAGTACATCCTGGGCTTTGCCGGCGGGCTGTGGCCGTTTCTGTTTGCGACCCTGATCGGCCTGTGTCTGATGGCAGGCTACGCGCTGCTTGGCGCCACCTGGCTGCTGATGAAAACCGGCCCGGCGCTCAAGCAGCGCGCCGCCGGCTGGGCGCGGCGAGCGCTGTGGGGGACGGCGCTCGGCCTGGCGGCGGTGTCGGTCGCCACGCCGCTGGTCAGTGAGCGCATCTTCGACAAGTGGTTCGCCATGCCCGAGTTCATCCTGCTGCTGCAGGTGCCGCTGGCCACGGCGGTACTGTTGCTGGTCGCCGACCGGCGCCTGAAGCGCCTGTGCCAGCAGGATCTGCCGCGGCCGTGGGAGCCGTTTGCCTGCGCCGTGGGGCTGTTCGTGCTGGCGGCGATCGGGCTTGCCTACAGCCTGTATCCCTATCTGGTGGTCGATCGCCTTACCGCCTGGCAGGCTGCTGCGGCGCCCGAGTCGCTCAAGTTCATCCTGGTCGGCGTGGTCATCACCCTGCCGGCCATCATCGCCTACACCGTATACGTGTACCGAGTGTTCTGGGGCGAGGCCGGGGAACTGCGTTATGAGTAGCGGCCGGTCACGCGCACCCCCGGACCGGCTACCATTGCCGCCCTTTTCCGATGCCAGGAGGCCCTGCCCATGTTGACCAAAGATGATGTCCGCGGCGTATCTGCCATGATCCCGACGCCGTGCAAGGAAGGGCAGGGCGGCTGGCAGTACGAGGATTCGGTCGATCTTGACGAAACCGCGCGCATGACCGAGCAGCTGATCGCCGCCGGTATCGGCTCGATCGCCGCCAACGGCACTACCGGCGAGTGCGCGGCGCTGACGCTGGAAGAGAAACTCGCCTTCACCCGCACCATCATCGAGGTGGCGCGCGGCCGGGTGCCGGTGTTCGCCGGCATCACCACGCTGGGCACCAAGGAAACCGTGCGCCAGATGCGCAAGTTTCGTGAGCTGGGCGTGGAAGGCGGCTTCGTCGGCCTGCCGCTGTGGCAGACCCCGACCATCACCAACTCGGTCAAGTTCTATGCCGATCTGGCCGAGGCAGTGCCGGAAATGGCGCTGATGGTTTATGCCAACCCGCTGTTTTTCAAATCGACCTTCCCGGTCGAGTTCTGGGAAGGCGTCGGCAAGCACTGCCCGACGGTGGTCACCTGCAAGTACGTCGGCAACCTGATGGACCCGAAGAACATGCTGATCGACCTGCCGGCCAGCATGGACGCCGCGCCGCATGTGCAGTTCCTGCCGATCGACTTTGCCGCGCCGATGGCTTACGACCTGGTCGGCGATCGCCTCAAGGGCATGTGGTCGACCAGCTGCGCCATGGGGCCGGAGCCGGTGGTCGCCCTGCAGCGAGCCATCGACGCCGGCGACAAGGCGCGCATGGGCGAGATCATGCACGACCTGCACGGCCTGCCCAACGCCATCCCGGACTTCAAGGAATTCTCCAAGTACAACGTGCAGGTGGAAAAAATCCGCTGCAACGCCGCCGGCTACATCAAGGCCGGCCCGTGCCGCGCGCCGTACGAGGACCTGCCGGACGACTGGCGCGCCCTGACCGTGGCCAGCGGCAAGGCCTGGGCCGAGCTGTGCGCGCGTAAGTACCGCTGACACGTAGCCTCCGGCATCCGTCGTTCGGCTTTGCGCCGCCGACGGATGCCGGGCGTATTGACTGGCTCCATCGAGCAGGCCGGGCGGCGACACGTTCAACCCCGGACTCGCCGGGGGCGCACCATGTCGCTTCGTCCTTTATCATGACGTGCCTGTGCCGACCGCACGGTCAGCGCCTTTCCCTTCACCCCGCGGAGGCCCCCATGCGCATCCAAGACATCACCTGGCGCATCGTCGACAAGCCGGGCGAGACCTTCAAGGTCCACCGCTCGCTGTACACGGACCCGGACCTGTTCGAGCTCGAGATCAAGCACGTCTGGGAGGCGACCTGGATCTACATCGGCCACGACAGCCAGATCCCCAAACCCCACGACTACCTGACCACCGTCATCGGCCGTCAGCCGGTCATCATCAGCCGCGGCGCCGATGGGCAGCTGCGCGGCTTCATCAACGCCTGCTCGCACCGCGGTGCCATGGTCTGCCGCAAGGCACGCGGCAATGCCAAGCACTGGGCCTGCCCGTACCACGGCTGGGTCTACAACAACCAGGGCACGCTGCTGGACGTCAAGGACGAGGCCGGCGGGGCCTATCCGGACGACTGGAGCAAGGCCGACTATGGCCTGACGCCCGTGCCGCACGTGGCCAGCTACCACGGCTTCATCTTCGCCAGCCTGAATGCGGACGTGCCGGACATCAAGACCCACCTGGCCGCGGCCGCGCCGTTCCTGGAGCTGTTCGCCAACCAGTCGGTGGATGGCCTGGAGGTCCTGCGCGGGCACTCGGTCTACACCCACCGCGGCAACTGGAAGATGCAGGCCGAAAACGGCGTCGACGGTTACCACGTCGACATCGTGCACGCATCCTACTTTCGCCTGGCGCAGGAGCGCGCCAAGCAGGCGGCGGCGGCCGGCGGCACCGACAACGTCAAGGCCATCAAGGTCGACCTGCACAACACCCAGAACGGCAATTACGACCTGGGCAACGGCCACGTCATGATCTGGTCGGACGTGCCCAACTTCCGCGACCGGGCGCTGGGCATGCAGTACGACGCCCTGGAAGCCCGTGTCGGCCCGCTGCAGGCCAAGTGGATGGCCGGGCGTTTGCGCCAGGTGCTGATCTACCCCAACGTCATCCTGTTCGACGGCATCTCCACCCAGCTGCGCTCGTGGCGGCCGATCGCGCCGGACGAAACCGAGGTCCACGCCTACTGCGTGGCCCCCAAGGGCGAATCGGTCGAGGCACGCGAGCGGCGCGTGCGCCAGTACGAGGACTTCTACGGTGCCAGCGGCATCGCCACGCCGGATGACCTGACCGAGTTCGACGCCTGCCAGAGCGGCTACGCCGGGCGCAACGCCGAGTGGCAGGACTTCGACCGCGGCATGAAGCGGCGCATCGTGGGCGCCGATGAGCCGGCGCGTGAGCTGGGCTTCCAGCCGCAGGTCAGCGCCAGCCGCTTTGCCGACGAGACGCTCTACCACGGCGAGTACCGCCACTGGCTGAAGCTGATGACCGAAGGCCTGCGCCGCGAGGAGGCCAAGCGCCATGCGGCCTGATCCCGTGCTCAAGGACGCCGTTATCGAACTGCTGCTGGAAGAAGCCGACTGCCTGGATGAGCGCCGCTGGCACGACTGGCTGGCCCTGTACCAGGACGATGCCGTCTATTGGGCGCCGTCCTGGGACGACGACGACGTGCTGATCGACAACCCGAAGGGTGAGATCTCGCTCATCTACTGCGGCAACCGCGACCGCATGGGCGACCGCGTGTGGCGCATCGAGTCCGGGCTGTCCTCATCCCTGCTGCGCCTGCCGCGCACGCGGCATTTCGTCACCAACATCCGTCTGCGCCAGGCGACGGCCGACGAAGTCATTGCCACCGCCAATTTCCAGGTCAACACCTACAAACACGAAGAACAGCGCACCGACATGTTCTTCGGCCATTACCGCTACCGCCTGACACGCGCGGGTGAGGCGCTGCAGATACGCGAGAAATACATCGTGGTCTGCAACGACATCATTCCGCGGCAGATGGATATCTTCAACGTCTGAGCGGCGGCGCTCGGACGGCGGAATGGGCCCGGTCGGCGGATGTCGACCGGGCTTTTTTTGTGTCTTTGACGATGTCCGGATGGCGAAGGGCGACGGCCCGCCGTGCCCGGTCAGGCTGCCGTCAGCATGGCGTCCAGGTCCGCCTGCGGCTCGCCGATCGGCGTCAGGGCAAAGGTGTCCACCAGCACCTGCACCACCGCCGGGGTCAGGAAGGCCGGCAGGCTTGGGCCCAGGCGGATGTTGCGCACGCCAAGGTGCAGCAGCGTCAGCAGCACGGCGACTGCCTTTTGCTCCAGCCAGGACAGCACCAGCGACAGCGGCAGGTCGTTGACGCCGCAGTCGAAGGCATCGGCCAGCGCCAGTGCGATCTGGATGGCCGAGTAGCTGTCGTTGCACTGGCCGACGTCGAGCAGCCGCGGCAGGCCGCCGATGCTGCCGAAATCGTGGTCGTTGAAGCGGAACTTGGCGCAGCCCAGTGTCAGGATGGCGCAGTCCTGCGGCACCTTTTCGGCCAGTTCGGTGTAGTAGTTGCGGCCCGGCTTGGCACCGTCGCAGCCACCGATCAGGAAGAAGTGCTTCAGCGCGCCGGACTTGACCGCGCCGACCACCTGTTCGGCGGCGCCCAGCACGGCGTTGCGGGCAAAGCCGACCGTGATGCTGCGCGGCGCAGCGTCGGTCGCAAAGCCCGGCGTCGCCAGCGCGGCCTCGATCACCGGGCGGAAGTCGCGGCCGGCGATGTGCGGCACCTGCGGCCAGCCGACCGGGCCGCTGGTGAAGATGCGCGCGCGGTAGGCCGGCTGCGGCTCGATCAGGCAATTGGAGGTCATCACGATGGCGCCCGGAAATTCGGCGAACTCCGTGTGCTGGTTCTGCCAGGCGGTGCCGTAGTTGCCGGCCAGGTGCGGGTAGCGCTTCAGGCCCGGGTAGGCGTGCGCCGGCAGCAGCTCGCCGTGGGTGTAGACGTTGATGCCCAGCCCGGCGCTTTGTTCGAGCACCTGCTCCAGGTAGCGCAGGTCGTGGCCGCTGACCAGGATCGCCTTGCCGGCGCGCGGCGTGGTGCGGACCTCGGTCGGTTCCGGATGGCCATAGCGGCCGGTGGCGGCGGCGTCGAGCTGCTGCATTACCTGATAGTTCAGGGCGCCGACTTCGAGCGCCCGGCCCAGCAGGTCATCCACGCCGGTCGGGTTTTCAGCCAGGAAATTCAGCAGGCGGTGAAATTGCGCGTAGATGGCCGGGTCGTCCTGATCCAGCACGTGGGCGTGCTCGAAGTACGCCGCCGCGCCCTTTATGCCGTACAGCACCAGCGCGCGCAGGCCGACCACATCGGCGCCGACGCGATCCAGGCCGACCGTGATCGCGCCTTCCCGGGCCTTTTGCAGCAACTGGTCCATGGCCTGGCCGGGGTCGCAGGCGGCCGGGCCGGCGAGTTGCTCGGGCACCTGGCCGGCCTTGGCGCAGACCGCTTCGTAGCAGGCCCTGGCGCGCTCGCGCATGGCGGTGGCCTGGCCGATCAGCGTCTCGAAACGCGCCGGGTCGAAATTGACGTTGGTCAGCGTGGTGAACAGGCTCTCGATCACGAACACGTCCACGTCACGGTCGCGGGCGCCCAGCTCGGCCGCTCGGTGGGCGTACATCGACACGCCCTTGACCAGATGGATCAGCAGATCCTGCAGGTCGGCGGTAACGGCATCCTTGCCGCAGGTGCCGACGACGTTGGCGCAGCCGTCGCCGGCGCGGGTGCGGGTGGTCTGTTCGCACTGGTAACAAAACATGGAAGTCTCCTGATCGGGTGGTCGCAGCAGCCGCATGGCCGGATACGCCGCCTGGCGCATCTGAAGTTGCATTTTGAATACATCAATAAGAGCGGTCTTGACGGCAGTCAGGTGTGCAATGGCGTTGCCAGCGGCCCAGAAGAAGGCGCGGCACATAATTCACCGGCGGGTACTGCGCCCCGTCATCCGAACCGCCACGCCAACGACACCGATGCAACTGACGCTGTTTACCGATTACTGCTTCCGGGTGCTGATCTACCTTGCCCAGCAGCCGCAGCGGCGCGTCACCGTCACCGAACTGAGCGACTACTACGGCATTTCCCGCCACCACCTGGTCAAGGTGGTGCACTGGCTGGGCCGCCAGGGCCACGTGACGACCAGCCGCGGCAAGCAGGGCGGCCTGCGCCTGGCGCGGCCGGCCAAGGACATCAACATCGGCCAGGTGGCGCGCACCACCGAGCCGGGCTTTGACTTGGTGGAGTGTTTCGATGCGGCCACCAACACCTGCCGCATCCTGCCGCAGTGCGGCCTGGCCGGCGTGCTGATGGGCGCGACGCGGGCCTTTCTGGCCGAACTGGATCGCTACACGCTGGCCGATCTGAGCGGGCGCCCGCTGCCAGTCGCGCCGGGCGAGGTGCGCTTGGGAGACCGCCCCGAGCGTGCCGGCGCAGCCCGGACGGGGGAGGGCTGAGGCCGTCCCCGTCAGGCTTTCCAGGGCGGCGAGCAGCACCTGCGACGGTCTGCCGCTGCCGCCCGACGGCTGCGGCGCGTCAGTTGCTGCGGCGGCTGACTTCCTGGCGCTGTTCGCGGCCGATGATGCGCGCCAGACTGGAGAGTTCTTCGGCGACCAGTTCCAGCAGGTCATCGGCGCTGACGATGCCGACCAGCTCGCCGCGCGCCCCCAGCACCGGCAGGCGGCGCACGCCGCGGCTGCGCATGCGCTCCAGCGCCGTCCACACCTCGTCGTTTTCATCGATGGTTTCGAGCGGCTCGCTCATCACGTCACCGGCACTGACGGCGTCCGGCGACACGTCCTTGGCGACCAGCGCCAGCACGATGTCGCGGTCGGTGATGATGCCAAGCGGCCGGCACAGGCCGGCGTCGTCGCGGGTCACGACCACACTGCCCACGTGATGCACGCGCATCAGCTCGGCGACCGTGCGCAGGGAGTTATCCGGATTGGCGATGACGACGCCGCGGCTGCATATCTCGGCGACGGGCATGGCAGTGTCTCCGGGTGAGGGGTGAGTCATCTTGGTGTCACAGGCGGCGACGGGCCATGATCGGCGTCAACCGCGGCCGCGCCCGCTGGCCGGTCGAGTTGTTCCTGCCGCATGATGGCGCGG
Source organism: Immundisolibacter cernigliae (assembly GCF_001697225.1). Lineage (GTDB taxonomy): Bacteria > Pseudomonadota > Gammaproteobacteria > Immundisolibacterales > Immundisolibacteraceae > Immundisolibacter > Immundisolibacter cernigliae. Next base: position 2,710,192 of record NZ_CP014671.1, read on the forward strand.
CGCCAACGCGAGGCCAGCATCCATGCAGTACGACGCCCGCACCGCCCTGCTGGTGGTGGACGTGCAGAACGATTTCGCCGACCCGGCCGGCAGCCTGTACGTGCCGGACGGCGAGGCGGTGGTGCCGGTCATCAACGCCCAGATCGCCAAGGCGCAGGCCGCCGGTGGCGGCGTGTTCTATACCCGCGACTGGCATCCGCCGCATACGCCGCATTTCATGCCCGATGGCGGGCCGTGGCCGGTGCATTGCGTGCGGGACACCTGGGGCGCGGCATTTCACCCGGCGCTCAGGGTGAGCGGACCTGTGGTATCCAAGGGCAGCGAAGGCGAGGATGGTTATTCGGGTTTTTCGGTCCGCGATCCGCGTTCCGGCGCCGGACAGGCGACCGGACTCGACGCCCTGCTGCGGGCGCGCGGCATCACCACCGTGGTGGTGACCGGTCTTGCCACCGATTACTGCGTGCGGGCGACGGCGCTCGACGCGCTGGCCCTCGGTTACCGGGTGGTGGTGCTGGCGGCCGCGGTGCGGGCGGTCGATCTGGCGCCCGGTGACGGCGCGCGGGCGCTTGCCCAGCTGCGGGCGGCCGGAGCGCAGCTGCAATGAGCAGCCCGCCCGTGCCGGCGCTGTTCACCGACCTGTACGAACTGACCATGTTGCAGGCCTACTGGGCCGAGGGCATGACGGCGCCGGCGGTGTTCGACGTGTTCGCGCGCAAGCTGCCGCCGGGGCGCAATTTCCTGCTCGCCTGCGGCCTGGAGCAGGTGCTGGACTGCCTGGAGGCATTCGCCGTCAGTGGCCAGGACATCGACTATTTGCGCTCGCTCGGCACCTTCAGCGGCGATTTTCTGGAGCGCCTGCGGGCGCTGCGGTTTACCGGAGACGTTCATGCCCTGGCCGAGGGCATGCCGCTGTTCGCCCACGAGCCGCTGCTGACCGTCGAGGCGCCCATGCCCGAGGCGCAGATGGTCGAGACCGCGGTGCTGAACCTGCTGCACTACCCGACGCTGGTGGCCAGCAAGGGACAGCGGGTGGTGCAGGCGGCCGGCGGCCGGGCGGTGGTGGACTTCGGTGCCCGCCGGGCGCACGGCGTGGACGCGGCGGTCGCCTGCGCCCGGGCGCTGTACATCGCCGGCTATGCCGGCAGCTCCAACGTCGAGGCCGGGCGCCGCTACGGCATTCCCGTCGCCGGCACCGTGGCGCACAGCTACGTGCAGGCGCACGCCACCGAGCAGGAGGCGTTCGAGCGCTTCGCGGCGCAATTCCCCGGCACCACGCTGCTGGTGGACACCTACGACACGCTCGACGGCGTGCGCCGGGTCATCGAGCTGCGCCAGCGTCTTGGCGAGCGCTTCAGGGTGGGCGCGGTGCGGCTCGATTCCGGCGATCTGGGCGCACTGGCCAAGGCCAGCCGGGCGCTGCTGGACGCGGCGGGTCTGGGCGAGGTGCGCATCATGGCCAGTGGCGGCCTGGACGAACACGTCATCGCCGCCCTGCTGGCGGATGGCGCGCCGATCGACGGCTTCGGCGTCGGCACCGCAGTGGATGTGGTCGCCGACCGGCCGTACCTGGATGCCGCCTACAAACTGGTGGCCTACGGCGGGCACGACTGCGGCAAGCTGTCGCCGGGCAAGCTCAGTCTGCCGGGCCGCAAGCAGGTGTTCCGCCGCTACGAGAACGGTCTTGCGGCGGGCGACACCATCGCCCGCCACGACGAAAACCTGCCCGGCGAGCCGCTGCTGGAGTGCGTCATGCAGGGCGGCCGGCGCCTGGCGGCCGGACGGGTAGGGCTTGCCGAGGCGCGCGCCAACGCCGCGGCGCAGGTGGCACGCCTGCCGGCGGCGCTGCGTGACCTGCAGCCGGCGGCCGAGCCCTACCCGGTCGCCATCAGTGACGCACTTCAGGCCGCCCAGGCGCGGCTGATCGCCGCCCACCCGGTCGGCGGGTGCTGAGCGCGGCCGCGGTTAACCCCCTGCCTCTGCTCAGCGCGGCCCCCGCATGTCGGCTCCCGGCAGCGGAATTCAGCGCACTTCACGGCGCAAATGCGGTTCGGCCCGGAGTCGGCGGCAGCTGGGGCATTTCCTGACGGGGAAAGGTTCCGGTCAGGGCGCCGAGGAAGGCGGTCAGATCGAGCACTTGCCCATCGTCCAGCTCCTTGTTCAGCTGGGCCTTCGCCATGACACGCACCGCCTCCTCCAGCGTCGGCACGGAGCCGTTGTGGAAATAGGGCGCGGTCAAGGCGACATTGCGCAGCGTCGGCACCCGAAACATGTGGCGATCGGCTTCCTGATGGGTCACCTGAAAGCGGCCCGTATCTTCCGTCAGACGATACTTGGCGTCATAGGCACTGCCGGGAAACGTCGGAAGCTTCTGGTAAAACCCCTGCCCTTCGGGCAAGGCCGGACCGGCGAAAGCCGCCCCGCTGTGGCAGGCCACGCAACCGACATCCTGGAAGGCCTGCATGCCACGCACCTGACTCTCGTTCAGGGCCTTCTTGTCCCCCTTCAGATAACGATCCAGGGAGCTGTCGGGGGTGATCAAGGTCCGCTCGTAGGCGGCAATGGCCTGCGCGACCCGGTCGATGGTGATCTGCGGCGCATTGAAGGCTTGCTTGAACAAGGGCTTGTATCCCTCGATTCCTTGCAGGCGCTTGACCACCGCTGCATGATCGGGGTTACCCATCTCAACGGGGTTGATCATCGGCCCCTTGGCCTGTTCCTCCAGGCTGGGCGCGCGTCCATCCCAGAACTGCACCGACAGGAAAGCGGCATTCCAAACCGTGGGCGATGAGCGGCCGCCCAATTGCCCACGCACCCCCATGGAGAATGATCGGCCATCTTCGCCGCCGCCCATCACGTTGTGGCAGGAGTTGCAGGACACCGAACCATCCACACTCAGGCGCGGATCGAAATACAGCGCCTTGCCCAGGGCCACCTTGGCGGGTGTAGTTGGGTTTGTGGCCGGTGCAATGGGTTTTTCCGGCAACGGCTCGAAAGCCTGCGCCCCCGCGACGATGCCCAATAGCAACAAGCCAAGTCGGCGGATTCCAGATCCCATCCTGCGCCTTTTCATATCAAGATCTTCCCGCTGATTCCCAAGGCTCAAATCAATCAGAGGCCAGCCTTCTACCTGCAATGGACACTACGCCACAAATGCTTAAAAAATCCTTAAGAACCTCTGCACGAAGCGTAGCCTGCGGCCTGTTTCGTTTCTCGGAGAACGGTTTTTTTCACGATTCCACTCATTCATCCTTGATTTGGCCCTCGGTTTTCCGGCCTTGTTCCTGTTCAGGGCGTACCGTGCCCCTGACGGCGCACGTACGCGTCGCCCGTGAGCACCTTCGACAGCGCCGCCAGGCACACGAAGCGACTCAAATTCTTCGCCAGCTCCCTGTAATGCGCCTTGGCGTAGCCGAAACGAATCCTCAGATCGCGAAACACATGCTCGACTTTGGCCCGCCGGCGGGCCAGTTCGCGCTGGGCGGCACGCAAGGTTTCCGCCAACGCGCCGCCGTGCGCCGTCAACGTGCTGAGCTTGCCGGACCGCATCGCCGTCGCGATCGTCTTGACGTGACTGCCGTGCACGCCCAGCCGTGCGCCGACGCCTTGATAGCCGGCGTTGCCGGGCACGGATGCTTCCTCGCCCACAGTTCATGCGGGTTGGGCTGATATCGAGCGGCCAAATCGAGAAGCGTAGGGCGGGCAAAGCGCAGCTGCCCGCGTGGATTTAAATCATCCGGAACGGCTCGTTATCGATAAATCCTGACGCTTGCATTTGTCGATGGGATTCCCGACGAAAAGTTGTTGCATGGTCCACAGGGTAAACGGGTGGCGTCGGTTTATTCGCCTACCTATAAACCGGCGTGGGCACGCTGCGCTTTGCCCACCGTGCGGCTCGCTATTTCTTATCCGAACAGTGCCGCGTGGCGCGCAACGATCCGCGGCCACAGCGCCGCGGCCGGCAGTTCGAGCCCGAACTCACGAACCAGCGTCGCCGCATAGTCGTCCGGGCCGTCCAGCGTTCGCTCGCGCACCCCGTCCGTCGTCAGGGTGCGCAGCACCCGGCCGCGCAGGGCGACATGCCCGTCCGGCCGGTGCCGTTGCACCACTGCATTGAGTACGAATGGCGATTCCGGGGCGCTCTGCAAGGCGGCGCATTGCCGCGCCAGCAGGGCCTCGTCGGCCGGTGCATCGGCAAAATCGAACGACGGCGCGCCGCCGGTTCTGGCGTCGCCATGGAAACGCCACAGGCCATCGTCGAGACGCTGCAGGCGAAAGCCCAGCGCGCCTTGCCGATAGTGGCCTTCCTGAAGCGGGATCGGCTCGAGCAGGCCATCGCCAAAGCCGACGTCGCACAGCAGGGCGGCGCCGTCGATCACCACCTTGAGCACCAGATGGTTGCCGAGCACGGCGTCACCCAGGGCTGCCCGCTGCACGCCGCCGGCCAGGCGCGTCACCGAAAAGCCGAGCAGTGTCAGCGCGGCGCCGAAGGCACCGTTCATTTCGTAACACCAGCCGCCGCGCCCGGCAGCCAGCTTGGCGAGCGCTCCCGCGGGGTCGGTCGTCAGCGGCTGGCCCAGCTGTACGTCGAGGTTCTCGTACGGCACGCCGAGCGCATGCGCGCGGTGCAGTGCTAACAGCGCTTCGGGTGTGGGCGAGAGCGTGCCCGTAATGCCGAGGCGGGCGAGATAAGGTTCCAGAAGTTCGGTCATGGGCGCTTGCATTCTGTTGCGTGCCTGCTGACGACGTTTCCTCAACCCGGCCCCAGCATGTCCGCCGGGCGGATCAGGCGGTCGAAATCCTCGGGGCTGAGCAGGCCGAGTGCGACCACGGATTCCTTGAGCGTCAGGTTCTCGTGGTGCGCCTTCTTGGCCGCCTTGGCGGCGTTGTCGTAGCCGATGTGCGGGTTCAGCGCGGTCACCAGCATCAGGTTGCGGTCCAGGTACTGGGCGATCTGGGGCTCGTTGGCCACGGTGCCGGCGACGCAGTGGTCGGCGAAGGAGCGGCTGGCGTCGGTCAGCAGGCGGATCGATTGCAGCAGGTTCCTGATCAGCAGCGGCTTGAACACGTTCAGTTCCAGATGCCCGCTGGCACCGCCAAAATTGATGGCGACGTCGTTGCCGAATACCTGCGCGGCCACCATGGTCAGCGCCTCGGACTGAGTCGGGTTGACCTTGCCGGGCATGATGGAGCTGCCCGGTTCGTTCTCCGGCAGGTACAGCTCGCCGATGCCGCAGCGCGGGCCGGAGCCCAGCAGGCGAAAGTCGTTGGCGATCTTCATGCACGCGGCGGCGGCGGTCTTGAGCGCGCCGCTCATCCACACGATGGCGTCGTGCGCGGCCAGCGCCGCGAACTTGTTCGGCGCGGTGATGAAGGGCAGGGCGGTGAGTTCCGCAATGCGGTCGGCCACCGCATCGGCAAAGCGCGGGTGGGTGTTAAGACCCGTGCCGACCGCGGTGCCGCCGATGGCCAGCTGATACAGCCGCGGCAGGGCGCTGCCCACGGCGTCGATGACGTCGTTCAGCTGGTGCACGTAGCCGCTGAATTCCTGGCCCAGGGTCAGCGGCACGGCGTCCATCATGTGCGTGCGGCCGACCTTGATGATGGACTCGAACTGGGCAGCTTTTCTGGCCAGCACGTCGCGCAGGTGGCGCAGGGCCGGCAGCAGCTCGTCGTGCACCTCGCGCGCTGCGGCGATGTGCATGGCGGTGGGGAAGGTGTCGTTCGAGGACTGGCTCTTGTTGACGTCGTCGTTGGGGTGGACGGGCTTTTTGGAGCCCAGTTCGCCGCCGGCCATTTCGATGGCGCGGTTGGCGATCACCTCGTTCACGTTCATGTTGCTCTGGGTGCCGGAGCCGGTCTGCCACACCGCCAGCGGGAAGTGGTCGTCGAGCTTGCCGTCGGCCACCTCGGCTGCCGCGCGGGCGATCAGATCGGCCTTGTCCTGCGGCATCAGGCCAAGATCGGCGTTGGTCAGCGCAGCGGCCTGTTTCAGCACGCCAAAGGCGTGGATCACTTCCAGCGGCATGCGCTCGCGCTCGTCGCCGATGGCGAAGAACCTCAGGCTGCGGGCGGTTTGCGCGCCCCAGTAGCGATCGGCCGGGACTTCCAGCTCGCCCATGGTGTCGCGCTCGATGCGAAAGGACATTGCCTGACTCCGTTTCAAAGGGTGACTTTGCGAGGCCGGAATTCTACCGGGCACGGCGGCCCCGGCCCGGTGGTATCGACCGCCCCGGTGGGGTAATCGGCGACAAGTTCGGGCAAGCGCCGGCGACAATCCCGCGCGTTTGCCCAGGCCGTGGCGAGTCGGGACGGCAGGCCCCCTGTGCTAGACTTCGCGCCGCACCGGAGCGATTTATGCCGCGCATCCGAGCCCGCTGGCGGGGTCCGCGCGAGCGTCGTTTGTGGCGGCCCAGGCGCCCCCGATTCCATACCCACATTCCTTAATTTGGCGACAGCATGACCGAGTTCGCCCGCGAAGTTATTGCCGCGAACATCGAGGACGAGCTCAAGCGCTCCTACCTCGACTACTCCATGAGCGTCATCGTCGGGCGCGCCCTGCCGGACGTGAAGGATGGCCTGAAGCCGGTGCACCGGCGCGTGCTGTATGCCATGCACGAATCCAGCCACCACTGGAACCGCGCGCATGTGAAGTCGGCGCGCGTGGTCGGCGAGGTGATGGGTAAGTACCACCCGCACGGCGACTCGGCCATCTACGACACGCTGGTGCGCATGGCGCAGGCGTTCTCGCTGCGCTACCCGCTGATCGACGGCCAGGGCAACTTCGGCTCGGTGGACGGCGACTCGCCGGCCGCCATGCGCTACACCGAATCGCGCCTGTCGCGCATCGCCGGCGAGCTGCTGGCCGACATCGACATGGACACGGTCGATTTCGTGCCCAATTACGACGGCAAGGAAAGCGAACCGGCGGTGCTGCCCTCGCGCCTGCCGAACCTGCTGGTCAACGGCTCCACCGGCATTGCCGTGGGCATGGCCACCAACATCCCGCCGCACAACCTGGTCGAGGTGGTCAACGCCTGCGTGGCGATGATCGATGACCCGGAAATTGATCTCGACGGCCTGATGGTGCATCTGCCGGGGCCGGATTTCCCGACCGCCGCCAGCATCAACGGCGCCGCCGGCATCCGCGAGGCCTACGCTACCGGCCGCGGCAAGATCTACATGCGCGCCCGGGTCGAGATCGAGGAGGACAAGAAGACCGGCAAGGCCAGCCTGGTCATCTTCGAGCTGCCGTACCAGGTCAACAAGGCGCATCTGCTGGAAAAAGTCGCCGAGCTGGTCAAGGAAAAGCGCATCGAGGGCATCACCGAGATCCGCGACGAGTCCGACAAGGACGGCATGCGGGCGGTGATCGAGCTGCGCCGCGGCGAGGTGCCGGAGGTGGTGCTCAATCACCTGTACCAGCAGACGCAGCTGCAGGCCGTGTTCGGCATCAACATGGTGGCGCTGGTCGACGGCCAGCCGCGCCAGCTGACGCTGCACGAGGTGCTCGAAGCCTTCATCCGCCACCGCCGCGAGGTGGTCAGCCGGCGCACGCTGTTTGCGCTGCGCAAGGCGCGCGACCGGCTGCACATCCTGGAAGGCCTGGCCGTGGCGCTGGCCAACATCGAGCGCGTGATCGCGCTGATCCGCGGCTCGCAGACCACGGAAGAAGCCCGCGCCAAGCTGACCGCCGAGGGCTTCGCGCCCGGTTTCGTGGGCGAGATGCTGACCCGCGCCCTGGGCGTGGACGCGCAGCGCCCGACCGAGACCGGCCGCGGCCTGATCGATGGCGCCTATTACCTGAGCGATCGCCAGGTGCAGGCCATCCTGGACATGCGCCTGCAGCGCCTGACCGGGCTGGAACGGGACAAGATCGTCGACGAATACGGCGAGCTGACGGTGCAGATCGCCGACCTGCTGGACATCCTGGGCAGCGACACGCGCCTGCTGACCGAGATCCGCCGCGAGCTGCTGGAAATCCGCGACCAGTACGGCGACAAGCGGCGCACGACCATCATGGTCGATCGCCTGGACCTGACCTCCGAGGACCTGATCGCGCAGCAGGACCTGGTGGTGACCTTCTCGCACCAGGGCTACTGCAAGTCGCAGCGGGTCAGCGAGTACCGCTCGCAGCACCGCGGCGGGCGCGGCCGCTCGGCGGCGCGGGTCAAGGAAGAGGACTTCATCGAGCGCCTGTTCGTGGCCAACAGCCACGACACGCTGCTGTGCTTCTCGAACGCCGGCAAGGTGTACTGGCTGAAGGTCTACGAACTGCCGCTGGCCGGCTCCGGCAGTCGCGGGCGGCCGATCGTGAACCTGCTGCCGCTGGGCGAGGGCGAGCGCATCAGCGCCGTGCTGCCGGTGCGCGAGTTCGACGCCGAGCGTTTCGTGGTGTTCGCCTCGCGCCGCGGCCTGGTCAAGAAAACCGCGCTGGCCAATTACTCCCGCCCGCGCAGCGCCGGCATCATCGCGCTGGACATCGTGGACGGCGACGCCCTGGTGGCGGTGGCGCTCACCGGCGGCAGCGATCATGTGCTGCTGTTCACCGACGACGGCAAGGTGCTGCGTTTCGACGAGCGCGACGTGCGCCCCATGGGCCGCGACGCGCGCGGCGTGCGTGGCATGCGTTTGAGCCAGGACCAGAACCTGATCGGCATGGTGGTCGGCCAGGCCGAGGGCGATATCCTGACCGTCACTGCCAACGGCTACGGCAAGCGCACGCCGCTGCCCGATTACCCGGTCCGCGGCCGGGGCGGCATGGGCGTTATTTCCATCCAGACCAGCGCCCGCAACGGCCCGGTGGTGGGCGCCGTGCAGGTGGTCGAGTCCGAGCAGGTGATGCTGGTCACCAATGCCGGCACGGCCATCCGCACCACGGTGGCGAGCATCTCGCTGCTGGGCCGCAACACCCAGGGCGTGAAGCTGATGGGTGTGGGTGAGGGCGAGCTGCTGGCCGGTCTGGCGGTGGTGGCACCCGAGGACGAGGAGTCCGACGGCGAGCCGATCGACGGTGATGTCGATACCGACATCGACGCCGATCCAATGGCCGCCGATCCGGGCGATGCCGATCCAGCCGACGACACCCAACCGGGCGACGGTTCGCCCGACGAATGATGCAGGCGGCCGCCGCCCCGCGCGGTGGCCCAGACACGGAGACAACGATGGCACGCGTAAACAACTTCAGCGCCGGCCCGGCGGTGTTGCCCGAGCCGGTGCTGGCGCAGGTGCGGGACGAGCTGCTCGACTGGCACGGCTGCGGCATGTCGGTGATGGAAATGAGCCACCGCGGCAAGGAGTTCATGGCCATCCAGGCCGAGGCCGAGGCCGACCTGCGCGCGCTCATGGGCATCCCGGCCAACTACAAGGTGCTGTTCCTGCAGGGCGGCGCCAGCTTGCAGTTCTCGATGCTGCCGCTGAACCTGCTGCCGGTGGGCGGCAAGGCCGATTACGTGCTGACCGGCTCTTGGGCAAAGAAAGCCGCCGCCGAGGCCAAGCGCTACGGCACGGTCAACATCGCGGCGAGCAGTGCCGAGACCAACTTCAACCGCATCCCGGTCCAAAGCGAGCTCAAGCTCGACCCGGCCGCCGCCTACGTGCACGTCACCGGCAACAACACCATTTTCGGCACCGAGTACCACTACACGCCGGACACGGGCTCAGTGCCGCTGGTGTCGGATGCCTCCAGCCACATCCTGTCGCGGCCGGTGGACGTCAGCCGCTACGGGCTGATCTATGCCGGGGCGCAGAAGAATGTCGGCCCGGCCGGTCTGACGCTGGTGATCGTGCGCGACGACCTGATCGGCCACTGCCGTGACGGTGCGCCGACCATGCTCGACTACGCCATCCACGCCGAAAACGACTCCGCCTACAACACGCCGCCGACCTTTGCCATCTACGTGTCCGGCCTGGTGTTCAAGCACCTGCTGGCGCAGGGCGGATTGCCCGCGGTGGAGCGGGCCAACGTGGAGAAGGCCGACCTGCTCTACGGCCTGCTCGATCGCAGCGGTTTCTACAACTGCCCGACCGAGCCGGCCAGCCGCTCGCGCATGAATGTGCCGTTCACGCTGGCCAATGCCGAGCTCGACGCGCCGTTCCTGGCCGAGGCAAAGCAGGCCGGCCTGGTGCAGCTGAAGGGCCACCGCAGCGTCGGCGGCATGCGCGCGAGCCTCTACAACGCCATGCCGCTGGCCGGCGTGCAGGCGCTGGTCGATTTCATGATCGACTTCGAGCGCCGCCACGGCTGACGGTCACTTACTTTCTCGGGAATTTCGCCATGTACCGCGTACTCGCGCTGAACAACATCTCCAAGGTCGGCCTGTCGCGTCTGCCGGCCGACCGCTTCCAGACCGGCAAGGACCTGGCCGACCCGGACGTCATCCTGCTGCGCTCGGCCGACCTGCACAGCATGGACCTGCCGGCCTCGCTGCTGGCCGTGGGTCGGGCCGGCGCCGGCGTGAACAACATTCCGGTGGCGGCGTTGTCGGCGCGCGGCATTCCGGTGTTCAACACGCCGGGCGCCAACGCCAACGCGGTCAAGGAGCTGGTGATCGCCGGCCTGCTGCTGGCGGCGCGCAACATCTGCCAGGCCTGGGCCTACACGCAGGCGCTGGAAGGCGACACGCAGACCGTGGAGCACGCGGTCGAGGCCGGCAAGAAGCAGTTCGCCGGTTTCGAGCTGCCGGGCCGCACGCTGGGCGTGGTCGGCCTGGGCGCCATCGGCCGGCAGGTGGCCAACGCCGCGCTGGCACTGGGCATGAAGGTGGTCGGCTACGACCCCGGCATCACGGTCGAGGGCGCCTGGCTGCTGTCGTCGCAGGTGGAGCGGGCGGCGAGTGTGGAGGCGGTGTTCAGCCGCGCCGATTTCATCACCTTCCACGTGCCGCTGAACGACCACACCCGGGGCCTCGCCAACGCCGACACGCTGCGCCTGGCCCGTCCCGGCCTGACGGTGCTGAACTTCGCCCGCGCCGGCATCGTCGACACCGACGCCGTGGCCGCGGCGCTGGAGACCGGGCAGGTGCATTACTACGTGAGCGACTTCCCCAAGCCGGGGCTGATCGGCCACCCGCGCGTCATTGCCCTGCCGCACCTGGGCGCCTCCACCGCCGAGGCGGAGGAGAACTGCGCCGTGATGGTGGCCGATCAGGTGCGCGATTACATCGAGAACGGCAACATCACCAACGCGGTCAATTTCCCGTGGGTGGTCATGCCGCGCGCCGAGGGTGCGGTGCGCCTGTCGGTGGTCAACGCCAACGTGCCCAACATGGTCGGCCAGATCACCACCGCGCTGGCCGAGGCCAAGCTGAACATCGTGGACATGATCAACAAGTCCAAGGGCGAGCTCGCCTACACGCTGGTGGACGTGGATCGTCCGCTGCCGGCCGAGCTGCTGGCGAAGATCCGCGCCATCGCGGGTGTGCTGGCGGTGCGCTGCCCCTGAGCGGCGCATGACGGGCGGGGGAGGCATGAAGCAGGACGGCAAGCTGGCCCAGATTCGGCGCCGTATCGACGCGATCGACGGCGAGCTGCTGCGCCTGCTGTCCGAGCGGGCGGCCTGTGCGCAGCAGGTGGCCGAGGTCAAGCAGGCCGCCGGCGAGATGGTTTTCTACCGTCCGGAGCGTGAGGCTCAGGTGCTGCGCCAGGTGGCTGCTGCCAATCCCGGGCCGTTGCCGGACGAGGCGGTCACGCACATTTTTCGGGAAATCATGTCGGCCTGCCTGGCCCTGGAGCGGCCGCTCACGGTGGCGTATCTGGGCCCGCCGGGGACCTTCTCGCAGGACGCCACGCACAAGCACTTCGGGCAGGCCATCAGCAGCCTGCCGCAGACCACCATCGAACAGGTGTTTCGCGAGGTCGACGCCGGCGCTGCCGACTATGGCGTGGTGCCGATCGAGAACTCCACCGAGGGCGCGGTCACGCACACGCTGGACATGTTCCTGAGCACGCCGCTGACCATCTGCGGCGAGGTGGAACTGGCCGTGCATCAGCAGCTGCTGAGCAAGGTGCCCGACCTGGCCGGCGTGAAACAAATCTATTCGCACGCCCAGTCGCTGGCGCAGTGCCGGCGCTGGCTGGCCGGGCACCTCCCCGGCGTGGCCTGCGAGGCGGTCAGCAGCAACGCCGAGGCGGCCCGACGGGCGGCCAGCGAAGCCGGCGCCGCCGCCATTGCCGGCGAGTCGGCCGGGCGCCTGTACGAGCTCACGTGCCTGGCCGCCAATATCGAGGACGAGCCGGGCAACACCACGCGCTTTCTGGTCATCGGCCGGCACGACACGCAGCCGTCGGGACGCGACAAGACTTCGCTGCTGCTGTCCACCGGCAACCGGCCCGGTGCGCTGGCCAGCCTGCTGGAACCCCTGCGCCGGCACGGCATCTCCATGACTCGCATCGAATCGCGCCCGGCTCGCACCGGCCGCTGGCAGTACGTGTTCTTCATCGATATCGAGGGCCATGTGCAGGACGCGCCGGTGCAGCAGGTACTGACCGAACTGCGCGAGGTGACCGCCCTGTGCAAGGTGCTGGGCGCCTACCCGCGGGCGACCGGAGATGCGCCGTGAGCCTTTCCATCCGCGATCTGGCCACGCCCGGCGTGCGCGCCCTTCAGCCCTACCAGCCGGGCAAGCCGCTCGGCGAGCTGGAGCGCGAGTACGGTATCCGCGACGCCATCAAGCTGGCCTCGAACGAAAACCCGCTCGGTCCGAGCCCGCTGGGTCTGGCCGCGGCGCGGCAGGCCCTGGGCGAGGTCGAGCTGTACCCGGACAGCCACGGCTTTGCCCTGAAACAGGCGCTGGCGACGGCCCTGGCGGTCGACCCCGGTCAGCTGGTGCTGGGCAACGGCTCCAACGAAATCCTGCAACTGGTGGCGCGGGCCTTCCTGAACCCCGGCGACGAGGTTGTGGTGGCGCAGTACGCGTTCGCCATCTTCACCACCGTGGCGGTCAGTGCCGGCGGCAGCGTCGTCACGGTGCCGGCGCGCGACTGGGGCGCCGACCTGCCGGCCATGCGCGCGGCGGTCACCGATCGCACGCGGGTGATTTTCCTGGCCAACCCGAACAACCCTACCGGCACCTGGCACCGGGCCGCCCCGCTGCGGGCGTTTCTGGAATCCCTGCCGCAGCACGTCGTGGTGGTGCTGGACGAGGCCTACTGCGAGTACGTCAGCGAGCCCGACTACCCGAATGGTTTGGCCTGGCTGGCGCAGTTCCCGAACCTGCTGGTGTCGCGCACCTTCTCGAAGATCTACGGCCTGGCCGGGCTGCGTCTGGGCTACGGCGTGGCCAGCGCCCCGATGGCGGACCTGCTCAATCGCCTGCGCGAGCCGTTCACGGTCAACAACCTGGCCCTGGCCGCAGGCGAAGCGGCGCTGGCCGATCACGAGCACGTGCGCCGCGCGCGGGACGCCAACGCGCAGGGCCTGGTGGCACTGGTCGCGGCCTGCGAGCGGCTGGGGCTGGCCTGCATCCCGTCGGTCGGCAACTTCATCGCCGTCGACGTCGGCCGCCCGGCCGGGCCGGTGTACGAGGCCCTGCTGCGGCGCGGCGTCATCGTGCGTCCCTTGGCGCCCTACGGCATGCCCAATCATCTGCGCATCACCATCGGCACGCCGGCGCAGATGGACCGTCTGCTCGCCGCCCTGCCGCAGGCGCTGGCCGGCTGATGGCGCACGTCGTCGTCATCGGCCTTGGCCTGATCGGCGGCTCGCTGGCGCGGGATCTGCGCCGCTGCGGGCATCGGGTGACGGCCTGTGGCCGGGATGCCGCGCGCCTGGCGCCGGCCGTCGGGCTTGGCATCGTCGATGCCGTGGAAGCTGACTGGCAGGCTGCCGTGGCGAGCGCCGACATCGTCGTGCTTGGCGTGCCGGTCGGACGTACGCGCGAGGTCTATGCCCGCATCGGGCCGCACCTGAGCACGCAAGCGGTGGTCACCGACGTCGGCAGCACCAAGTCTTCGGTGGTGCGTGAGCTGAAGGCGGCGTCCGGCCGCCTGCCGGCGCATTTCGTGCCCGGTCATCCGATTGCCGGCACCGAGCACAGTGGCTTTGCCGCCAGCCTGGAGGGGATGTTTGCCGGGCGCACGGTGGTGCTGACGCCGACTGGCGATACGGATCCCGCCGCCACCGCGCGTGTGACCGCCCTGTGGCAGGAGGTCGGCGCCCGGGTGCTGACCCTGACGCCCGAGCAGCACGATGCCGCGCTGGCGCTGACCAGCCACTTGCCGCAGATGCTGGCCTACACGCTGATGGAGCAGTTTGCAGAAACGCCCGGCGCGCTGGCGCCGCTGGTCGGCAGCGGCTTTCGCAGCATGACGCGCCTGGCCGGCAGCGATCCGGTGATGTGGCGGGACGTGGCGCTGGCCAACCAGGCGCAGCTGAGCCTGGCCCTGCGCCGCTACATGGAGCGTCTGGGCGAGCTGGCGGCGGCGGTCGATGCCGGCGACGCGGCGCGGCTCGAGAAGCTGTTCGCGGCGGCCCAGGCCGCCTACCGACAATTGCCACCCGCCTGAGGTTTCAGCGTGGACTTTCATGTTTCACCGGGAGGACGGATCGCCGGCCGCTGCCGCGTGCCGGGCGACAAGTCGATCTCGCATCGGGCCGTGATGCTGGCCGCGCTGGCCGAGGGCGAGAGCCGCTTCACGGGCTTTCTGGCCGGCGCCGACACGCTGGCCACGGCGGCGGCGTTTCGCGCCATGGGCGTACGCATCGACGGAGCGCATGACGGCCAAGTCACGGTGCAGGGCGTTGGCCTGCACGGCCTGCGGGCGCCGTCAGGACCGCTCGACATGGGCAATGCCGGCACCGGCATGCGCCTGCTGGCGGGCCTGCTGGCCGGGCAGCGTTTCGGCGTGACGCTGATCGGCGACGAATCCCTGTCGCGCCGGCCGATGCGCCGCGTCATCGCGCCGCTGCGTCAAATGGGTGCCGACATAGGTGCCGCCGAGGGCGACACGCCGCCGCTGGTGTTGCGGCCGGTGGCGCAGCTGCGCGGCATCGATTACGCGTTGCCGATGGCCAGCGCACAGGTCAAATCCTGCCTGCTGCTGGCCGGCCTGTATGCGCAGGGACGCACCTGCGTGACCGAGCCCGCGCCGACCCGGGACCATACCGAGCGCATGTTGGCCGCTTTCGGCCGGCCGCTGCAGCGGGACGGCGCGCGGGTCTGCATCGATGGCGGCGACACGCCGCTGCGGGCCACCTCGTTCGCCATACCGGGCGACATCTCCTCGGCCGCGTTTCCGCTGGTGGCGGCGCTGATCGCCGGGCAGGGCGAGCTGCTGATCGAAAACGTCGGCATCAACCCGACCCGCACCGGCATCCTGGACATCCTGCGCGCCATGGGCGGCGACATCGACTTGCTGAATTTGCGCGAGGCCGGCACCGAGCCGGTGGCCGACATCCGCGTGCGGGCCAGCCGTCTGCGCGGCATTGCCGTGCCGACCGAGTGGGTGCCGCTGGCCATCGACGAGTTCCCGGCCATCGCCGTGGCTGCCGCCTGCGCGCAGGGCGAAACGCTGATCACGGGCGCGGAGGAACTGCGGGTCAAGGAAAGCGACCGCATCGCCGCCATCGCCAATGGACTCACGGCGCTCGGCATTGCGGTCGAGGCGCTGCCGGACGGCCTGCGCATCCAGGGCGGCCAATTTCATGGCGGCGTGGTCGAAAGCCACGGCGATCACCGCATCGCGATGGCCTTCAGCCTGGCCGCGCTGCGCGCCGAAGCGCCGGTGCAGATTCGTGACTGCGTGAACGTCGGAACGTCGTTTCCGGGCTACGTCGAACTCATGCGCGGCCTCGGCCTGGCCATCGAGGCAGCGTGAGCGAGGCGCCGGTCGTCACCATCGACGGGCCGGGCGGCGCCGGCAAGGGCACGGTCAGCCTGATGGTCGCGCGCCGGCTCGGATGGCATTACCTGGACAGCGGTGCCCTGTACCGGCTGGTGGCCGTGGCGGCAGCGCGGGATGGGCTCGACATCGACGACGGCGACGCGCTGGCACGCCGGGTCGGGCAGCTCAGAATCGAGTTTCACTTGCTGACTGACGCGCTTCAGGTGCAGCTGGATGGTGTCGACGTGACGGCCGCCATTCGGGAGGAGGCCTGTGCCAGGTCGGCTTCGCGCCTGGCGGTGCACGCCCGGCTGCGCTCGGTATTGCTGCCCTTGCAACGCGCGTTTGCCCGCCCGCCGGGCCTGGTGGCGGAAGGCCGCGACATGGGCACCGTGGTGTTTCCGCAGGCGCCGCTGAAAGTATTTCTGACCGCCAGCGTCGAGCAGCGTGCCCGCCGGCGTTGGCTGCAGTTGAGCGCGGCCGGCGTCGATGCTAGTCTTGACGCCATTTTGGATGAGTTGCGGCGGCGTGACGCGCAGGATGCCTCGCGTGCCACTGCCCCGCTGCGCCCGGCGGACGATGCGGTCCTTGTCGACAGCAGCGACCTGACGGCGGATGAAGTGTGTGCCCGGATCCTCGGGCACTGCCAGGAGCGCGGTCTGACGGTCGGCACCAACCCGGTCCCGTAAGGGTTCGGGCCAAGCCGGCGTTTCCGTTTCGCGGCGAAAGCCCCGCAGACTGCGAAATTTTTAATCAATGCGGATCACGGAAGCCGCCCACTGCTAGCCACTACCCATGACCGAATCGTTCGCCGCCCTGCTGGAAGAAAGCCTGTCCAACAGGAAATTGCAACCAGGCTCCATTGTCCGCGCCACCGTTGTTGATCTGGACAACAACTTCGTCACCGTCAACGCTGGCCTGAAGTCCGAGGCGCTGATCCCGGTCCAGGAATTCCGCAACGAGCGCGGCGAGCTGGAGTGCGCCATCGGCGACGTGGTCGAGGTGGCCCTGAAGGCCATCGAGGACGGCTACGGCGAGACCGTGCTGTCGCGCGAGGAAGCGCGCCTGAACAAGCAGTGGATCGTGCTCGAGGACGCGTTCGAGAAGTCCGAGCCGATCACCGGCGTCATCACCGACAAGGTCAAGGGCGGTTTCACGGTCATGATCGGCGACGTGCGGGCCTTCCTGCCCGGCTCCCTGGTCGACATCCGTCCGGTGCGCGACGTGACGCACCTGGAAGGGCGCGAAATCGAGTTCAAGTGCATCAAGCTCGACCGCAAGCGCAACAACGTCGTGGTGTCGCGCCGCGCGGTGCTGGAAGACAGCTACGTCGAGGAGCGCCGCACCCTGATCGAGAGCCTGGAAGAAGGCCAGATCAAGCACGGCATCGTCAAGAACCTGACCGACTACGGCGCGTTCGTGGACCTGGGCGGCATCGATGGCCTGCTGCACGTGACCGACATGGCCTGGAAGCGTGTGCGTCACCCGAGCGAAGTGGTCAAGGTCGGCGACGAGCTGGAAGTCAAGATTCTGAAGTTCGACCGCGAGCGCGTGCGCGTGTCCCTGGGCCTGAAGCAGCTGCAGGAAGACCCGTGGGTCAATATCGCGCGCCGTTATCCGGTCGGCTCGCGGCTGGTCGGCACGGTCACCAATGTCACCGACTACGGCTGCTTCGTGGAGATCGAGGATGGCGTCGAGGGCCTGGTGCACATGTCCGAGATGGACTGGACCAACCGCAACGTGCAGCCGGCCAAGGTGGTGCAGCCGGGCGATCAGGTCGAGGTCATGATCCTGGATGTCGACGGCGAGCGCCGGCGCATTTCGCTGGGCATGAAGCAGTGCCGCATGAACCCCTGGGAAGAATTTGCCGCCCTGCACCGCAAGGGTGACAAGGTCAGCGGGCGCATCAAGTCGATCACCGACTTTGGCGTGTTCGTGGAGCTGGACGGCGGCATCGACGGCCTGGTCCACCTGACCGACATTTCCTGGGACAAGCCCGGCGAGGAAGCCATCCGCGACCTCAAGAAGGGTGACCTGGTCAACGCCGTGGTCATGCTGGTCGACCCCGAGCGCGAGCGCATCTCGCTGGGCATGAAGCAGGTCGAGGGCGATGCCTGGACCGACTACGTGGAACAGAACCCGCGCGGCACCCGCGTCACCGCCAAGGTGACCCAGGTCGAGCCGAAGCTGGTCCTGCTGGAGCTGGCGCCTGGCATCGAAGGCAGCATGAAGGGCTCCGATGCGTCGCAGGACAAGACCAAGGACGCCACCGAGGTGCTCAAGGTCGGCGATGAGGTCGAGGCCATGATCATCGCCATCGACAGCAAGACGCGCAGCATCCAGCTGTCCGTCCGGGCGCAGGAGCTCAAGGAAGAAGCCGCGGCGGTGGAGGATTACCGTTCCACCAACGTCACCGGCACCACCAGCCTGGGCGATCTGCTCAAGGAACACCTGGGCGATCGGGGCAACTGAGCAGGCCGAACCGCGCCAGTGGCGGCCCGCTGCCGCCGGTGCGATCGAATTCTCGGGCCGGCATGGGCGATGCGCAGACCCGGCGGTGCCGGTGCGGATTCACACGAACGGCGTGGCTGCGGCCATGCCGTTTTTTGTTTTCGGAGGTGGCCTGATGCGCACATTGCGACTACTGACCCTGCTCATGGTGTCGGTATTGGCCGGACTTTTCGCCAGCGTCAACACCCAGCCGGTGAGCGTCAATTACCTCGTCGGCAGCGGCGAACTGCGCCTCGCCTATCTGCTGCTCGGCGTGGTCGGCATGGGCATGGCGATTGGCTGGCTGGCGGCGCTGCCGCGGCGCTGGCAGCATGGCCGCGAACTGCGCCGGCTGCGCGCGCAGCAACGGCGCCTGGAAGCGGAGCTGGTGGCCCTGGCCCCATCCGCCCCGGCGCCGCCGCAGCCGTGATCTGATGATTTGGGACGAGCTTGCCTCGATGATCCATCCCGCGCCTACACCCCGCATCGTGGTTGCCGTCGACCGGCCCGATCTTGGCCAGGCGGTGGCGCTGGCGGACCGACTGGACCCCACGCTGTGCCGGCTCAAGGTCGGCATGGAGCTGTTCACGGCGGCCGGACCGGCCGCTGTGGAGGCTTTGCAAAAGCGCGGCTTCGAGGTGTTCCTGGATCTGAAGTTCCACGACATTCCCAACACCGTGGCCGGTGCCTGCCGCAGCGCGGCGGCGCTGGGCGTGTGGATGATCAACGTCCATGCCGGCGGTGGCCCGCGCATGCTGGCAGCGGCGGCCGAGGCGGTCGGCGCGGCCAGCCATCGCCCGTTGCTGGTGGGCGTCACGGTACTGACCAGTCTTGATCAGGCCGAGCTGGCAGCCGTCGGCGTGGCAGCCAGTCCGGCTGAACAGGTGCTGCGTCTGGCCCGCTGCTGCGCCGATGCCGGTCTGGACGGCGTGGTCTGCTCGCCGCTCGAAATCGCCCCGCTGCGGGCGGCGCTGGGGTCGGATTTCAAGCTGGTCACTCCCGGCATCCGCGGGCCGGGTGATGCCGTCGACGATCAGCGGCGCACCCTGGCGCCGGCCGCAGCCCTGGCAGCCGGCGCGGACTATCTGGTCATTGGCCGGCCGATAACCGGGGCAGCGGATCCTCTGGCGGCCTTGCAGGCCATCACTGCCAGCCTCGACGGCGCCTGAACGGTGCTCAGCGCCCTGTTGCCGGCTCATCTGGCGCGTCTGGCCGGCGTGCGCGTGCTGGTGGTCGGCGACGCCATGCTGGACCGCTACTGGTTCGGGGCGGTCGAGCGCATCTCGCCGGAAGCGCCTGTTCCCGTGGTGGCCGTGGGTGGCAGCGAGGAGCGCCTGGGCGGCGCCGCCAACGTGGCGCGCAACGTGGTGGCGCTGGGTGGTCAGGCGCGTCTGCTGGCGATTACCGGTCAGGACGAGGCGGCAGCGCGCATCGACAGCCTGCTGGCGGACAGCACCATCGACGCCCGCCTGCTGCGCGATCCGGCGCTGCCGACCACGCTGAAGCTGCGCGTGCTGTCGCGCAGCCAGCAGCTGATCCGGCTCGATTTCGAGGCCCGTCCGAGCGCCGCGGCGCTGGCGGACTTGCAAGCGGCGTTTGCCGATGCCCTGGCGTGGGCGCAGGTGGTGGTGTTGTCGGACTACGGCAAGGGCACGCTCGCGGCGGCCGCCGAACTGATCGCGCTGGCACGCGGCCGTGGCCGGCCGGTGATCGTCGACCCCAAGGGCCACAACTACGCGCCTTACGCCGGCGCCAGCCTGCTGACGCCCAATCGCGGCGAGTTCGCCACCGTGGCCGGGCCCTGGCACAGTGAGGATGAGCTGCATGAGAAGGCCGCCGACTGGCTGGCCCGGCTGGGTATCGAACGGCTGCTGGTCACGCGCAGCGAGCAGGGCATGACCCTGTTTCGCGCCCACGCCCCGGCCCTGCACGACCCGGCCCGGGCGCGCGAGGTGTTCGACGTATCCGGCGCCGGCGACACGGTGGTGGCGGCGCTGGCGCTGGCGCTGGCCGCGGAACTGGGCGATGCGGCGGCGGTGCATCTGGCCAATCTTGCCGCCGGCATCGTGGTCGGCAAGCTGGGCACCGCCACCGCCACGGCGCAGGAAGTGGCCGCCGAACTGGCCAAGGAGGACTGAACGTGTATGTGGTAACCGGCGGCGCCGGCTTTGTCGGCAACAACCTGGTGCGGGCGCTCAATGCCCGCGGCGCGACCGACATCCTGGTGGTGGACAACCTGGAGACCAACTCGGCCAAGTTCCGCAACCTGGTCGGTTGCGCTATCGCGGATTACGTGGACAAACGGGAATTCCTGCGCCTGATCGAGTCCGGGCGCGGGCTGCCAAAACTGGCGGCCGTGCTGCATCAGGGCGCCTGCTCCGACACCATGGAACTGGACGGCCGCTACATGATGGACAACAACTACGCCTACTCGAAGGCGCTGTTCGAACACTGCCAGACCGCCCGCGTGCCCTTGCTGTACGCCTCCTCGGCGGCCGTCTATGGCGCCAGCGAGGTCTTTGTCGAGCATCCGCAGCACGAGCGCCCGCTGAACGTCTACGGCTACTCCAAGCTGCTGTTCGACGATTACGTGCGCCGGCAGCTGCCGCGCCTGCAGGCGCCGGCGATCGGCTTTCGCTACTTCAACGTCTACGGCCCGGGCGAGGCGCACAAGGGTCGCATGGCCTCGGTGGCGCGGCAGTTCTTTCTGCAGTACTCGGAGCGCGCCTGCGTGCAGCTGTTTCGCGGCAGTGGCGGCTATGCCGACGGCGAGCAGCAGCGCGATTTCGTGGCGGTAGAGGACCTGGCGCGGGTGGTGCTGTATTTTCTGGATCGTCCGCAGGTCAGCGGTGTGTTCAATCTGGGCAGCGGCGCGGCGGCCAGCTTCAACCGCGTGGCGCAGGCGGTGATCAACACCTGCCGCGCCGCAGCCGGCGAGCCGGCGCTCGATCTGCCGGCGCTGGTCGACTCGGGCGCCGTGCGCTACATCGACTTCCCGCCGGGTCTTGCCGAGCGCTACCAGAACTACACCCAGGCCGACCTGACCGGCCTGCGCCGGGCAGGCTACGACGGCGCGTTCATGCCGGTGGAGCAGGGTGTCGCGGCCTACGTGCAAGACCTTCTGGCCGGCGCCTGAGACTGCCACCAGGAATGAAACCTTGAATCTGACCTTTCTTGGCGCTGCCGGCACCGTCACCGGCTCGAAATACCTGCTGGAAGTCGCCGGCCGGCGGCTGCTGATCGACTGCGGCCTGTTCCAGGGCTACAAGCAGCTGCGCCTGCAGAACTGGGCGCCGCTGCCGTTCGAGCCGGGCACGCTGGACGCGGTGCTGCTCAGCCACGCCCACATCGACCACAGCGGCTACCTGCCGCTGCTGGTCAAGAACGGCTACGGCGGGCGCGTCTGGTGCACGCCGGGCACGGCGGCGCTGTGCCACCTGCTGCTGCCCGACAGCGGCCACCTGCAGGAACAGGACGCCGAATACGCCAACCGCAAGGGCTTCTCCAAGCACCACCCGGCGCTGCCGCTGTACGACAAGCAGGACGCCATCGATGCCCTGCCGGCGCTGGAAGGCGTGGCCTTTGGCGAGTGGTTCGAGCCGTGCGCGGGCGTGCGAGTGCGGTTTCGGCCGGCCGGGCACATCCTGGGCGCCGCCAGTGTGGAAATCGAAACCGAGGGCCAGCGGCTGCTGTTCAGTGGCGACCTGGGGCGCAGCGGCGATCCGGTCATGTGCGATCCGCAGCCTGCGCCGCCGGTGGATTACCTGGTGGTCGAATCCACTTACGGCGATCGCCTGCACCCGGACACCGACCCGGCGCAGGCGCTGGCCCATGTCATCAATCGCACCGCTGCGCGCGGCGGAATGGTGCTGATTCCGGCCTTTGCCGTCGGCCGCACGCAGGAGTTGCTGTTCTACATCCATCAACTGAAACAGCAGCAGGCGATTGCCGACCTGCCGGTGTTCCTGGACAGTCCGATGGCCATCGACGCCAGCGAGCTGCTGCAGCGCTTCGCCAGCGAACATCGGCTGAGCGCCAGTCAGGCCCGCGCGGTGTGCGCGACGGCGACCTACGTGCGCGAGCGCGAGGAATCGATGGCGCTGAACAGCCGCACGCACCCGATGATCATCATCTCCGCCAGCGGCATGGCCACCGGCGGGCGGGTGTTGCATCACCTGAAGGCCCGCGCCGGCAATCCGCGCAACACGATCCTGTTCGCCGGCTACCAGGCCGGCGGTACGCGCGGCGCGGCGCTGCTGGGCGGCGCGCGTGAAATCAAGATCCACGGCCGCTATGTGCCGGTGGCGGCCGAGGTGGCGAGCATCCAGAACCTGTCCGCCCATGCCGACTGGCAGGGCATTCTCGCCTGGCTGGGTCAGATACCGGCGCCGCAGCGGGTATTCGTCACCCACGGCGAGCCGGCGGCGGCCGATGCGCTGCGCCTGCGCCTGCACGAGCGCCTGGGTTGGCAGGCCGAGGTGCCGACCCAGGGCGAGCGGGTGCGTTTGTGGTGAATGAACCGGCCTGGTCGCCGGGCCAGCCCCTGGCCGGCTGGTTGCGCCTGACCGGGCGCGGCGCGTGGCTGATCCGCGACGCGGCGGTGGAACACCCGGCGCTGCGCGCGCACCTGAACCGTCATTACCGGCGCGACGCGAGGGGCCGCTACTTCGTGCAAAACGGCGCCCAGGTTGTGTTCGTGGGCCTCGACTACGCGCCCTACGTCCTGCATGTCACGGCAGACGGGATGCTGGTCGCCCATACCGGCGAGCCGGCCGGCGCGGTGCTGGCAGCCTGTCTGGACGAAACCGGCGTGCTCACGCTGCGGACTGCACTGGGCGCCGGCCGGGTCGACGAGGCGAGCCTGGAATACTTCGCCGACCGGGTGTGTCAGGCCGACGGGCGCGCCGCCGACGAGACGGCGCTGGCCGATCTGATGGCCGGCGGCTTGACTGCGCCGGCGCTGTTTCTGGACCTGCCCGAAGGCCGGCTGCCGCTGGAGCACTGTCCGAGTGCGGCCTTGCCGGAACGCTTCGATTTCGTGCGCGACCCCGGTCAGCAATACGGCCAGACCGACTCCCCCTGAACCATGTTCAAACCCTACGAAGTCTTCATCGGCCTGCGCTACACGCGCGCCAAGCGGCGCAATCACTTCATTTCGTTCATCAGCCTGGTGTCGATGGCCGGCATCGGCCTGGGCGTGATGGCGCTGATCACCGTCATCTCGGTCATGAACGGCTTCGAGGAGGAGCTGCGCTCGCGCATCCTGGGCATGGTGGCGCATGTCACGGTCAGCGGCGACCGTGGCGCGCTGCGCGACTGGCCGCAGGTGCAGCGGCTGGTGGCGGCCGAGCCCGGGGTGCTGGCCAGCGCGCCCTACGTCGAAACCGAGGCCATGATCTCGTTCGCCGGCAACGCCAACGGCGTGCTGCTGCGCGGCATCGACCCGGCGCAGGAGCCCACGGTCGCGGAACTGACGCTGAACACCACCGGCACCACCCTGTCCGCCCTGGCGCCGGGCGAGTTCGGCATCATCCTGGGGCGCGATCTGGGTCTCGCGCTGGGTGCCAAAGCGGGCGACAAGGTGACGGTGCTGATCCCGGAGGCCAGCGCCACGCCGGCCGGCGTGCTGCCGCGCATGAAGCGCTTCACCGTGCTCGGCACCTTCTCGGCCGGCATGTACGAGTACGACAGCGCGCTGGCGCTGGTGGCCATGCCGGATGCCCAGCGCCTGGTGCGCCTGGGCGATGCCGTCAGCGGCGTGCGCCTGCGCCTGGCGGACCTGATGCAGGCGCCGACCGTGGCGCAGCGGCTGGGGCAGCGTCTGCCGTACCTGGCGGTCGGCGACTGGACGCGCCAGCACGTCAATTTCTTTCGCGCCGTGCGCACCGAAAAGACCGTGATGTTCATCATCCTGTCGCTGATCGTGGGCGTGGCGGCCTTCAACATCATCTCCACCCTGGTCATGATGGTGGCCGACAAGCGCGCCGACATCGCCATCCTGCGCACCATGGGCGCCACGCCGGGCAGCGTGATGGGCGTGTTCATCGTGCAGGGCGCGGTCATCGGCGTGGTCGGCACGCTGCTCGGCCTGCTCGGCGGGGTAGCGCTGGCGCTGAACATCGAAACCCTGGTGCCGTGGCTGGAGCGGGCGCTGCACGTCAGCCTGTGGCCGACCGATGTGTATTACATCTCCAGCCTGCCCTCGCGCCTGCAAGTAGGCGACGTGACGCGCATCACCGGCCTGGCGCTGGTGTTGTCGCTGCTGGCCACGCTGTATCCAGCCTGGCGGGCCTCCCGTACCGACCCGGCCGAGGCGCTGCGCTATGAGTGATCCGACGCCGGTGCTCGAAGCCCGGGGCCTGGGCAAGACTTACGTCGATGCCGGTGGCGCACTGACCGTGCTGCACAACGTGGATATCACCGTCAAAGCCGGCGAGAGTGTGGCCGTCATGGGCGCCTCCGGCGCCGGCAAGAGCACGCTGCTGCACCTGTTGGGCGGCCTGGACGCCGCCAGTCACGGGGAAGTGTGGGTGGACGGGCGCAGCCTGACCGGCCTGGGTGAGCGCGAACGTTCCCGCATGCGCAACCAGTCGCTGGGCTTCATCTACCAGTTCCACCACCTGCTGGACGAGTTCACTGCGCGCGAGAACATCGCCATGCCGCTGCTGATCGGTGGCTTAGCACCCGCCAGCGCAGGCGAGGCAGCCGACGCCATGCTGGACCGGCTGGGTCTTGCCGCGCGCGGCCACCACAAGCCGGGGCAACTGTCCGGCGGCGAGCGCCAGCGGGTCGCCATCGGCCGCGCGCTGGTGACCAGGCCGCGCTGCATCCTGGCCGACGAGCCGACCGGCAACCTGGACCCGCATACCGCCGAGCAGGTGTTCCAGCAGCTGGTCGAGGTGTGCAGCGAACGCGGCGGCGGCCTGGTGGTGGTTACCCACAATCCGCAACTGGCGCGGCTGCTGGACCGGCGGTTGACGTTGGCGGATGGGCGGCTGGCGGACAGCGATTGATGCGACCGGGGATGCTGCTCCCGCTTTGAGGTTCCGGGGGGCGACGCGGTTCTGGCCGCTAACCGAAAAATGGCTGTAGGCGTGCTGCGCAGTCCGGTTATCGTTGCCACGTGGCATGTTCGCCACGGCTCGGAGGAGATACAAAAATGGCACGGTTCGATGGCAAGTCGGTGATCGTCACCGGCGGCGGTTCGGGGATTGGCGCGGCGACGGCGCGGGCCTTTGCCGCCCAGGGCGCGGCGGTGATGATCGGCGACATCAACGCCAAGGCTGGCGAGGCGGTGGCGGCGGACATCCGCGCCAGCGGCCGCAAGGCGGCCTTTGCGACGGTCGATACGACGCAGAAAGCCAGCGTCGAGGCACTGGTCGCGGCAGCCGTGGCGGCGCATGGCAAGCTGGACGTGGTGTTCGCCAACGCCGGCGTATTCGATGGCTTTCTGCCGTTCACCCAGATCGACGAGGCGCTGTTCGATCGTGTCATCGGCGTCAACGTGAAGGGCTATTTCTTTACCTGTCAGGCGGCCTTCGAGGAGCTGAAGAAAACCGGCGGCAACATCGTGATGACGGCGTCCGTGGCCGGGCTTGCGTCCGGCGGTGGCGGGGCGGCATACACGGCCTCCAAGTACGCCACCATCGGGCTGATCAACCAGATCGGCGTCGAAGCCGCCGCCCACGGCGTGCGCGTAAACGGCGTGGCGCCCGGCGGCGTGAAGACCGGCATGACGGAGCATCTGATCGCCGACCCGGCAGTGGCCGGCTTCATCAGTCAGGGCACGCCGCTGGCGCGCTGGGCGGAGCCCGACGAAATCGCCGACGCGGTGGTATTCCTGGCTTCCGATGAGGCGCGCTACATCACCGGCACGGTGCTGCGCGTGGACGGGGGATGCGCTCGAAGTAGCCGCAGGTCGGCGCCGCAGACGGGTTTTGCGGAGCCGTCTGCGGTCTTGACGGCCATCAAGGGGCCGGGGCGACCAGCCTTTCTAATGACTCCCGGCAACCGACCGTTCGGTTGCACAAAGTTTCGGGCCGCGTGCGTGGCCCCACTCAGGAGGAGTCCGCATGAACGCCCCGCAGTCGCCGGTCCGTTTTCCGTTCAGCCCGCGTCACGCCATGAAGTTCGGCACGCCGGTGCCGGACATGGGCAGCGGGCCGATCCCGGCCGAGTCGGTCACCTCGCCCGCGTATTTCGAGCGCGAGCGCGAGCAGATATTCAAGCAGGCCTGGCTGCAGGTCGGCCGGGTGGAGGAAATTCCCAATCCGGGCGACTACTTCACGCGCGAACTGCACGTGTTCAAGAGCAACATCGTGGTGGTGCGCGGCAAGGACGGCGCGGTGCGCGCCTTTCACAACATGTGCACGCACCGCGGCATGGCGCTGGCGACCGAGTCGTGCGGCAACACGCGCGGCTTCACCTGCGAGTTCCACGGCTGGGGCTTTGGTCTGGACGGCAGCCTGCAGGCGGTGCCGGCGATCGAGTCCTTCCCCGATTTTGACAAGTCCAAGCTCGGTCTGAAGGCGCTGGCCTGCGACACTTGGAACGGCTTCATCTTCGTGCACTGGAACCCACAGCCGGCGCAGACGCTGGCCGAGTTCATGGGGCAACTGGCCAAGGACATGGACGGTTTTCCGTTCGACAAGTGCCAGCACATTGCCCACTACACGGCGCGCGTGAAGGCCAACTGGAAGCTGTGCATCGACGCCTTCCAGGAGGCCTACCACGCCACCTACCTGCACCGGCACGCCATTCCCGGCGCCGGTGATCTTGAGCTGGCGCTGCCGACCTCGGTGCGCTTCTACGGGCCGCACCGCTCGGTGTCCTGCTGGCTCAAGACCGACATCCAGCCCACGCCGGCCGAGGCGATCGCCTACAAGCACGGCCACTTCGGCTTCGTCAAGGCGGACGAAGGGGACTCGCGCGGCCTGAACCCGTCGGGCGACGAGTCGTGGTGGTTCGACATCAACGTGTTCTTCCCGAACTTCTTCTGCGATCTGGGCCGCGGCTGGTACTTCACCTACAACTTCTGGCCGGTGTCCGAGAACGACACCATCTGGAACATGAACATCTACCAGGTGCAGGCCGATACCGCCGGCGACCGGCTGGCGCAGGAGTTCACGCGCATCGTGCTGCGCGACACGGTGTACGAGGACATGAGCACCATGGAGTACTCGCAAAAGGCCTTCGATTCGGGCGTGATCACCGAGCAGACCATCGGCGACACCGAGATCGCCATGCGCCACCAGTACTGGGTGGCCGATGAGTGGGTCAACGGCCGCCGGCCCTGAGCGGGCGTTCAACACCAGGAGACACATACCATGAGTGCACGTCTACCCAATGCCTTCGCGGACCTCGAACCGCTGTGCGAGTACTGGCTGCACGACACCGAGGCGGCGCGCAACCGCGCCCGCATCAGTACCGACATGCCGCGCATTCGTGCCTTTTACGACGCCGTGATGCCGCGCTTCGACGCCATCATCCAGCACCTGAACGGTTTTCCGCTGGGCGCTCTGCCGGCGGCCGAGGAAAACCTGCTGAACCTGGCGTTTTCGTTCGTGGAAGCCTCGGCGCCGGTGGAGCGTTTCAACTCGCCCATCGTCACCAAGACCTTTCCGCCCGAGCGCTTCATCATCCACGAGGATCTGGGCCGCAGCGGCGGCTGGTGAGCGTATGTGGGAGCGGCGCCCCTGTGGGAGCGGCGCCCCCGCCGCGAATCTTTGAATCAGGGTTCGGCCCGAGGGCGGGCCTCCCACACACTGCAGCGATGTGCCGCAGGATGCGCCTTCCGGCCGTGTGTTCAGGTCAGCATTGGCTGCGGCGATGAACGGCCGATCACCGGCGCGGTGGTGTCGATCACCGCCCCGCCCAGACATTCGTTGCCCAGATAAAACACCACCGACTGGCCGGGCGTCACCGCCCGCTGTGGGCGGGCGAAGCGCACCTCGCAACGGCCGTCGTCCAGAACCTCCACTTCGCAGGCCTCGGCCGTTTGCCGGTAGCGCGTCTTGGCGGTGCAGGAAAAGCGACTGGCCGGCGGGCTGCCGGCGATCCAGGTGGCCGCTTCGGACAGCAGGCCGTCGCTCTGCAGCAGCGGATGATCGTGTCCCTGCACGACCAGCAGCGTGTTGCGCGCCGCGTCCTTGCCGGCCACGTACCAGGGCGCATTGCCCGCGCCGTGCCCGCCGCCGATGCCAAGACCCTGCCGCTGGCCGAGCGTGTAGTGGGGCAGCCCGATGTGCCGGCCGACGATGTGGTCGTCCGGGTCCAGCATGTCGCCCGGCTCGGCCACCAGATAGCGGCTCAGGAACTCGCGGAACGGCCGCTCGCCGATGAAGCAGATGCCGGTCGAGTCTTTCTTGCCTGCGACGGGCAGGCCGGCCTCGGCGGCCAGCGCGCGCACCTCGCGCTTGGTGAACCCGGCCAGCGGAAAGCCGGCCGGCGCCAGCTGCGCCTGCGTCAGGCTGTGCAGGAAATAGGTCTGATCCTTGTCGCGGTCGGCCGGGCACAGCAGATGTACCTGCTTTCCATCGCGGCGGAGCGCGGCGTAATGGCCGGTGGCGATGGCCTGCGCGCCCAGCGCCAGCGCATGCTGCTGGAACACGCCGAACTTGATCTGGCGGTTGCACAGGATGTCCGGATTCGGCGTGCGCCCGCGCCGGTACTCGGCCAGGAAATGCGCGAACACCTGCTCGCGGTATTCGGCAGCGAAGTTCACCACCTGCACCGGGATGTCGAGTGTGTGGCCGATGGCCTGCACGTCGGCGATGTCGGCCTCGGCCGGGCAGTCGCCGAAGCGGTCGTCGTCTTCCCAGTTCTTCATGAACAGGCCCAGCACCTCGTACCCGGCGCGCTTGAGCAGCAGCGCCGTGACGGCCGAATCC
Organism: Immundisolibacter cernigliae; assembly: GCF_001697225.1. GTDB lineage: Bacteria > Pseudomonadota > Gammaproteobacteria > Immundisolibacterales > Immundisolibacteraceae > Immundisolibacter > Immundisolibacter cernigliae. Next base: position 2,739,390 of record NZ_CP014671.1, read on the forward strand.
ACGCCTCCGGACAGACCGACCACCACCCGCGCCGGTGGTGGCAGCGGCAGGCCGAAGGGGGCGTCCATCAGGCGTGCGCGAGCAGCGACAGCGGGTGGCGGGCGCCGGCCAGGTAGTCGTCCAGGCAGCGCATGACCAGCTCGGTGCGGTGACGCTGGGCGCTGTCGGCCAGTTCCTGGCGGCTCAGCCACACGGCGCGTTCGATGCCGGTGTCGAGCAGCAGGTCCGGGTAGTGCTCCACGGGCCGGGCGCTGAAACAGACGCGCAGCGTCGTGATATCGCTGGTCGGTTCGATGCGCCGGTACAGGCCGACCACCGATTCGGGCTCGACCTGCCAGCCGGTTTCCTCCAGCGTCTCGCGCCGGCAGGCATCGATCAGGCTCTCGCCGTGTTCGAGGTGGCCGGCCGGTTGATTCAGCACCAGCCGGCCCTCGGCCAGTTCCTCGACCAGCAGGAAGCGGCCGTCGTTCTCGACGATGGCGGCGACGGTGACGCGGGGTGTCCAGATCATGGGGGGATTTTACCGGGGGTGTGTGGGCGAGCCGAGCAGGGCGCGCACGACCGTCACCAGACCGGCGTCGCTGGCCTCGCGGGCCGACAGGAGCGGTCCGTTGAAGCCGGCTTGCCTGGCGTGATCGGCCAGGGCGGCGCTGAGCACGGCCAGCGGCAGGCTCTTGAGCTGCGCCGCCGCCGGTCCGGCCAGCGTCAGCAGGCCGTCGAGGCTGGCGCGACTGGTGGCGGTCAGCGCGGCGATGGCGTGTGTTTCCAGCCAGGCCTTGAGCTGCGCCGGATCACCTGCCGCGACGCGTCGGTAGCAGACCACCGACCGCACGTCGGCGCCGCGCGCGGCGAGCGTGTCCGCCAGCAACGTGCGCCCGCCCTGGCCGCGAAAGATCACCACCCGCCGGCCGGCCGCCTGATTCAACTCTGGCAGCGCCAGCAGGCCCTCGCTGTCGAAGCGTGCGTCGGGTGTCAGTGCATCGGCAAAGCCGGCGGCTGCGAGTGCCCGCGCGCTGGCCGGCCCGACCGCCGCCACCGGGCACCCGGACGGCAGGCCGCCGGCGGCGGCGATGACCGGCAGCGCGTGCTGCACGGCGTTGGCGCTGATGAAGATGGCCAGCTCGCAGGGCAGGGCGGCGCGCAGCGCCGCGACGGCAGCGGCGGGATCGGCAGCCTCGATCGCCAGCGTCGGCAAGTAAAGCGGCGTGAAGCCTGCGGCGCGTAGCGCGTCGCCGAGCGCTTGGGCCTGGCCGGCTGGCCGCGTGACCAGCACGCCCGGCCGATGCGTGTCAGCCATGGCCGGCCAGAATCTCACCGGCACCGCGTTCGAGCAGAACCTGCGCCAAGGCCAGGCCAAGCGCCTGCGGCTGGTCGGCCGGACCGCTCAGCGACTCGCGCAGGATCCGGCGCCCGTCCGGCGTGCCGACCAGGCCGCTCAGGTGGAGCCGGTCGCCGTCCAGCACGGCGTGCGCCGCCAGCGGCGTGTGGCAGCCGCCGCCGAGCCGGCCGGCAAAGGCCCGCTCGGCCTGCACGCGCAGCGCCGTGGCCGGCTCGTGCAGGGGCGCGATCAGTGCCAGGGTGGCGGCATCACCGGCGCGGCATTCAAGGCCCAGCACGCCCTGCGTCACGGCCGGCAGCATCACGCCGGTATCCAGACGTGCCGTGATGCGATCGGTCAGGCCCAGCCGGTCCAGACCCGCGGCAGCCAGCAGCAGCGCATCGCAGTCGCCCCGATCCAGCTTGGCCAGGCGCGTCTGCACGTTGCCGCGGGTCAGCACCAGCACCAGGTCGGGCCGTCTGGCCAGCAGCTGACAGCCGCGGCGCAGGCTGGCGGTGCCGACTCGGGCGCCCAGCGGCAGCGCGTCGAGACTGCCTGCCTGCGGCGCGACCAGCGCATCGCGCGGATCGGCGGCGGCGCAGAACACCGGCAGCGCGAAGCCGGGCGGCAGCTCGGCCGGCACGTCCTTCATTGAATGCACCGCCAGGTCCGCTCGGCCTTCGATCAGGCCCTGTTCCAGTTCCTTGATGAACAGCCCCTTGCCGCCTTCGGCGCTGAGCGCGCGGTCCAGGATGCGGTCGCCCTCGGTGAGCATCTCGACCAGCTCCACGCGCAGGCCCGGATGCTGCCGCATGAGCAGGTCGGCGACGTGGTGGGCCTGCCACAGGGCGAGCGGGCTCTTGCGGGTGGCGATGCGCAGGGCGGTCATGGCAGTGGGTCGGCGGGTGGTCTTGATGAGCGGGCGGACGGCCCGGCAGTCTAGCAAGTCGCCGCAGGCCAGCTGGCGCAGGCGCAGGCAGGACAGCACAATGCTCGGGCCCATCGCTGCGGTATCCCTCATGTCCTGGCTTTCCGATCAGCTCGCCTGCCTGCCGTCGTGGCTGTTGCCGCATCACGCGGTCTCGCGGCTCGTGTACCATCTGGCCCGTGCGCGCCAGCCGTGGCTCAAGCAGCTGCTGATCGATGGCCTGATCCGCGCCTACAGGGTCGATCTTGCCGACGCGGCGCAGCCGGACCCGCGCGCCTATCCGGATTTCGTGAGTTTCTTCACCCGCGCACTGCGGGACGGCGCCCGCCCGCTGGCCGGTGACGAGCACACGCTGGTCAGCCCGGCGGACGGCACGGTTAGCGCCTGCGGCCATATCGATGGCGACCAGCTGTTGCAGGCCAAGGGCCGCACGTTCACCACGGCGGAGCTGCTGGGCGGCGATTTCGCGCTGGCAGGCGAATTCGCCGACGGCGAGTTCTGCACCGTGTATCTGGCGCCGCGCGACTATCACCGCGTGCACATGCCGCTGGCCGGCACCCTGCGCAGCATGACGCACGTGCCGGGGCGGCTGTTCTCGGTGCAGGGCGCGACCGCCCGCCGCATCGACCGCCTGTTTGCCCGCAACGAGCGCCTGGTGTGCGTGTTCGATACGGACTGTGGCCCGCTGGCGGTGGTGCTGGTCGGCGCCCTGCTGGTGTCGAGCATCAGCACCGTGTGGGCCGGGCAGATCAATCCCCACGGCGCGCGCCGGGGCCTGTGGCGCACGACCTATCCGGCATCGGGCGAGGGCAGTGTGTCGCTGCCGCGCGGAGCGGAACTTGGCCATTTCGCCATGGGCTCGACGGTGATCCTGCTCCTGCCGCCCGGCCCCTTTGCCTGGGACGGCGCCGTGCGCGAGGGCAGCGTGCTGCGCTGTGGGGCGGCACTGGGCGCGTGGCCGTCTGCTGAAGAGGCCGTGGCCTAGGCTATGCTGCCGGGGCCTGTGGCTGGGCCAATGGTCGCCTTCGCATGGGATCGGCCCCTGTGGGAGCGGCGCCCCCGCCGCGAATCTTCGATCGAGCATTCGGCCCGGGGCGGGCCTCCCACACAGAGGTTTGAGTGGCTTCTGCCGCGAATATCTTTAGGGAGCCGGTTCGCTGTGGGAGGGGACGATCGCGGCTGAAGCCGCTCCTGCAAGCCGTTGATCGCGGCGCGCCCGGCAAGGCAAAAACGAAACCATGACCAGCGGCGGGCTACCCGGCCACGCTGCGGCGCGACGAGGAGGTTGCGATGAGCCAGATCCTGTTCCCGGCCGCCCTGGCCTTCATCATGTTCGGGCTTGGGATGGAACTGACGGTGGCCGACTTCACGCGCCTGGCGCGCATGCCAAAGCCGGTCTTGGTCGGCCTGCTGGGGCACATGTTCATCCTGCCGCTGGTGGCGCTGGCCATGATCGGCCTGTTCCCGATGCCGGCGGCGTTCGCGATCGGGCTGCTGGTGGTGGCGGCCTGTCCCGGCGGGGCGGTGTCGAACCTGTGGACGCACCAGGCGCGCGGCGACGTGGCGCTGGCCGTCACGCTGACCGCCCTGTCGGCGGCGGTGGCGGTGGCGTGGGTGCCGGTGCTGCTGAATCTGTCGATGGAACACCTGATCGGCCAGAGCGCCGCCATCCGCCTGCCGGTGGGCCCAACGATGCTGCACATCGCCATGCTCACCGTGTTGCCGGTGGCGCTGGGCATGAGCGTGCGTCGCCTGGCGCCCGGCTTTGCGCAGCGCATGGACCGGCCGGTGCGGATTCTGTCGCTGCTGTTCCTGGCGCTGATCGTGGTGGCGATCCTGGTCCGCGGCCGCGGCGAGCTCGGGCACCTGCTGGCCACGGCCGGCCCGCCGGTGCTGCTCTACAACTTCCTGGTCATGGCCATTGGCCTGCTGCTGGCCAGGCTGGCCCGCCTTACGCCCAAACAGGTCATCACCATCCCGATCGAGGTCGGTATCCAGAACGTCATCATGGCCGCCACGCTGGCCACCGCGCCGCAGTTCCTGAACCGGCCGGAAGCCGGCCTGGTGCCCAGCATCTACGGCTTCACCATGACCCTGATGGCGATCGTCTGGCTGCTGGTGATCCGCTTCGCGCCGGCCGTGCTCGGCCGGGAGCCGGTGGCCGAGCCACAAACGGCCCAGGCCTGAGGTCCGACGCCGGGCGCGCGTTCACACCTTCAGCGTGAACGGGTTGAAGTCGGTCTTGTCGTCGAAATAGTCTTCCTGCTCGGCGCGCTTGAGGGCGTTCACCACACGGTAAGTCACCGGCGTGGCGAGGATTTCCCAGCCGACCTTGATGCAGTAATTGGCGGCCATCACGCCCAGCAGAATGTGCGTCTCCCATACGCCGTAGAAGGCGAGGGGGTAGAACACCAGCGTGTCGGCGGCCTCGCCGACCATGGTCGAGCCGATGGTGCGCGTCCACAGATACCGCCCGCGGGTCAGTACCTTCATGCGCGCCAGGGTGAAGGAATTCAGGATCTCGCCGCACCAGTAGCCCACCAGCGAGGCCAGCGCGATGCGCCAGGTAGCCCCAAAGGCCGCCTCGATGACGGCCTGACCGGTCCAGCCGTCGGCCGGCGGCAGCGCCACCACCACTGCGCTCATCACGGCGGCGAAGGCCAGCGCGCCGAAGCCCGCCCACACCACGCGCCGCGAGCGGGCGTAGCCGTAGACCTCGGTCAGGATGTCGCCGAACAGGTAACTGAGCGGAAAGAACAGGTTGCCGGCGCTGAACGTGAGCCCGCCGACCGTGGTGACCTTGCTCACGCCGATCAGGTTGGCGCACAGCAGCACTGTCACGAAGGCCGCCATCACCAGGTCGAAATAGCGGTAATTGCGCCGCGCTGCGGGGGCGGACATGGGCGGTCCTCGGGCGGGATTGTGACGGTTCAAAAACCGCCCGGATGCTAGCACGCAGCGTGCCGATGGCCGCGTGTCGTCGTTTTGTCACTGATCGGTCAACGGCCGGTCACGAGCAGGTTCCAGCATGCGCGCGCTTTCGATGTGAAAGCGCTCCCAGGACTATCCGACGCCATGTCCGAATCGGCCCTGTTGTTGCCTTGTCCACCGGGTTTTACCGGTCTTCTGACGCAGCCCCTGCTGGTCGCCGCCAATCGCCTCAGCGGCCTGTCGTGCCTGAATGGCCTGTATCAGCATGCCCGGCAAGGCACGACGGACGGCGATTTTCTGGGCAGCGCGCTGGCGACACTCGGCGTGCGCTGCGAGCTGGACCCGCAGCGCCTGGCGCAGGTGCCGGGCAGCGGTCCGTTGGTGGTGGTGGCGAATCATCCGTTTGGCGGGGTGGAGGGCATGGCCCTGGCGCAGGCTCTGCGCCAGCGGCGGCCGGACCTGCGCATCCTGGCCAATCACCTGTTGGGGCGGGTGCCGGAACTCGATCCGCTGATGATTCATGTCAATCCGTTTGCAGGCGCAAACGCGACGCGGCAGAACCACGCCCCGCTGCGCCAGGCGCTGGCGTGGCTAAAGGGCGGCGGCGCGTTGTTGGTGTTCCCGGCCGGTACGGTGTCGCATTTGCATCTGCGCTCCCGGGCGGTGACGGACCCGCCCTGGCAGCCGACCGTGGCCTGGCTGGCGCGGCGCAGCCGGGCAACGGTGTTGCCGGTGTTTGTTGCCGGCCGCAACAGCGTTGGCTTTCAGCTGGCCGGACTGGTGTCGCCGCATTTGCGCACGGCCTTGCTGGTGCGCGAGCTGTTGCGCAGCCGCCAGCGGAAGCTGCGTGTGCAGGTCGGCCGGTCGATCGGGGCGAATGAACTGGATGAGTTGGCGGACGACGCCGAACGCACCGCCTGGCTGCGGCTGAAGGTCTATGCGCTGGCGCGTCGGCCCGCCGCCAAGCATCGCCCGGTCCGCGCGATGGCGGTCTGCACCGGACCGCAGTCGCAGTCGTTGCCGGCCGAGGTCGCCGCCTTGCCGGCCGACGCCCGCCTGCTGAGCCAAGGAAATTTCGCGGTTTATCTGACCTGCGCCGCGCAAATCCCGGGCGTACTGCAGGAAATCGGCCGCCAGCGCGAGCTGAGCTTTCGGGCCGCCGGCGAGGGCAGCGGCAAGGCGCTCGATCTGGATGACTTCGATCAGCACTACCTGCACCTGTGGCTTTGGGACCATGCGCAGGGGCGTCTTGCCGGCGCCTATCGTCTGGCGCCGATCGATCGCGTGCTGGCCGAGCGCGGCGAGCGCGGCCTGTACGTGGCCAGTCTCTTCCGCTTCCGGCGCGGCGCCTTGCAGGCCCTGGGGCCGGCGCTGGAGCTGGGCCGCTCGTTCGTGGCCTGCGACTACCAGCGCGATTTTCAGCCGCTGCTGCTGCTGTGGCAGGGCATCGGTCGTTATCTGGTGGCCAATCCGCAGTACACGAAGCTGCTAGGCCCGGTCAGCATCGCCCGCACCTACAGCGACCAGTCGCGCGGGCTGATGGCGCACTACCTGAGCCGTTACTGCGCCAGCTCGGAGCTGGCCGGCGCCGTGCGCGGCAACTATCGGCCGCGCCGGCCGGCCCTGCGGGGGCTGGGCGACGCCACCGTGGCGCGGCTGCTGCAGGACGTGGACGCGGTGGCAAACCTGGTGTCGGCCATCGAGGACGACGGCAAGGGTCTACCGGTGTTGCTGCGTCATTACCTGAAACTGAACGGCCAGGTGCTGGCCTGGAACGTCGATCGCGCCTTCGGCGACGTGCTGGATGCGCTGCTGCTGGTCGACCTGCGGCGCAGCGATCTGCGCCTGCTGCGTCGTTATATGGGCGCCGAGGGCGCGGTGCAGTTCCTGAGCCGGCACACCTTGCCCGCAGCGGCTTGAACGGGCGAGCCGCCCTGAAGGAAACGCTCAATAAATCCATATTGGATTTCTTGGCGCTCGCCACCTGGAAAGACCTTGGAGCGCAGCTTAGCTGCACGATGATCGCCCGGCACAGCCGGGTTTCCACTGTGTTCCGATGGCTCAAAAATCAGCAGCTTGCAGCCACTGATTTTGGCAGCGCATAACTGCGCTGCGGGAAATGCTGCCTACTTCAGTATCTCCTCAACCGAAAACTGCACGCTGGCCACGGCGCATCGGCGTGGCGGTAGCCCTCGAGGCTGCGCGCGCGGCGCCGGATAGGCCGCATCGGCTCACAGGCCCGCGACGAAAGGTTCGACTTCCGGTTCCAGCGCCTGGCGCGCAAGGCCACTTGCGGGCACCTGAGGCCATCGAGCCCAGACAGGGCCGGCGCGGTTGGCGTGCTACTGCGGGGGGCGCCCCATGTGGGCCGTTTCGGTTCGTCCAGCGCGGTGTCCGGTTGGGAGTGGCCGGGGTGTTCCAGGTAATCGGCCGCCAGATGCGCGGCGTCACGGTTGTCGCAGGCTACCCGCATCGAAAGATTGGGCCTCAAATCCGGCGTTTCGGCACTGTAAGGCGGCGGTCGGGACGGCGATGGAATTGAACCTTTGGACAAGGTCATGCGCAGCACTTGTGGAAACATTCATTAGCACTATCTAATAAGCCTTGTGCCATCGCCGCGGAAGGGGTTGTTCAAATGAAACTGACTACACGACAAAAACAGGTTCTGGACTTCATCACCACAGCAGTGACCGAAGCCGGCATGCCGCCGACGCGGGTGGAAATCGCCCGCCAGTTCGGTTTTCGTTCCATCAATGCCGCCGAGCAGCACCTGCGGGCGCTGGCGCGCAAGGGCGCCATCGATCTGATGGCCGGCACCTCGCGCGGCATTCGCCTGAAGCTGTCGACCGGATTGCCGGTGGTCGGGCAGGTCGCGGCCGGCAGTCCGCTGCTGGCCGAGGAGAACCTGCAGGGCACGCGCGCACTCAGCGGCACGCTGTTCAATCCGAAGGCCGATTATCTGCTGCGCGTGAGCGGACTTAGCATGCGCGACGCCGGCATTCTGGACGGCGACCTGCTGGCCGTGCATGCCACGCCCAAGGCCAACAACGGCGATCTGGTGGTGGCGCGCATCGATGGCGAGGTGACCGTCAAGCGCTTCCAGCGCAAGGGCGGCAAGGTCACGTTGCTGGCGGCGAATCCGGATTTCGCGCCGATCGAGATCGATCCGCGCAAGCACGAGTTCGCGATCGAAGGCCTGGGCGTGGGTCTGCTGCGCAATCTGGCTTGACGGCGTTCCCGGCGGTCCGGGCAGCGCGTTTCAGCGGCGCCGCAAGTAGAGCACGCCGAACAGTTCGCCGGTATCGGCCCAGGTCTGCCGCGGCTCAAAACCGGCCTGCGTGGCCAGGTGCCGGAACTCGTCGGGTCGGTACTTGTACGAATTCTCGGTGTGGATGGATTCGCCGGCAGTGAACTCGAACGCCTGACCGGCCAGCCGCACGGTTTGCGCACGCAGGCTGTCCAGGTGCATTTCGATGCGTCCGGCAGCGGCGTTGTAGAAGGCGCGGTGGGCGAAGGCACTCAGATCGAAGTTGGTTCCCAGTTCCCGGTTGCAGCGGGCCAGCAGGTTCAGGTTGAAGGCGGCGGTGACGCCGGCGCTGTCGTTATAGGCGGCGTTCAGGATGGCCGGGTCTTTCTTCAGGTCCACGCCGATCAGCAGACCATCACCGGCGGTGAGCTGGTGTGCAACGTTTTTGAGGAATCGCAGCGCCTCCAGCGGCGCGAAGTTGCCGATGCTGGAGCCGGGGAAGAACGCCAGCCGGCGCTGCCCGCCGCGCGCCACCCGCGGCAGCGTGAACGGCCGCGTGTAGTCGGCGCACACCGCCATCAGGTGCAGCGCCGGATAGTCCTGCGCCAACGTGTGGCAGGCGCCCAGCATGTGCTGGCGCGAGATGTCGATCGGCATGTACACGTCCGGCGCCAGGGCATCGAGCAGCAAGCGCGTCTTCATGCTGCTGCCGCTGCCGTATTCCACCAGCACACCGCCGCGACCGGCGAGGTCGGCGATCTGGGGCGCCGCTTCGGTGAGGATGTCGATCTCGGTGCGCGTCGGGTAGTACTCCGGCAGTTCGCAGATCCGGTCGAACAGGGCGGAGCCGACCGCGTCGTAAAAGAACTTGCACGGCAGGCTCTTGTGCGGCTTGGTCAGGCCTTCCAGCACGGCGGTGCGAAAGTCCTCCTGTTCCGGGGCGAGATCGTGCAGGCGCAGTTTGGCGAGTGTGTTCATGGGTCATCTGCCAGGCGCAGGCCGGCGCAGGCCCAGCGCGCGTCAGGGGGAAGAAATTGCGGTAGGTGGCGCGCAGGTGATCGGCCGGTGTCAGGCAGCAACCGCCGCGCAGCACCATCTGGCCGGACATGAACTTGCCGTTGTACTCGCCGACCGCGCCCTCGGCCGGCCGGTAGCGCGGGTACGGCAGGTAGGCGCTGGCGGTCCACTCCCAGACGTCGCCGAACATCTGCTTGAAGCCGGCGCGGGCCCCGGCCGGCTGGGCTTCGAGCCGGTCCTGGTCCAGAAAATTGCCGCCGGCCGGGGCGGCGATCGTTCGGGCGGCCGCCTCCCATTCGAACTCAGTCGGCAGGCGCCGGCCGGCGAAGCGGGCATAGGCGTCGGCTTCGTAAAAGCTCAGGTGACTGACCGGCGTGGCCGGATCGAGGGCACGCATGCCGCCGAGTGTGAACACCTGCCAGCCGTCTTCGCACTTTTCCCAGTACAGCGGGGCCGTCCAGCCGCGCGCCTGCACCGCAGCCCAGCCGTCCGACAGCCACAGTTCGGGCGTTTGATAACCGCCCGCGGTGATGAAGTCCAGGTATTCGCCACAGGTGACCAGGCGATCGGCCAGCCGATACGGGGGCAGGAAAACGCGGTGGCGCGGTGTTTCGTTGTCGAAGGCAAACCCCGGTCCATCGTGTCCGATCTGCACCATGCCGCCGTCGCATGACAGGAAGTTGACTGCGGCCGTGGTGTCCGCAGCGGTCTGCGGCAGATCCTCGCGATAGGCCGGCCGCAGCGGATTGGCGTGGAAGTTGTGCTTCACGTCCATCAGCAGCAGTTCCTGGTGTTGCTGCTCGTGGTTGAGGCCCAGTTCCAGCAGCGGCGCCAGGCGCGCCCAGCCCGCTGGGTCCAGCGTGTCCAGCAGGGCTGTCAGGTGCCGATCCACATGCGCCCGGTAGGCGAGCACTTCGTCGGTGGTGGGCCGGGCCAGCAGGCCGCGCCGCGCGCGCGCGTGAAATGGCCCGACCTGGTTGTAGTAGGAATTGAACAGATAGCCATAGCGGGGATGAAACGGGCGATAAGCCGGCAGGTTTGGCGCCAGGAGGAAGGTCTCGAAAAACCAGCTCGTATGCGCTAGGTGCCATTTGGGCGGGCTCACGTCCGGCATGGACTGGATCACCATGTCCTCGACGGTGAGCGGTGCGCACAGGGACTGCGTCAACCGGCGCACGGCCAGCAGACGATCGACCAGTTCGGCGGGTGCCGGGTGTGATGCAAAGGCGCTGGCGTGGGCGATGCTCGCCATGCGTGATTTCCCCTCGTGCAGCCGTTCATACTGGCCGTTGGTGGCACTTGGCGTTGGTGCTAGTATCCGGAAACCCGCTGACAGCGCAAATGCGCCGCGGCCGCGATGACATCCGGTGGCGCCGGATGGGGCCAGTGGCGGTTAAACTTGCGCGTGTTGAGCCCCGGCACGGATGCCGGCGCAGCGCCGTCGATGTTCCTCATTAAAACGGGTGGTCAGCGACGAGCACACTGGCGTCGCCGCACCGACAGCATTCAAAGCAGGGGATTGAGACGATGAAGCCGAACGAGTTGACTGCGCCCGACATTGACCGGTTGGTCGTTGACCTGGCCGATCAGGGCGAATTTCATGTCCACCGCGACGTGTTCCGCGATCCGGCGGTGTTCGAGCTGGAGATGAAATACATCTTCGAGCGCAACTGGGTGTTCGTGGGTCTGGACAGCCAGGCCCCGAACCCGAACGACTACTTCACCACCTGGGTCGGCCGCCAGCCGATCATCGTGGCGCGCGACAAGCACGGCAAACTGGGCGCCTTCATCAACTCGTGCGCCCACAAGGGCGCACGCATTGCCCATCACCGTGACGGCAACGCCAAGCAGTGGGTGTGCTCGTACCACGGCTGGGCCTACGACACGGCCGGCGCGTGCATCTACATCAAGGACCAGGACGCCGGCTGCTACGCCGAGCCGTTCAACAAACTGGACCACGGCCTCAAGAAAGTGAAGTTCGGCCAGTACCGGGGCTTCCTGTTCGCCAGCCTGTCGGACGATGTGCCACCGCTCGATGAGCATCTGGGTGGGGCCAAAGAGCTTCTGGACCTGGTCTGGGACCAGGGGCCGGACGGCATCGAGGCCATCCCCGGCGTGTCCAGCTACACCTACAACGCCAACTGGAAGATGCAGGTCGAGAACTGCATCGATGCCTATCACCTGACCTCCTGCCACCCGAGCTTCATGAATATCGTCAGCCGCCGCAAGGCCGGCGAGAGCGACAACAAGCAGGTCAAGTCGATCGACTTCAACCTCATGTCGCAGGTCAAGGGCGGCGGCTACACCTTCCCGCGCGGTCACGCGGTAGGCTTTTTCGACAATCCGGTGCCTCAGGAACGCGGCCTGTACCAGCATCACGATGAGCTGGTGGCCCGTGTCGGTGAGCAGAAGGCGCGCTGGATGTACGCCGGGCGCAACCTGACCATCTACCCCAACGTGCAATTCGCCGAGAACGCCTCGCTGCAGATGCGCGTCATCCGGCCGCTGTCGGTGGACAAGACCGAGATGACCATCTACTGCCTGGGCGCCAAGGGCGAGAGCGATGCCGCGCGCGAGATCCGCGTGCGCCAGTACGAGGACTTCTTCAACACCTCGGGCATGGCGACGCCGGACGATACGATTGCCTACGAGGACTGCCAGGTTGGTTTCAAGGCTAGCGTGCTGACCCAGATGCAGGGTTACGGGCGCGGCATGACCAACGTGGTGGCAGGTGCGGACGAGCGGGCGACGGAGGTCGGTTTCACGCCCGCCACCAGCTCGACCGGCCCCTTCGCCATGCAGGACGAGACCGTCATGTTCGGCGGCTACCGTGCCTGGAAGAAATTCATCAAGGACGGGCTGGCGGCCGACGGCGTGGCCTGATCCATCCGCCAGCCGAAACGACATCTGACCGGAGCCAGACACTCATGAAGGCAAACGAACTCAAATTCAGCGACATCGACCGCCTGATCGTCGACAACGTCGATCAACACGAATTCTGGGTCCATCGCGACCTGTACCGCGACCCGGCGGTGTTCGAGCTGGAGATGAAATACATCTTCGAGCGCAACTGGGTGTTCGTGGGTCTGGAAAGCCAGGCGCCGAACCCGAACGACTACTTCACCACCTGGGTCGGCCGCCAGCCGATCATCGTGGCGCGCGACAAGCACGGCAAACTGGGCGCCTTCATCAACTCGTGCGCCCACAAGGGCGCACGCATTGCCCATCACCGTGACGGCAACGCCAAGCAGTGGGTGTGTTCCTACCACGGCTGGGCCTACGACACGGCCGGCGCCTGCATCTACATCAAGGACCAGGACGCCGGCTGCTACGCCGAGCCGTTCAACAAGCTCGATCACGGTCTCAAGAAGGTCAAGTTCGACGCTTATCGGGGCTTTCTGTTCGCCAGCCTGTCGGACGACGTACCGAGCCTGGACGAGCACCTGGGCGATGCCAAGAAGATGCTGGACCTGGTCTGGGACCAGGGTCCGGATGGCATCGAGGCCATCCCCGGCGTGTCCAGCTACACCTACAACGCCAACTGGAAGATGCAGGTCGAGAACTGCATCGATGCCTATCACCTGACCTCCTGCCATCCGAGCTTCATGAACATCGTCAGCCGCCGAAAGGCTGGCGAAAGTCGCAACACGCAGGTCAAGTCGATCGACTTCAACGTCATGGACGTAGTCAAGGGCGGCACGGCCTGTTTCCCCCGCGGCCATGCCGTCATCTACGCCACCAATCCCCTCGAGAACGAGCGCGGCATGTTCGTGCACAGGGACGAGGCGGTCGCTCGCTGCGGCGAGACCAAGACCAAGTGGATGCTGGCCACGCGCAACCTGACCATCTACCCCAACGTGCAGTTTGCCGAGAACGCCTCGCTGCAGATGCGCGTCATCCGGCCGCTGTCGGTGGACAAGACCGAGATGACCATCTACTGCATTGGCGCCAAGGGCGAGAGCGACGCCGCGCGCGAGATCCGCATCCGCCAGTACGAGGACTTCTTCAACACCTCGGGCCTGGCGACGCCGGACGACACCATTGCCTACGAGGATTGTCAGTTCGGCTTCCAGGCCAGGAATCTGGAATGGCTGCAGGGCACCGCGCGCGGCATCACCGGCTACCACACCGGCCCCGACGAACTGTCGCAGGAAATCGGCATACGGCCGGACAGCGGCTTCATGGGTGCCATGGGCGCGTGGGACGAGACCGTCTATTACGGCGGCTACCGGGCCTGGAAGCAGTTCATCAAGGACGGGCTGGAAGCCGACGGCCTGCTGTGACGCCGCGGCGCCATCAACAATTTCATTTGCAAGGGGATGACCGTGACCGATTTAGTCAGGGCACTGGCCGAAGCCAGTCAGGTGCTGTATCGAGAAGCCATGTATGTCGACGCCCAGCGCTGGGACGAGTGGCTGGGCCTGTTCACCGATGACTGCGAGTACTGGCTGCCGGCCTGGAAGGGTGAGCACGCGCTGACCGCCAACCCGAAGCGCGAGATCTCGCTGATCTACTACGGCACCCGGGCTGGCCTGGAGGACCGCGTCTGGCGCATCCGCTCCGGCCAGTCCATCGCCAGCACGCCGCTGCCGCGCACCACCCACGCCGTGCACAACATCCTGGTCGAGGACGTGACCGCCGACAGCATGACCGTGCTGTCCACCTGGACCGCGCACTGCTTTTTCCACAAGCTGAACGCCAGCGAAGTGTTTTTCGGCGATTACCGGCACAGCCTGCGCATGAGCGCCGATGGCTGGAAGATCGCCCGCAAGTACATCGTGCTCAAGAACGATTACGTGCCGACCATGCTCGACATCTACAACATCTGACCGCCGACTCGATTCATCAGGAGCCATTGCAATGTCCGTGACCGCCAAATCCATCGCCCCGCAGCGCGACCAGTCGCCGCTGAACATGACCGCCTCCTACTGGCTGGAGGCCATGAACGAGATCGGCGTCGACTACCTGTTCTGCAACATGGGTACCGACCACGCGCCGATCATTGAAGCCATGGCGCAGTGGCGCCAGGCAGGCCGCAAATACCCGAAGGTGATCCTGTGCCCACACGAGAACACCGCGGTGCACATGGCGATCGGCTATTACCGCGTCACCGGCCGGGCGCAGGCCGTGCTGGTGCATGTGGACGCCGGTACCGCCAATTCCGCCATGGGCCTGCACAACGCGTTCCGTTCCCGCGTGCCGCTGGTGCTGATGGCCGGCACCGCGCCGGTCACCATCCGCGGCGAGCTGCTGGGCACCCGCGACACCTACGTGCACTTCATCCAGGATCCCTACGACATGAAGGGGATCGTGCGCAATTACGTGAAGTGGGAGTACCAGCTGCCGACCGGCATCATCGTCAAGGAAGCCATGCGCCGCGCCTTCAGCATGGCCGAGAGCGACCCGCCGGGGCCGGTCTACATGACCCTGCCGCGCGAAATCCTGGCCCAGACCTGGGAGCCGGAGCAGGTTGCCTCGTTCCCGGTCGATGCCTACGGCCCGCTGCGCTTCACCGGCGTCGACGACGCCCCGCTGACGCAGATCGCCGAACGCCTGCTGGCGGCCGACTACCCGCTGCTGATCACCAGCTTTGCCGGGCGCAACATCAAGACCCCCGCGCTGCTGGACGAACTGGGTCAACTGGTCGGCATGGGCGTGATCGAGTCCTACCCGCAGGTGCTGAACATCTCCAAGGCCTCGCCGGTGTTCCTGGGCAACCTGTCCGAGCCGCACCTGCCGAAGGTCGATTTCGGTCTGATGGTCGACACCGACCTGCCGTGGATGCCCAAGGAGGCCAGCCCGAACCCGAACACCTTCTGGGCGCACATCGACATCGACCCGATCAAGAACGACATCCCGATGTGGGGCTTCCCTGGCCATCTGAAGGTGCAGGCGGACAGCTACCTGGCCCTGACGCGCCTGATCGAGATCGTCAAGGGCAAGCTCACCGATGCCCACCGCGCCCGCGCCAAGACGCGCCTGGAAGGTTTTGCCAAGCAGCGCCAGGAAGCGGTGGTCTACATCCAGAACCTGGCCAAGGACAAGGGCACGCCGGGCCTGATCAACCCCGCCTACCTGTGTGCGGAGCTGAACAAGGTGCTGCGCGAGGACGACATCCTGGTCTCCGAGGCGGTGATGAACGAGCCCTCAGTCGGCATGCAGGTGCTGCGCACCAAGCCCGGCACCGTACTGGGCCTGGGCGGCGGCGGCCTGGGCTACAGCCCCGGCGCGGCGCTGGGCGTCAAGCTGGCCAAGCCGGATGCGATGGTGCTGCACCTGTCCGGTGACGGCAGCTTCTACTTCGGCAACCCCAGTTCCACCTACGAGGTGGCGCGCGAGCACAATCTTCCGATCTTCACCGTGGTGTTCGAGAACGGCGGCTGGTCGGCGGTCAAGGAGTGCACCATCAAGGTCCACCCGGACGGCGTGTCGCGCGACACGGACGAGTTCCAGGCGCGCCTGAACCCGGCCTACCAGTTCCAGAAGGTCTGCGAAGCGGCCGGCGGCCACGGCGAGGACGTGATCAATCCGGAAGACCTGCCGGCAGCCATTGCCCGCTGCGTCAAGGCAGTGCGCGAAGAAGGCCGCTCGGCGCTGCTGGTGGCGCACGTCAAGCGCCTGTAGGCGGTCGCGGTTTGAAACAGGGCGCCGTCATTCGCGAGGATGGCGGCGCTTTTTTGTGGGTGCGTTTGCCTCATGCAGCGCCCGCGGTCCGCTTCAGTCCGGCAGCGCCTGCGCCATGTCGGCCACCAGATCCCGGCTGTCCTCGATGCCGACCGACACGCGCACCAGGCCGGGGCCGATACCGGCGGCCGCCTGTGCCTCGGGGCTCATGGCCGCATGGCTCATGCTGGCCGGGTGTTCGATGAGGCTCTCGACGCCGCCCAGGGATTCGGCGAAGGCGTACAGCTTCAGGCGCTCGACCAGGCGGAACACGGCCTCCTCGCCGCCCTTGAGGTCGAAGCTGAGCATGGCGCCGAAGCCGCGCTGCTGGCTTCTGGCCAGGGCGTGCTGCGGATGCGTGGGCAGGCCCGGGTAATAGACGTGTTCGACGCGCGGGTGCGCATCCAGGAACTGCGCCAACGCGGTGGCGTTCTTCTCGTGCGCCTGCATGCGCAGCGGCAGGGTCTTGACGCCGCGCAGCACCAGCCAGGCGTCGAACGGCGAGCAGGTGGTGCCAAGGGCATTGGCGGTGGCGGCGACTTTGGCAGCCATCTCCGGCGTGGCGGACACGATGGCGCCACCGACCACGTCGCTGTGGCCGTTCAGGTACTTGGTGGTCGAATGCACCACCAGATCGGCGCCCAGTTCCAGCGGTCGCTGCAGGTAAGGGCTCAGGAAGGTGTTGTCGGAGCAGCTGAGGATGCCGCGCTCGCGGGCCAGGGCACACACGGCGGCGATGTCGGTCAGGCGCAGCAGCGGGTTGCTGGGGGTCTCGATCCAGATCATGGCCGTGTCCGGCTCGATGGCAGCCGTGACGGCCTCCGGATCACCCATGTCGACCAGCGTGAAGCGCAGGCCGCGCGCCGGCAGCACGTTGGCGAACAGGCGGTAGGTGCCGCCGTAGATGTCGTTGCCGGCGATCACGTGCGCGCCGGCCGGCAACAGGTGCAGGGTGGTCGTGATGGCCGCCATGCCGGTGGCCACGGCGGTGGCACCGGCGCCGCCTTCCAGGCTCGCCAGGTTTTCTTCCAGCGCGTCGCGGGTGGGG
The DNA here is from genome assembly GCF_001697225.1 of Immundisolibacter cernigliae. GTDB lineage: Bacteria > Pseudomonadota > Gammaproteobacteria > Immundisolibacterales > Immundisolibacteraceae > Immundisolibacter > Immundisolibacter cernigliae. Next base: position 2,756,542 of record NZ_CP014671.1, read on the forward strand.
TTTTTGGTGCGCGTGTAGTCGTAGCCGGAGGTCTGCCGCGGTCCCTCGAAATAGAACGTGGACGACGGGTAGATGGGCGTCACCACCGAGTTGTACAGCGGGTCCTTGTAGACGCCGCCGTGTACGCAGCGGGTGGCGAACTGGAGGGTTTCGAGCGGAATGTGGCGCTTCATGACGGTCGGGCAGGCGTTTGAGGGCGCGACAGTCTAGCAAGCCCGCGCCCCGGCATCGGCCTCCGCCGACATGCAGCTGTGGAAAGGCGCTTGGCACAGCCATTTTTTTACTGCCGCCATGTGGCCGCGCCGTCTCCAAAGTAGAATTCCGCCCGCCTTGACGGCATCCCTCCCGCGCCGGTCGGTCCGTAAGTATCCGCACCGCGGTCAGTACCAGCCCGCCACCCTTTGGAGTAGCAACCGATGCCGCTGCGCAGCACGCGTCGCGACTTGTTGAAATTCATGAGTGCCGGCGGCCTGCTGGCGCTGGCCGGTCTGTACCCGGCCCATGCGCTGGCCCGCGCAAGCCTGGGGCCAAAGCGCAAGTTCAGTATGGACACACTGCGCGAACAGGCCCGCCAACTGGCCGCCCGGCCGTATGTCGCGCCGACGATTCCGGATGCGCAGCTGCTGTACACGATCGACTTCGACGCCATCCAGAAAATTCGTTTCAAGCCCGAACAGGCCCTGTGGAACGAGCCGCCGTCAGCCTTCGGCGTGCAGCTGTTCCACCCGCACCGCTTCGCCCAGAAGCCGGTGCGCATCCACCTGGTGGAGGGTGACGAGGCGCGCGAGGTGCCGTTCTCGACCGACCTGTTCGACTACGGCACGTCGGGACTGGCGAAAAAAATGGCCGGTCACGGCGGCTTTGCCGGTTTTCGGGTGATGGACCCGGCGCCGGCCAAGACCGACTGGCTGGCGTTCCAGGGCGCGTCCTATTTCCGCACCGGCGGCGTGCAGGGCCAGTACGGCCTGTCGGCGCGCGGCATCGCCATTGACACCGCCATGCCACAGCCGGAGGAGTTTCCGGACTTCACCGCGTTTTATCTGGAACGCCCGGTCGGGGACCGCATCACGCTGTACGCCCTGCTCGACGGGCCCAGCCTGACCGGCGTGTATCGCTTCGTGTGCACGCGCGCCAAGCCGGTGTTGACCGAGGTCCACGCCGAGCTGTTTGCGCGCCAGGACATCGGCCGCCTGGGCGTGGCGCCGCTGACCAGCATGTTCTGGTACGGCGAGAACAACCGCCGGCGCAGCGCCGATTGGCGGCCGGAAATCCACGACTCCGACGGCCTGGCGCTGTGGACCGGGGCCGGCGAGCGGCTGTGGCGGGTGATCGAGAACCCGCCACTGGTGATGACCTCGTCGTTCGTGGATTTCAACCCGCGCGGTTTCGGCCTGTCGCAGCGGGACCGCAATTTCGAGAACTACCAGGACGATGGCGCCTTCTACGACCGCCGTCCCTCGGTGTGGGTGCAGCCGCTGGGCGACTGGGGCGAGGGCGCGGTGCAGCTGGTCGAAATCCCGACCGACGACGAGATCCACGACAACCTGGTCGCCTACTGGACGCCCAAGGAGCCGGTGCGCGGTGGCAGCGCCTGGACCTTCGACTACCGCCTGTACTGGGGTGATGACGAGCCATTCATCCCCGAGGTCGGGCGCGTGCGCCACACCTGGCGCGGGCGCCACGGCATTCCCGGTATCGCCGCCCAGCAGGCGGCGCAGCAGGCCTCGGGGATGAAGTTCGTCATCGATTTCTCCGGCGGGCCGCTGGCGGCGCTCGAGCAGCGCTTCGACCTGACGCCCATGGTGACCGCCTCGCGCGGACGGGTGGACAACGCGCATGTGCTCAAGGTGGTCGGCACCGATCGCTGGCGGGCCTCGTTCGACCTGTACGTGGACGGCGCCGAACCGGTTGAACTGCGCTGCTACGTGCGCCTCGGTGACAAAACCCTGACCGAAACCTGGCTGTACCAATACATTGCGGCAACCTCATGCTGAACTGGCGCAGCCTGGGTTTGCTGCTGGCCGCGTGGGCCGGCGCTGCCAGCGCAACCGGCAAGGACTTTGATTTCGACGCCCTGAAAGCGCGCGCCCGGCAGCAGGCGGCGGCTGCGTACAGCCCTCCGCCGGAGGCCGACGGTGCCCTGGCGCAGATCGATCCCGCGCGCCGGGATGCGGCGCCGCTCAAGGCCCGCTACGCGCCGTGGTCGATGGCCTCGCGCTTCGTGCCGCTGCCGCTGGCGCCGCGCGCCGGCTGCGCGCTGACACTGTTCAATTCCATTCAGGCCAGCGGCATCGAGCGCTTCGACTACCGGCCGGAACTGTTCGACTGGCCGGCGGCCGGCCTGCCGGCGCCGGGGCCTGCCGCGACGGGTTTTTGCGGCTTTCGCCTGCTGTATCCGTCGGCTGGGGACGGCAAACGTGAGGACCTGGCGCGCTTCGAGGGCGATGCCTGGCAGCTGGTCGGCACCGGCGCGCTGTTCGGTGCGGCCGCACTCGCGGTCGGGGTGATCGACAACGACGGTCGGGCGCAGCCGGTGCCGTTTCGCGAGTTCTGGCTGGTGCGCCCGGCGGCCGGCGCCCGTCAGCTGCGGCTGTATGCGCTGGCCGATTCGCCGGCGTTGGCGGCTGCGTTCCAGATCGACCTGGTGCCGGGCGTTGCCAGTCGCGCCGACGTGCAAGTGGCGCTGTATCCGCGGGAAGGCGCCGGCAAACTGCTGCTGGCGCCGCTGGCCGGCAGTTTCGTGCAGGGGAAGCATCGACCGGCGCGCGTGTTGCCGCTGCAGGCCGAGGTGCACAGCGTGGATGGACTGGCCATCCACACCGCCGCTGGCGGCTGGTTGTGGCGGCCGCTCGACAATCCACCCGAGCGCAGCGCCTACAGCTTTCTGGTCAACACGCCGCGCGGGTTCGGCCTGTTGCAGCGTGATCGCGACGCCAGCCACTACGAGCCGGACGCGCCGCAGCCCCGCCAGCCGGATGTGTGGCTGGTGCCGGGCGGCGACTGGGGGGCCGGCCAGCTGCTCCTGCTCGAAGCGCCAGCCGGCAGCGCCGCTGTGCGCAACGTGCAGGTCGGATTCGTGCCCGACCAGCAGCCGGCACCCGGCGCGGGGATGGAGCTCGGCTACGCCGTCCACTGGTCGACCGACGCGTCGCTGCCGCGTGCCGGCGGCTGGGTGATCGCCACCCGCAGCGGTGCCGGAGGGAACGATGGCAGCCGCCGCTATGCGGTGGATTTCGTCGGCCCGGCCCTGCAGGGGCTGCCGTCCGGCGCGGCGCCAGTGGCGGTCATCGACATCGGCCGCGGCGGCAGCCTGCAGCGCCAGCAAGTGGTGGCCAATCCGCATACGGGTGGCTGGCGTCTGCTGTTCGAGTTCAACCGTGAAACCGACGCCCCGCTGCAACTGCGCGCCTATTTGCAGCACGCCGACCAGCCTCTGACCGAAACCTGGGACTATGTCGATCCGCCTCGCTGATTACCTGCGGCCATCGCGACGGCCCCGGCCGCCTGGGGCTTCTGCTGTGCCGGGGGCCGGTCGGCGCTGGCTGGTGGGCCTGGGCTGCTGGCTGCTGCTGGCGGCGGCGCAGGGCGCCGAGTTCGACTGGTCGCAGGTGGTGCAGAAAGCACGTGAGCGCGCCGCGGCGCCCTACCAGCCCATGCCGGCGCGCCTGCCCGACTGGCTGCTGCAGCTCGATTACCGCGCCTGGCAGGACATTCGCTTCGACCCGAACGCGGCCCTGTGGGCGGGTGAGGACCTGCCGTTCTCGGTCCGCTTCCATCATCCGGGCAGCATCTATCGCCAGCCGGTCGCGATCAGCCAGATCGAATCCGGGCAGGCCAAGCCGCTGGCTTTTGCGCCGGGGCAGTTCTTCTACGGGCCGGGGGTGGATCGCCAGCGGGTGCCGGGCGATCTGGGTTACGCCGGTTTCACCGTCTACGCGCGCAACAAGGACAGCTGGCAGCCGGTGCTGGAATTCCTGGGCGGCAGCTTCATGCGCGGCGGGGCGCCGCTGCTGCCCGGCGGCGTGCGGTCGCGGGCGCTGGCCATCGACACCGGCCTGCCCAGTGGCGAGGAGTTCCCGGTCTTTACCGATTTCTGGCTGGTGCGGCCCGCGGCGGGCGCCAAACGGTTGACCGTCTACGCCCTGCTCGACTCGCCGCGTGTCAGCGGTGCCTATCGGATCGAGCTGACGGCTGGCGCGCAGCTTGTCACGCAGATGGACAGCGAACTGTTTTTCCGCGATGCGGTCGGCCGGCTGGGCCTGGGCCCGCTGTCGAGCATGTTCTGGTATGGCGAAAACGGCCCGCTGGTGGACGACTACCGGCCGGAGGTGCACAGCTCCGACGGGCTGCTGGTACATGCCGGCAAGGAGCGTCTGTGGCGTCCGCTGGCCAATCCGCAGCGCCTGGGACAGCAGTCGCTGCCGGTGCCGCCGGCTGCGGTCTACGGCCTGCTGCAACGGGACCGGGATTTCGAGCATTACCAGGATCTGGACGCGGCCTTCGAAGCGCAGCCGGGCGTGGTGCTGGAACCCCAGAAGGGTTTCGGCGCCGGCCGGCTGGAGCTGCTGGAACTGCCGGTGCGCGACGGCTTGAACCAGAACGTGCTGGCCTATTTCGTGCCGCAGGCCAAGGTGCGGGCCGGCGATCACCTGTCGCTGCGCTACCGCCTGCGATGGGGTGATCGGGAGCCGGGTGAAGAAGCCGGCCGGGTGCTCGCCACGCGCATCGCCCGCCAGGACGGCGTCAGCACCCACCAGATCGATTTTGCATCGCTTGGCGCCGGCAGCGTGCCGCCGAAGCCGCAAATCAGCGTTCAAGGCGGCAAGGGTGGCGAGCCCGTCGTGCAGGCGCTGGGCGACGGCTGGCGGTTGACGCTGCCGGTAGAACACGACGACGGCGCGCCGCTGACGATCCGTGCCGGCCTGCTCTCGGACACCGGCAGGCGCAGCGAAACCTGGCTGCATCACTTCGGTGAGGATTGATTCGGTGGCCGATTCCGTCGCCGAAGCGCGCGCCTACCTGGCGCATTTGGGCATCACCGGTGAGCAGGCGCAGCGCCTGCTTGTGGGTCTTTCCGACGCCGACGGCCTGACCGTTGCCCAGCTGCAGGCGCGGCTGGCACAGGCCGTGTGCGGCGCCGATCAGGCACCTGACCTGGCCGATGCGGACTGCGCCTGGCTGCGCGGGGCTGTGCAGCGCGCCTATGGCCTGCCGGTGCCGGCGCCGCAGCGGGCGCTGATGCCGGCCCTGCTGCCCCTGCGCCGGCAGCACATGACGGCGCACGCCCTGCACCGCGGCTTCGTCCGGCAACTGCTGGGGATGTTCCTGTACCGGCCGGCAGCGCGGGTGCTGCGCCGCCTGCAACTGCTGAGCGGTCGTCAGGAGCGTCCATGAGCCACGCCGATTTCGACAAGCCGCATGCCTTCGCCGCCACCTGGCGACGGATGCTGCTGCTGGGCCTGGTGCTGATCCCGGCCACCATCGCCAGCCAGTTCATGCGTGAGGTGCTTCCCTACGGTGGGCGCACCGGGCTGGAGCTGGCCATCATCATCGTGTTCGGCGTGCTGTTTGGCTGGATTTCGATCGGCCTGTGGACCTCCGCGATCGGTTTCGTCAGCCTGCTGCTGCGCCGCGACCGCTACAACCTGGTGCGCGCCACCGGCGCCATGCGGCCGATCGATCCGGCCGCCCGCACGGCGGTGCTGTTGCCGGTGTTCGCCGAGGACATGCGGCGGGTCGGCGCCGGCCTGCGCGCGACCTACGAGTCCCTGGCTGCCACCGGTCAGATCGACCGCTTCGACTTTTTCATCCTCAGCGACACCCAGGACCCCGGCCGCTGGGTGGATGAGGAGGTCGCCTGGGCCACGCTGTGCCGGGAGATGGGCGCCAGCGGGCGGCTTTTTTACCGCAACCGGCAGGTCAACCTGAAGCGCAAGAGCGGCAACGTGGCCGATTTCGTGCGCCGCTGGGGCGCGCACTACCGCTACATGGTGGTGTTCGACGCCGACAGCGTGATGAGCGGCGAAGCGCTGGTGAAGCTGGTCAACATGATGGAATCGAGCCCGCGCGTGGGCCTGATCCAGACCCTGCCGCAACCGATGGGCCAGCACACGCTGTTCGCGCGCATGTTGCAGTTCACCGGCCACGCCTACGGGCCGATCTTCGCCGCCGGCCTGCATTTCTGGCAGCTGGGCGATGGGCCGTTCTGGGGCCACAACGCCATCATCCGCGTCGAGGCCTTCCGCCAGAACTGCGGCCTGCCGCGCCTTCCGGGCCGCCCGCCGCTCGGTGGCGACATCCTCAGTCACGACTTTGTCGAATCGGCCCTGCTGCGCGGCGGCGGCTGGACCATCTGGCTGGCGCACGACCTGCCGGGCAGCTACGAGGAACTGCCGCCGACCCTGCTGGACGCCATGAAGCGCGACCGCCGCTGGTGCCAGGGCAATTTGCAGCACCTGCGTCTGCTGTTCGCCGAAGGCCTGTTCCCGGCCCACCGGGCGCTGTTCATCAACGGCATCATGTCCTACGTGTCGGCGCTGCTGTGGCTGGTGTTCCTGTTGCTGTCCAGCGGCCAGGCGGTGTGGCAGGCGCTCAAGCCCCCGGATTATTTCCCGACCGGTCCGGCGCTGTTCCCGCAGTGGCCGGTGTGGCAGCCGCAGTGGGCGCTGCTGCTGATCGTGGCCACGACGGTGATCCTGTTCGCGCCCAAGATCCTGGCGGTGTTGCTGATCATCGTGCAGCGGCGGGCCGGGCAGTTCGGCGGCGTGCTGCGGCTGCTGGCCAGTGCCATCACGGAAACCCTGATGTCGGCCCTGCTGGCGCCGGTGCAGGCGGTGTTCCACTCCAAGTTCGTGCTGTTCACGCTGCTCGGTCAGCAGGTGGGCTGGGGCGCCCAGTCGCGCGGCGATGCCAGCACCCGTTGGGCCGAGGCGCTGCGTTACCACGGTCTTGCAACGCTGTTTGCGGCCGTGTGGGGCCTTGGCGTGTTCTGGCTGAACCCGGCGTTCTTCTGGTGGCTGACGCCGGTGGTGGCGGCGCTGTTGCTGGCGATTCCGGTATCGGTGCTCAGCAGTCGCAGCAGCGTCGGGCGCAGCGCGCGTGAGCGGGGCCTGTTCCTGACCCCGCCAGAGACGGCGCCCGCGCCGGTGCTGCAGGACTTCGCGCGGTATCTGGCGCAGGCCGAACGGGCGCCGGTTCGGCAGGGCGGGTTTGCCGCGGTGGTGGAAGACCCGGCGGTCAACGCCCTGCATGTGGTCATGCAGGGGCTGGCGCGGGGCGAGCGCCTGTCAGCGGCGATTCTCGCCCGGCGCCAGGAGTTGGTCGGGAAGGTGCTGCGCGCCGGCCCTGCGGCGCTCGCAGCGCGTGAGCAGAAGCTGCTGCTGCGCCAGCCGCGGCTGCTGCTCGATCTGCACCGGCGCTGGTGGGCGCAGGGCGCCCGGCCCTCGCCCGAGGCCTGAGCCGCGGCGCCGTAATCAGTCGTTGCGCAGCGCCTGCGCCACCCGCCCGAAGGCCGGCTCCAGCATCTGGCGGTATTTCTCGTCGATGCCGACGTCGATCATGGCCTGGCGCATGCACTTCATCCACTGCTCGGCGGCCGCCTCGTCGATGTGAAACGGCTTGTGCGCCTTGGTGATGCACGGGCTGCCACGCTTCTGGATGAACAGCGGCGGCCCGCCCAGCCAACCGGACAGGTACTCGAACAGCGACTGCCGCACGGGGCCCAGATCATCCTTGTGCATCTTGCGGATGGTCGCCACATCCGGATCGGTATCCAGCAGTTCGTAGAACCGGTCGACCAGCCTGCGGACCGTGGCCTCGCCGCCGATCCAGTCGTACATGGTGTCGCTCACGCCGTGAACCTCGCGCGTCTGTGGGGGTGTCGGGCGGCGACTATGCCGCAGCGGCGGGCGCCCGAATTGACCGGCGTCAACCTCGCCGGTGCGGCGACGGGGCGCCGGCGGCACGCAAGCGGGCGCTTTTCAGGGCGTCGATTGGCCCGGCACCGCGCAAATCGGCTACGGTAGCCGCATGACCACTACCAGCCCATCGCGGGTTCGGGCGCTGTTGGCCGGGCTGCGGTTCATTGGCCGGCGCCTGTCGCAGGAGCGCATCACCCAGACCGCCGCCAGTCTCACGTTCACGACGGTGATCTCGCTGGTGCCGCTGCTGGCGGTGATGCTGGCGGTGTTCACGGCCTTTCCGGCCTTCGACGAGTTGCGCGGGCGCCTGCAGGACTGGTTTGCGCAGGCTTTGCTGCCGCCCAACATTGCCGAGGCGGTGTTCGGCTATCTGAACCAGTTTGCGGAAAAAGCCGCCGGGCTCGGTGCCGCCGGCGTGATCGGCCTGCTGGTGACTGCCACCCTGCTGCTGCTGACGGTGGACCGCTCGCTGAATCTGATCTGGCGCACGTCGCGCCCCCGGCCGTTCCTGCAGCGGGTGATGCTGTTCTGGGCCTGGCTGACGGCCGGACCGCTGCTGATGGCCTTCGCACTCGGCCAGCTGTCGCTGGCCGCTGCGCTGTCGTCCGGCTGGCTGGGCGCGATCCCCGGCGCCACCGCCCTGCTTGGCACGCTGGTGTCGTGGCTGGTCATGGGCGGGCTGCTGGCGGTCGTGTATCGGGTGGTTCCCAATACCGAGGTGCTGTGGCGCGATGCGCTGGCAGGCGGCGTACTGGCGGCGGTGGCCTTCAACCTCGCCAGCCGTCTGTTTGCCTGGTACATCGGCCGTCTGCCGACCTATGCCGCCGTGTACGGCACGTTCGCCACGCTGCCGCTGGCGCTGATCTGGATTTACTGGAGCTGGCTGGTGGTGCTCGGTGGCGCCATTGTGGCGGCCTGGCTGCCGGCACTGCGCAGCGGGGTGATGGCCCGGTCGGCGCCGGTGGGAGGCGATTTTCTGCTCGCCTTGCAGGTGCTGTGCCGCCTGGCGGCCACCCGCCAGCCGCCGTTGTGTGGCCTCGATATGGCCACACTGGCGCGCGGCCTGGCCGCCGATCCGCAGCGCCTGGAGGGTGTGTTGCAGTCGCTGGAGGCCCTCGGCTGGGTGGGCCAGGTCAGGTCCGCACAACACCGACGGGTCCGTTGGGTGCTGTTGATCGATCCGCAGGTCGCGACGCTGCGACCCTTGGTCGATCATCTGCTCCTGGACCGCGAGGCGGCTGCACGCGCCGGCCTGCTGCCGGGCAGCCTGTTCAACGACGAGGTACTCGGTCGCCCGGTGCAGGACTGCCTGGGTAAGGATCTGCGCGGGTGAGTGTCCGCGGCGACGCGCAAAAGCCGCATGCGGCGTTTTCTCACCGGGCATCGGCCCCGGTGCCCTGGGCCAGCCACTGCGCACACTCGGCGCCCAGCTCCAGCACCGCGCGCCGCTCGTAGGCGGCGGCCTGTTGCGGCGTCAGCAGTTCGCGCCAGCGCCCGGCCTGGCCGCTGTGCAGGAAGGACGCCGCCCCGCCCCGCCACATCGCCCCGCCGGCCGGCACGGTCTGCTCGCCGTGGGCGCGCATGTAGTCGAACGAGCAATGTTCGACGGCGGCCGTCCATTGCGCGGGGCTCAGTGCGATGCCCAGAAAATCGGCGATGCGCCGCATCTGGCCCTCCAGGTCGCGCTTCATGTCGGCGTAGTGCACGAACAGCAGGTTCGGCAGATGGCGGATTTGCCACCACGAGCGCACGCTGGAAAAAAACGGCCAGAACGGCGCGCCGTCCTGCTCCAGCCAGGTGTCGAAGGCCTCGCCGGCGCTTGCGGCCGGCGGCGGCATGGGCGGACCGACGCGGCCCGGCGTGTCGTTCAGCATCCGGAACCAGCCCTCCGTGGCGCTGGCGTGGTGGTTGTAAAGACTCACCGCCACGTCACGTCCGTCGCGGCCGATGTAGAGGTACTTGGCGCGTGGCGAGTACACCAGCGCATCGACCGGCAGATGGGTCTTGATGAAGCGCCGGTGCGTCTGCGCCGCCAGCAGGGCGTGCTTGACGGCGGTCGGCGGCGCGCGCAGATCCAGCCACGGCGAGATGTCGTGCACCGGCACCTCTTCGGCGCCGCCGAACACCAGCTGGCCGACGATCTGCTGCGTCCAGGTGGTGCCGGCCTTGGCATAGGTGGCGATGACGATGTCGTCGTCACGAAAGGCAAAGTCGTTCCAGGCCGTGGAATCGAAATGGTGGTTGTGCAGCTCACGGGTCTTCACCGGCCAGCCGTCGCGCGATTGGAGCATGTCGGGATCCTATGTAGCGGATTGAAACGTTTCGGCCACGCCCTTCAAACCATCGGAAACCCCCAGGAGCCCGGCTGTGCCGGGCGACCATCGCGCGGCGAAGCTGCGCCTACCCGGTTTGTCCAGGTGGCGAACGTCCAGACATCCAGGATGGATTCATTGAGCGCTTCCCTCGGAATAATGCCCGGCATCACCCGGCAGGCGATCGCCTGCCTCCAGAAAAAAGGCCGACGCTGAGCGTCGGTGGATCGGATGATGGCCATCGGCCACACTGGCCGGGAAGCCGGCGCACTTGCCCGGCGTGAGCATCTGCCCGCTGGCATCGCTCATCTGCCCCGGCCCACCCTCATTGAGTGGCGGATCGGCCGCTTGCCGGTACGGTGGCCGGCTCGAGGGCCGGCGAACGGGGCAGTTGATTGGCAGCCGTCATAAGCGTGTGCGCCTTGGGTCGCGTAGCATTCCAGAGCGCTCGACCGACCGCTCGCGCCACGCCGGAGAACAGCGTTCATGGGCATGTTTCAGACTTGGGGCAGTCGACTGCCCATCGGGCCTGCACAGTCGTCACGTCGACCTGATCCGGCCGCTCTGGAGCGTGCTGGACGTGACGCCAACGAGCCGCGGCGCGGTTTGCCTGCCGCGCTTGCCCTGTGCATGACCGGGCGATGCGTGGCGTGAAGGTGGGTTTGATCGCGCTGCCGCTGTTGATGGTGGCCTGCGCCCTGCAGGGCGCAGGGGCGGCACCGCCGACGGTTCAGAACCCGGCCAAGCCAGCCGCCGACATCCAACAGGCCGAGATGGAAGCCCGCGCCCGACACACGCGAGCCTTGCAGGACTGCGCGCGCACGCAGCAGCAGGCCACCTGTGTCCGCGATGCCGACGCGAAACTTTACGAGACGCTGCGCGATACGGCCGGCGAGCGCCAGCGCGGCGCCACCACACCTGCCCCGACGGCGCAGGACGCGCAGCGGGTGCAGCGTCAGCGTCTGTTTCGCGAGCTTGAGCAGGCGGCGCCCAAGCCGCTGCCATCGCCAGGACCGGACCAGCCAGGTCGCTGAACACGGCAAGGTCATTGGCCGCTGCGGCCCAATCCAGTCCGCCCAATCGCGCTGCCGGCGGCCGGTCGCGGGCCGGCTCAGGCCTCGCGGTGCCAGTGCACGCGCAGCGTGGTGTCGTCGTCGGCGTAGTGATAATCGAGGTCACCACGATAGGCGTGATGCACGGCCTCGCCCAGGCCGCGCGCCAGGTGGGCGTCGGTGGTGGTGATCAGCAGGCCGCCCTCGGTGTCCTCGCGGGCCATGATGCGCTGCAGCGGATGCTCCGCCGTCTGTCGCTGGGTGTGGTTGTCTATCAGGTGCCCGATCTCCTCGCGGTGCGCGGACAGAAACGCACCGCTCAGTGTCAGGTAGCCGGCCGGCACCCGGTCGCGTACACGCTGGCAGGCCGGGCACAGCACCTCGGCGGCATCGGCCGGCCGCGCCAGCCACTGCCAGTGCCCGCCGTGCCAGACCACGCCGCAGTCGCCGCAGACGCTGGGTTCGGACAGCTTCTGGCGCGCCAGGTAGGGGTCGTGCCCCTGCTGCAGGCCCGGCCGGTCGTGGTGGCCGTGGTGGGGGACGTCGGGGGTTTTGTGGGGTCCGGTCATGACTCGCTCCGCGATGGTGGTGGGCGCCCGAGAGCGCACGCTTCACACCCTAGCGGTGGTCCCGGGTTGCTGCGTTGACCGTACTCAACCGGCCCGACGCGCGCTTCCATGAACTTACTCGCGATCGCCGCGGGGTGCTGCATGAGCGGCCGCGCCCAACAGACCGACTCGCGGTTCGCCGATCACGTGCAGCGGCATCCGGCGCAGCAGCCCGGCCATGCGTCCCTTGGCGTGGAAGGCGTCCACAAACGCCGGGCTCGAGAACAGCGGCTGATTCTTCTGCACCACACCGCCGGTCAGGTAGAGGCCACCGAATGGCAGGCAGGTGAGCGCAAGGTTGCCGGCCACCGCACCGCACAGCCTGGCGAAAAGCTGCAGTGTTTCGCGTGCAATCGCATCGCCCGCGGCGGCAGCGGCGGCGATGGTCGGCGTGTCCAGCGCCGCGCCGCCCAGAAACGCGTGAATGAGCGCCAAGCCCGGACCTGCCGCCAGCCGCTCGAAGGACACGCGGTCGATTCCAAGCTGCTGGCGGGCGAACTCACGCAGCCGCACCTGCTGTTCATCCAGCGGTGCGAAATCGACGTGTCCGCCCTCGCTCGGGAAGACCTGCGCACCGCTGCGGCCAGGCAGGACCAGCGCCATGCCAAGGCCGGTGCCGATACCCATGACCGCGCGCAGTGCGTCGGTCTGCGGCTGGCCCGCCTGCACGGTCAGGACGTCGGTGGCCGAGAGCATGCCGATGCCGTGGCCGACGGCTGCCAGGTCGTTGATAAGGGTGACCTGCCCGATGCCAAGTGCCAGGGCGAGCTGGGTGCTGTCGAGCAACCACGGCAGGTTGGTGATGCGCGTCTGGGTTCCGCCGCCGGGCGCCGGTTGCACTGGACCGGCCACCGCGAAGCAGGCCGACTCGGGGGCGGCGCGCCGGCCAGGAATTCGCGCACGATGTCGGCCAGATCGGGATAGGCGGCGCTGTCGAAGCGCGCCTCGGCCAGTGTTTCCAGCCGCCCGGCCTGCCAGCGCCCGCGCAGCAGAAGCGTCTTGGTGCCGCCGATGTCGCCCGCCAGCAGATCCATGCGATTGCCTGTCCCGGTGTCCTGTCGCCAGCGCCAGTGTGCCACCGGCAACGGGGCCGATGGCCAGGGAATGAACCGCTCAGCCGGCCTCGAACACGCCCTGTTCGATCAGCTCGTACCAGGCCAGCAGGTCCTTGCGGCCATGACCCTTTTCCACCGCCTGCGCATACAGGCTCTGGATGCGGCTGCCAACCGGCAGGTGCACACCCACCCGCTCGGCCAGCTCGCGCACCAGGGTGATGTCCTTGCAGATCATGGTCAGACCGTCGGTGCTGTGGTCGAACGGTGCGCGGCCGTCGAACTTGGGCTTGACCAGCACCTCCATGACCCGCGTCGGCGCCAGGCAGGTGTCCATCACCTCCAGCAGGCGCTGCGGCTCGATGCCGACCGCCCGGCCCAGGGCGATCGACTCCATGACGCCCGACAGCGTGGAGACCAGAATCAGGTTCTGGCACAGCTTGGCGGTCTGGCCGCTGCCGGCCGGTCCCAGGTGAAAGATGTGCTTGCCCATCAACGCCAGCAGCGGCTGCGCACGTTCGAACAGGGCTGCCTCGCCGCCGACCATGATGCCGAGTGTCGCCGCTTGCGCCCCGGCTCCGGCGCCGCTCAGCGGCGCGTCCAGAAAGCCGATGTCGTGGCGTGCCGCGTCCTGCTCCAGCTCGCCGGCCAGCTGCGGGCTGATGGTGCTGCAATCGACGATGGCGCCGCCCGGCTGCAGGGTGCCCAGCAGGGCATCCACCGTGGCGCGGACGACTTTCTGGCTCGGCAGGCAGGTGAACACGATCTGCGCGCCCTGCCCGACGACGGCCGCGTCGGCGCAGGCCGTGATGCCCTGTTCCACCGCCGCGGAAAGCGCCGAAGCCGACGGGTCGTAACCGAGCACCCGATACCCGGCACGCGCCAGATGGCCGGACATGGGCAGGCCCATGGTGCCCAGGCCGATGAAACCGAGCACCGGTTTCATGCCCTCAGCCCTTCTTGCCGGCCTTCGCCGGCTTGGCCTTGGCGGCAGGAGCGGCCTTGCTGGGCTTCGCCTTCACGGATTTGATTTTGCCGGCAGCGGGCTTGCCAGGGTCGCCCTTGGCAGCCGCCGCCTGGCGCGCCGCGGCGCTCTCGGCGAGCGCTTCCTTCATCGCGAAATAGGCGTTGGCAGCGGCCGGAAAGCCGGCATAGACGCCCACATGGCCGATGATCTCGACGATTTCCTGTTGCGACAGACCCACCTTCAGGCCGCTGCGGATGTGCACCTTCAGCTGCGGCAGGGCGTTGCCCATGGCGGCCAGGGCGGCGATGGTGGTGATCTCGCGGTCGCGCAGCGCCAGCTGCTTGGTGCGCGCGTAGGTGTCGCCAAAGGCATAGGCGACGGTGGCTTTGGCGTAGTCGGGCGCCAGCTCGTTCAGCACGCTGACGACGGCGTCGGCGGCGTCCTTGTCCTCGATGGCGTGCAGCATTTCGAGCGCCTTTTGCATGCGCGGATCGTTGGTCTTGGCCATGGCTTCCCCTCCGGTTGTGGTCAGATCTGATTGAAATCGATCGGCAAATCGAGATGGTCGTTCAGCAGCGTGATCTTCTTGCGCGCGATGCGCCAGCGCTCGCCGTCGCGCACCAGCGTGTGGTCGTAAAAACCGAACAGGTGCACGGTCTGGCGCCGGTGGTAGGTACTGGTCTGCCAATGGCTGCTGACCTGCAGCTGCGTGGCGTCCGGCGCCGTGACGTGCACGTTGCTGATGACGTGGCAGGTGCGCGGCAGGGGCGTGACGAAGGGCGTCAGGCCCGATTCGACCCGAAACACCCGGTCGCCGAGCGCCGCGCGGCCGGCAAGGTAGAAGAACGACACGTATCGGTCCGGGTCGTCGCCCAGGGTCTCCTCATCCACCCAGGCCGGGCACCAGAACTCGCAGTCGTCGGTGAACATGTCCAGCCAGTCCTGCCACTGCCAGCGGTCCAGGCAGTCGGCTTCGCGAAAGACCGCCGCGGCGGCGGCCATGTGCAGTTCGGGACTGACCATCAGCGGGCCTCCCCGGCGGCCAGTTCGCGTCGCTGGCCGTCCTTCATCAGGCGCAGCCACTGCCGGTAGTTGGCGTGGAACAGCGTCTCGTCGGACATGTTCAGTGACCCTTCGCTGCTGGTTTCGGGTTCTATGCCCAGCTCGCGGGCATAGTCGTTGGCGCCGCGCACCATGCGCCCCAGGCCGCGGCCGTGGCCCTGCAGCCACTCGACCGCGCGTGCCTGCATGCCCTCCTGGCAGTTTCGGTAGGCGCCGAAGTCGTCCGGCGTGCCGGTGGAGCTGATGTTGAAGAAGTCCTCGTACTGGCGCAGACGCTGGCGGCGCGCGGCAGGCGGCTCACCGACCGGCACCCAGCAGTAGATCTCCATTTCGGTCAGATCCGTGGCCAGCGGACGCAGCACGCGGAACTGGCCAATCACGGCGTTGTCGGTGCACTGCACGTTCGGAAAAATGGTCAGGTTGCGCCCGTATTGCAGCAGCCATTTGGCCCGCCCGGCCCCCAGGCGCGCGGCGATCTGCTCGCGCTGCGGCCACAGCGGGCGAAACTCCGGCGCCGGGTTTTCGGTGAAGAACAGCGCATGGCCGTTCTTGAGGCCAAAGCTGCCGGTTTTCAGGTTGATGCCGAACATGGCCTCGATGTCCGGCCCCTTGTAGGCCGCCCCTGCACGCGCGATGCGCCTTTGCTGGCGCTGCTGGCAGACATCAAGCGCCTAGGCCGCCCCTGCACGCGCGATGCGCCGGCGGGTGATCTCGATGAAGCCCTTGTGGGCGATGTTCAGGTGGTAGCCGTCCAGGCAGTTCTCGACCTGCATTTTCCAGTTGCCCGGAAAGGTATAGCTGGCGTTGCCGCGCACCAGTTCCATGCCATCCGGCGCCTGCTCGACCAGCAGGTCGATGAACACCCGCGCGTCGCCCAGGTGCTGCTCCAGCGGCACCACATCTGCATTCAGGCTGCCGAAAATCCAGCCGCGGTATTCGGCCAGTTTCGGCACGGCCTGCAAATCGTGACTGTGCGCCTCGAAGGCTGGCGTGTAGGCGGCGTCGGTGTGGTCCTTGATCGACACGCAGCGGCCATTCGTGTCGAAGGTCCAGCCGTGATAGGTGCAACTGTGGAACTTGCGGTTGCCGCTGCGATTCAGGCACACCAGCGAGCCCTTGTGCGTACAGGTGTTCAGGAAGGCTTTCAGCTCGCCAGCGGCATTGCGCGTGACCAGCACCGGCTGGCGGCCGATGTGAGTGCTGAAAAAATCATGCGGCTTGGGCAGCTGCGAAGCGTGGCACAGGAACACCCAGTTCGACTCGAAGATGTACTTCATCTCCAGCTCGAACAGGAACTCGTCGCGGAATATGTCGCGGTGGACGGCGAACTGGCCCTCGTCGATGCGATCGTCGATGTAACGATCGAAATCGACCGGGCCTGCGGCCGGCACGGGCCGTTCTACAGGTCGGTTCATTTCCCCCTCGGCTTGTGGTGCGCACCCGCGGCCGGTCGGCGTCGCCGGGAGCTGGTGCGTGCTTGAAACGGCGGCCATTATGAACGGCCGTTAGGGTTTGACGCCAGTACGTGCCGCCGCCTTGACGATCATCAATTCCGGGCCGGCACAAGCGCGAAGAATGGCCGCTTCATCCCGAGGACGGAGACGACGATGGACCAGGCCGTACACGCCCCCGATTACCTGCGTGACCTGAAAGCCGACTGGCTGGTCGAGCTGCGCGCCGAGGTCATCGAACCGATTCGTGCCAGGGCGGTGGCGCACCCGTTCATCGCCCAGGTGGCCGCCGGCACCTTTCCGGTCCACAAGCTGCGCCGGTTCTTCGCCGACCTGTGCTGGACGGTGATCACTACCCCTGGCGTGGTGGCCAGTCTGGCCGCCCGCACGCCGCACTACGAGCACCCGATCAAGACCAAATTGCTGGAGAACGCCTACACCGAGTGGAACCACGCCTTCGCGCTGTCGCAGACGGTCAATGCCCTGGGCGGTCCGGGTGACCGGATATTCAACGGCCCGGAAACGGCCTGGGAGGCGCTGCCCTATGCCTGGCACCTGCGCAACTGGCAGCTGCTGTACGCCTACAACCAGCCGTGGCTGGAAGGCATCGCGGCGTTCGCGGTCGGCATCGAGGCGCTGGTGCCCAGCATCATCCACCCGCTGTGGAAAGGCTGCGAGCAGCACTATGGCCTCGACGGCGAGGCGCTCGACTGGCTGGTCTGGCACGGCGGCGAGGTCGAGATGCAGCACGGCAACGACGGCCTGTTCATCCTGGAACAGAAGGTTCCGGCCGCGGACCGGGCGTTGCAGGCGCAGCTGCGCTCGGTGGTGCACAAGACCATGCTGGTGCTCGGCGAGCACTGGCTGGATTACTACTACCGGGCCGACGAAGCCCCGGCTGTCACCGCTGCCTGACCCGCCGTGAGGAACCCGCCATAGGCATGATCAAGGAAATCGATTTTCGGACCACACCACGCCTGTGCAGCGAGGCGCAGGTGCGCGAGGGCGCGCGCAACCTGCTGGTGAACTGCTGCGAGGTCAAACGCGGCACTGAGTTGATGATCGTGAACGAAAACGGCCTGGTGGACCCGCCCGTGGCCGCCATCATCCAGGACGAGGCACGCAAGCTGGGCGCGCGGGTCCACGTGCTGTGGGCCGACGCCATCAGCGGTCCGGACGATGTACCGCGCACCCTGCTGGCCGCGGTGAGCCAGGCCGACGTGACGCTGCTGAATCACCTGATGGCGGCGGTGCTGCGCCTGGTGCCGTTCGAGGGCCGGGGCCAGAAGGTGATGAATCCGCTGACCACCTGGGATCAGCTCGGCTCCGAGTACGCGCGCATCCCGTTTCAGGTCAGCGCCGAGATACTGAAAGCCCTGGCGCCGCAGCTGGCGGCGGCCGGTGACTACCAGGTCACCTGCCCGCTGGGCACCGACCTGCGCGCGCCGCTGCATCCCAAACCGGCCGCGCCGGCGGCGGTCGACAGCTTCACGCTGCGCACCTTCCCGCTCAGCGTGACGGCGGTTTATTCGTGCCTTGAGGCGAGTGGCCGGCTGGCCATCCGCTGGGTGACGCCGTCCACCATCCGCGTCATGAAGGCCAGGGGCGTGATCCTGCCGGGCCCGGTGCTGGCGACACTGGAAAACGGCCGCATGGTGGACTTCGAGGGTGAGCCGGCTGCGGTGGACGCCCTGCGCCGGTACCTGGATACGGCCGGCGCCGAAATCCACAAGGACGGCTACATCGTCAATTCCTGGCACATGGGCACGCATCCGGGGTGCTTCACGCACCTGCGTCCGCAGGACGATATGTTCGGCTGGATCCTGCACGCTCACGGCAACCCGCGCCTGGCGCACTTTCACGTCATCGGCCAGGCGCCGCCGGGCGAGGGCTCGATGCCGCTGCTGGACCCCACCGTGCGCTTCGGCGGCAGGACACTGTGGGAACACGGCCGCCTGCTGCTGGCGGATGATCCGGCGTTTCGGGCGCGTATCGCAGCCTGGGGCGATCCGGACCGGCTGTTGCAGGCCGATCCGAACGTGGGGGTCTGAGGGTGCGGTAGGAAGGTGACAGGCGCGTCCGTGGAAACGGCATCTGCGACTGTCCTTGCACCGCACTGAGTTCAGAGCCGAACCGCGGGTTCTCCAGGTCGAAGACGATGTATTCCGGTCGCCGCTTTTTGTGCCAGCCGGCCTACAATCAATAATGATTCGCGTTTATGATTGAGTCCGCGCTTTTGCGGCCTACACCTACGGTCTGACCTTCGATGCAACGTTTTCTTGCCCTGATGCTGGCTTGCATGCTGTTGGCGCTGCCCGTGCGCGGAGCGCTGGCGCAGGATGAAACGGCCGGGCGCCTGGTGCACCTGCTCGATTACATCGGTGTCGATTACGGCGGCGCGGTTGTCGACGGCGCGGTGGTCAGCGAGGCCGAGTACGCCGAGATGCAGGAATTTACCGCCAGCGTGGTGGAGCTGATGGGCGGCCTGCCGCAAAAGCCAGGCCATGACGAGCTTGCCGCGCAGGCCGCGGCCCTGCGCGGCGCCGTGGACGGCAAGGCGCCGGCCGCCGAGGTGGCCGGCCTGGCGGCGCAGCTCAAGACGCGCGTCGCTGCGCTGTACGAGTTGCGTCTTGCCCCGCAACGGGCGCCGGACGTCGCCGCGGCGGCGCAGCTCTATACCGAGCAATGTGCGGCCTGCCATGGCGCCCAGGGCCGCGGCGATGGCCCGGCCGGACAGGGTCTTGAGCCGCCGCCGAGCGATTTTCACGATCCGGTCCGTCAGGGTTCGCAGAGCCTGGCCATGCTCTACAACACCATCAGCTATGGCGTGAGCGGCACCGCCATGAGCGGTTTCGGAACCTTGTCGGAACAGGATCGCTGGGCGCTGGCCTTCTACGTCGGCAGTCTGCGCTACGACGCCGAGACGCGCCACGCCGGCGAGGCCGCTTGGCGGGACGGGTGTTGCCGCGAGCAGTTCATGGACCTGTCCGCGGTGGCCGGCGCGGTGCCGGATCAGGTGGGCGCATCGCCGGCCGGCGAGGTGCTCGCGTATCTGCGCAGCGCGCCGCAGGCGCTGGGCAACAGTCGTGGCGAATCGCTGGCCCTGGCGCGGCGGCTGCTTGCGCAAAGCCTGACCAGCTATCGGGCCGGCGACGGGGCGGGCGCCTACCGGCAGGCCCTGGCCGCTTATCTGGACGGCTTCGAGCCGCTGGAGCAGGCCCTGCAGGCGGTCGATCCGGCGCTCAAGCTGGAAGTCGAAAAACGCATGCTGGCGTATCGGGAGCCGTTGCGCGCGAGCGGCTCACCGGCGGATGTCTGGCAGTTGCATGAGGATCTGCTGGCGACGCTGGACCGGGTCGAGACGGTGCTCGCGGCAGGCAATCTGGATGCCAAGCTGGCCTTTGCCAGCGCGTTTTTCATTTTGCTGCGCGAGGGGCTGGAGGCGGTGCTGGTGCTGGCGGCCATGTTCGCTTTCCTGGGCAAGGCTGGCCGGCACGAGGCGTATCGCTACCTGCATATCGGCTGGGCCGGGGCGCTGGCGGCCGGCGTTGCCACCTGGGCGGTGGCCGCCTACGTAATTTCTATCAGCGGCGCGGCACGGGAACTGAGCGAGGGCTTCATCGCCCTGCTGGCGGCCGGCATCCTGTTTTACATGGGCTTCTGGCTGCACGACAAGTCGCACGCCGATCGCTGGCAGGCCTACATCAATCAGCACCTTGGCTCCCTGGGCGGGCGATCGTTGTGGCTGCTCGCATTCCTGGCCTTCATCGCGGTGTACCGGGAGGTGTTCGAGACCATCCTGTTCTTCCAGGCGCTGTGGTTGCAGACCACCCCGGCCGGCCAGAGCATGGTGCTGGCCGGGGCGGTGTCCGGCGCGCTGGTGCTGGCGGTGGTCAGCTGGGGCCTGCTGCGTCTTAGCACCCGTCTGCCGCTGGGGCTGTTCTTTGGCGTCAGTGCGTTTCTGATGTATGTGCTGGCGATCGTGTTCGTCGGCAAGGGCATCGTTGCCCTGCAGGAAGCCGGCACCTTGCCGATCAGCAGCGTCGCCTTCCCGCGCGTGGACCTGCTGGGTATTTACCCGACTGTGCAGAGTCTGGCGGCGCAGGCGGTGCTGATCATCGGCGCTGCCCTGCACTACGGGCTGTCCTTGCGCCAGCGCCGCACGTCCTGAATGCCCCCTGCGACCCTGTGTCGCAGGGGGGCGGCGCGGCGGTGGATAGAATGGCCGGTCGGCAACGCCCCCGGTCCCGCAGCAGCGCTCATGTCCACTGTCTCATCCTCCAGCGCCCTGCTGCTGGTGCACCTGCGCAGCGTCGCGCTCGCCACGCAGGCGGCGGCCGTGCTGCTGGCGGCCGGCGGTCTTGGCATGCAGCTGCCGCTGGCGATGGACGGACTGATCCTGGGCGCGCTGGCCTTCATGAACACGCTGGCCTGGTGGTACGCCCGGCGGGGCGATGAACCCTCGGCCTGGGTGCTGACCGCCCAGCTGGCGCTCGATATCGTCGGCCTGACGGCCTTCCTCTACTTCAACGGCGGCTACGCCAACCCGTTCGCATCGCTGTTCCTGCTGCCGCTGGCGGTGGCTGCCACGGTGCTGCCGATGCGCCACACCGCCGGGCTGACGGCGCTGGTGGTGGCCGGCTACAGCCTGGTGATGTTCGCCTACCGGCCACTGCCGCATTACCACGGCAGTCTGGGGGACAGTTTCGACCTGCACCTGCTGGGCATGTGGCTGAGCCTGGTGGTGGCGGCGCTGGTGATCGCGACCTTCGTGGCGCGTCTGGCGGCGGCCCTGCGGGCGCGCGAGGCGCACCTGGCGCAGCTTCGCGAAGCCGCCCTGCGCAGCGAACAACTGGCCGCGCTGGGCGCGCTCGCCGCCGGCACAGCGCACGAACTCAGCACCCCGCTGTCGACCATGGCGGTGCTGGTCGGCGAGCTGCGGACCGGCGCGGGTGCGGACCAGCGCGCCGATCTGGACCTTCTGTCGCGGCAGATCGAGCGCTGCCGCGAGGTGCTGACGCGCAACCTCACCGTCACCGGACAGGGGCGGGCGGAAGGAGGCGGACGACTGGGCCTCGAGATCTGGCTGCGCACGCTGGTGGACACCTGGCAGCAGACCCGGCCGCAGTCTCGCGTCCACCTGTCGTGCTTGGGCCCCGGCGAGCCGCCGCAGGTGGTTGTCGACGAAACCCTGCGTCAGGCACTGTGCAGTCTGCTCGACAACGCCGCCGATGCCAGCGCCGCGGTCGATCTGTGCGCGCGCTGGGACGGGCAGGCGGTGCTGTTGGAAGTCGCCGACCGCGGGGCGGGCATCCCGAGCGAACTGGCGCCACGCCTGGGACAGCCGTTCGTCACCGGCAAGCAGGGCGGTCTGGGCCTTGGCGTGTATCTGGCGCGCGCCGTGATCGAACGCCTGGGCGGTCGTCTGGTGATCGCACCGCGGGATGGCGGCGGAACGCTGGCGCACGTGTCGCTGCCGCTGGCAGCTCTGGCGGCCTGAGATGAGGGACCACGCCGCGGCGCCGTCCGCGTTGCAGCCGACATCGCCGACTGCGGCCGAACTGCTGCTGGTCGACGACGATCCCGTGTTCGGCCGGGTGCTGGCAACGGCGCTGGGCCGGCGCGGCTTTCAGGTCACGCTGGCCGCCAGCGTCGCACAAGCGCGCGAGCTGCTGCCGCAGCTGCGCGTCAGCCACGCCGTGCTCGACCTGCGCCTGCCGGACGGCAGCGGGCTGGAGCTGGTGCCCTTGCTGCGGGAGCGACTGCCGCAGGTGCGCATCGTGGTGCTCAGCGGCTACGCCAGCATCCCGACTGCCATCGACGCCATCAAGCTCGGCGCCACCTACTACCTGGCCAAGCCGGTGGACGCCGATGCCGTGGTGCGGGCATTCGATGCCGGTGATGCGGCCTTGCCGGCCATCTCGCCGCTACCGGCCGAGCCGCCTTCGGTGCGGCGCGTGGAGTGGGAACACCTCCAGCGCGTGCTCAAGGACTGCGACGGCAACGTGTCGGCTGCCGCGCGGGCGCTGCGCATGCACCGGCGCACCCTGCAGCGCAAGCTGGGCAAGCGCAGCGGCAGCCTGTGATCGTGCGGCCGTGGACGGCCCGGCTGCGACGGTGTGGCGATGATGGCGATCAAACGCCGCCGGTTGCATGGTCGTTGCGTAATTTCGTGAGTCGGTCACGGCTTCTGAAGTGCGCAACCGGCCCGCGGGGCGACAATCGCGCGGCGAGTCGCTCGCAACCGTCGCGCGCGGCGTATTTCGCCATGGAAATCGCGCTGGAAAGCGCCATCCCGCCTACGCCCGCGGCCTGGGCGTGCTGACCGGCGACACGGTGCGCGCCGCCGCCGCTCTGGAGCTGCCGCTGGTGGTGAGCCTGGGCTCGCAGCGTGTCTGCGACGAATCCGAGTCCCGGCGTCTCGTTTCGTCGGCAGTTGATCCCGATCAAATGCGATCTGTTGTTGGCTGGACCTGTGCCCGGGACACAGGTTCTAAAGTGTGCGAAACCACGCCAAGACGGTCCGGTTGTCCATTCGGCAATGATTTTCGCTTCGCCGAGGTCACGCCGGCAGTTTCGGGGGCACGCGGTTTTCGTCATCGACGCAAGGTCTGGGATGAGGTGATGTATCCGGTCGGGTCGGCGCAATCCGCACCCGTGGTCACGTGGATGGGCAAGGCGGGTGCCGGTACCGCCTTGATAGCTTGGTAAATCGACGGGGCCAGCGGCCCCGCAGGAGTGATCTGCAATGAACATACGACCTTTGGCATGGACCCTGACGGCTGCCCTGGCGTGCTCGGGCAGCGCCCTGGCGCAGGGCAAGATGGGGATGGGCATGCACGGGATGATGATGGGCGAGGGCGACCAGAAGGTGAGCAAGGAGGAGTTCCTCAAGCACGCCGAGGCGCGCTTCGCCCGCATGGACGCCAACAAGGACGGCGTGATTGACGCCACCGACCGCGCCGCCATGCGCAAGCGCATGCAGGACTGCATGGGCATGATGGACGGCGGCTGGATGGGTGATGGTGTGCAGGGTGGGGCCGCCGGCAGTGCGGGCCAGGACGAGGCGCAGCCTCCCAAGCCGTGATCGGGACGGGCCGCGCCTTCTGGCGCGGCCCTTTGCCGGCGCCAGCGACGAGGAGGGGTTGCCCACGAACACGCTCGGGGTCCGAGCATTCGGTGGCGCGGTGGTGGTCAATTGTCTGGACGGCGCGACGGTTCTCGTCGCCGGGACAGTGCTCGCGTTCTTGTGCAAGCTCCCGGTGGGTGGCGCCCGGGACGGCCGCACGTAACGACTATTCGACACGGAGACCGACATGGCGAAAGACCCGGTATGTGGCATGCAGGTGGCGGAGGACCGGGCGGCAGCCACCGTGCAGTACTCGGGCGCGACGTTTTACTTCTGCTCCAGTCGCTGTCATGACCGCTTCGTCGCCGATCCGGCGGCGTTTGTGACCACTGGCGCCGGCGACCAGGGCCACCATGCGGCCCGGCCCGCGCCGCCGGCTCCACCGGGGGCGATTTACACCTGCCCCATGCACCCCGAGGTACGTCAGGACCACCCCGGCGACTGCCCGATCTGCGGCATGGCCCTGGAGCCGCTGGCGGTCAGCGCCGAGGCGGAGGACAACCCGGAGCTCACCGACATGACCCGCCGGCTGTGGCTGGCGGTGGCATTCACGCTGCCGGTGCTGGTGCTGGTCATGGGCGCGATGGTGCCGGGCCTTGCCGGCCTGCTGCCGCACGGCGCCACCGGACGCTGGCTGGAGCTGGCGCTCGCCACTCCCGTGGTGCTGTGGAGCGGCTGGCCATTTTTCGTGCGCGGTTGGCGCTCGGTGCGGACCTGGAATCTGAACATGTTCACGCTGATCGGGCTGGGGGTCGGCGTGGCCTACGTCTACAGCGTCGTCGCCACGCTGGTGCCGGGACTCTTTCCCGCTGCGTTCCGGACGCACGGCGGCCAGGTCGGCGTGTACTTCGAGGCGGCGGCCGTCATCGTCACCCTGGTGCTGCTGGGGCAGGTGCTGGAGCTGCGCGCGCGCAGCGCCACCACTGGAGCCATCCGCGCGCTGCTGGGGCTGGCGCCCAAGACTGCCCGGCGCATCGAGGCCGACGGCAGCGAGCGCGACGTGCCGCTCGAAGATGTGCAGATCGGCGACCGGCTGCGGGTGCGGCCCGGCGAGAAGGTGCCGGTGGACGGCGTGGTGGTGGAAGGCCACAGCGCCATCGACGAATCCATGATCTCCGGCGAGCCGATCCCGGTGGAAAAATCCGCCGGCGACACGGTGATCGGCGCCACCGTCAACGGCACGGGTTCGCTGCTGATCGAGGCCCGGCGGGTGGGCAGCGATACCCTGCTCGCGCAGATCGTGCAGATGGTGGCCGAGGCCAGCCGTTCGCGCGCGCCCATCCAGAACCTGGTGGACCTGGTGGCGGCGTACTTCGTCCAGGCCGTGGTCGGCGTCGCCATCCTCACCTTCATCATCTGGAGCGTCTTCGGGCCGCAGCCGGCCATGGCCTATGCGCTCATCAATGCGGTGGCCGTGCTGATCATCGCCTGTCCCTGCGCGCTGGGGCTGGCCACGCCCATGTCGATCATGGTGGCCAGCGGCAAGGGCGCCTCGCTGGGGGTGCTGTTCAAGAGCGCCGAGGCCATCCAGACCCTGCGCGACGTCGACACCCTGGTGGTCGACAAGACCGGCACCCTCACCGAAGGCCGGCCGCGGTTGCAGGACGTGGTGGTCGCCGAAGGCTTCGACGAAAGCGAAGTCCTGCGCCTGGCGGCGACGCTGGAGCGCGGCAGCGAGCACCCATTGGCGGCCGCCATCGTCGCCGGCGCCGAGGCGCGCGGCATCGAGCCGGGCCGCTACGAGGATTTCGATTCGGTTACCGGCCAGGGCGTGCGCGGGCGCGTCCAGGGCCGGGACGTGGCGCTCGGCAACCGCGCGCTGATGGATTCGCTGGGTGTCGAGCTCGGAGCACTGGCCGAGCGCGCCGAGGCGCTGCGCGGCGAGGGCAAGACCGCCATGTTCCTGGCCGTGGACGGCCGCGCCGCCGGGCTGGTGGCGGTGGCCGATCCGATCAAGGAAACCACGCCCGCGGCCATCCGCGCCCTGCACGAGGAGGGCATCCGCATCGTCATGCTCACCGGCGACAGCGCGACCACGGCGCGGGCGGTGGCCGGGAAGCTCGGCATCGACGAGGTGATGGCCGAGGTGCAGCCGGACCAGAAGGCGCAGAAGATCAAGGAACTGCAGGCCCAGGGCCGCTTCGTCGCCATGGCCGGCGACGGCATCAACGACGCCCCGGCGCTGGCCCAGGCCCAGGTCGGCATCGCCATGGGCACCGGCACCGACGTGGCCATGGAAAGCGCCGGAGTGACCCTGGTGAAGGGTGATCTGACCGGCATCGTGCGCGCCATCCGCCTGTCGCGCGCCGCCATGCGCAACATCCGCCAGAACCTGTGGTTCGCCTTCGGCTACAACAGCCTGGGCGTGCCCATCGCCGCCGGCGTGCTGTATCCGTTCTTCGGCATTCTGCTGTCGCCGATGATCGCGGCGGCGGCCATGTCCCTCAGCTCGGTGTCGGTGATCGGCAATGCGCTGCGGTTGAACCGGGTGCGGGCGTGAGCAGCCGATCGTGGCGTACGGTTTCCTGAACCGGATCATCGGCGGGTGGCGCCAGCTGCCGGCCTTCACCGCGCGGGTGCCGGCCGATGGCCGACGCTGCGCCATCCCCGGCAAGCGCGCCCGGTGGCCCGCTACAGGCGGATCGGCGTCAGGCCCAGACCGCCGGCCTTTTCCAATGCCGCCGGGCTGGTGACGACGGCCGTGCTGGCGCGCTCGGGCACCAGATAGGTCGCCGCCACCCGGCGCAAATCGTCCAGCGTGACGCCCAGCACGGCCTGCCGGTAGGCCTGGCGGGCCTCGGCGGTGCGGCCGAACAGGCCGGCATGAAAGGCCTTGCGCGCCTCGCCGGCCGGTGAGGCCGGGCGATCGATGGCGCCAATCACGCCCAGGATCGCTTCTTCCACCGCCTGCGGCGGGTGGTCCGCGTCGTGCAGCCAGGCCAGGGCACGCTCGAAGTCGGCCAGCGTCTCGGCCAGGCGCGGGTCGCGGTAGCTGTAGAAGCGAAACGCCGCGCTGTCGGCGTCGAAGCCGGCCCCGCCGCCATAGGCGCCGCCCTTTTCGCGGATCGCGGTGTGCAGAAAGCCATTGCGCAGGTAGCCGCCCAGCACCGTCAGGGCCGGCGCGTCCGGGTGGCTCCAGGCCACGGCAGGATAGGCGCGGGCGCAGAAATTGACCTGCGTGTTGGTGGTCCAGGCCTCGGCCACGCGGCCGCTGACCGGCGCCAGGGCCAGGGTCTGATCCGACCCGCTGGGCCTGGCGCCGGTGTCCTGCCACACCTGCGCCAGGCGCAGGGCGATGTCGGGGTGTTGTTCGTCCTCGGCCACGATGACGAACTGCACCGGTGCGGCAGCGATGCGCGCGCGCAGTTCGCCCAATCGGTCGCCCAGCGCCTTGAGCGCGGCCGGATCGTTCAGGCTGTCGTCGAGCGCCTTGATGGCCTTGATGCCGGCCAGGCCCGACCACTGGTGGGCAAGCCGCGCCACCGGACTCATGCCGGCGCTGGCGGCGGCCATCGCCAGCGCGTGGCCGTTGCCGGTGACCGAGTTCTCGTCACTCATCCGGGCCTGGGCGATCAGCTCGCGCAGGCGGGCGAGTTCGTCGAAACGCGCCGTGTGCAGCGTCTCGTGCAGCAGCTTCGACAGCGCGCCGTGGTTGCGCACCAGTGCCTTGCCGGACACCACGAACAGGCCGCGGCTGGTCTGGCTGTCCGCCGCCAGTGCGCCGACGCTGGCGCTGGCGCTGATGCCGCCGGTCAGCGCCGCCTGCAGGGCCTGCGTTTGCGTGTAGTCGCGGCCGCCGGCGCCGACTTCGCTGAGCGTTTCGGCCAGCAGCGGCAGCAGCTCGAGGGCCTCGTCGTCCAGCGGCGGCAGGTCGATGACGATCTGCTGGTAGACCAGGCCGTTGGTCGGTTGGTCGTACCAGGTGGCCGGCAGGCCGACCACCGGTTCGTGTACGGCGGGCGGAATCTTCAGCGCCGGGGCGACGTCCTTGCGGGTCACGCGCGGCAGGATGTCGGGGTCGTCCTGCTGTGCCTGGCGGGTTTCGAGCGCCTTGGCCTGGGCCACGATGCGCTCGCGCTGCGTGGCGGAGAGGCCTTCGCGAAGCGCCGCCAGGCGGGCCTTCTCGGCGGCCAGCTCGCGCTCGGCCTGAGTGGCGTCGGGCGTCATCGTCAGGCGCACGCGATGCGGGTTGTCCAGCAGCCAGCGGCGCACTTCGTTCTGCACGAAACCGGGCTCGGCGGCGGCGGCGCGCAGGCGCTCGAGTGCGGCGTCGATGCCCAGCGCCTGCACCGGATCGCCATGGTGCACGGCCTGCGGCAGGGCGTTCATGATCAGTTGCAGGCCGTAGGGGTAGCGGTCGCCGCCGATCTCGCGCCTGCCAAGCTCGATCTGGTGCAGCATGGCCTCGACCTGCTCGGCCGGCACGCCGCTTTCGGCCACCTGCGCCAGCACGTCGAGCACCAGTTTTTCGACCGCCTCGGCGTGTTCCGGCTCCGAGCCCTCGACGCCGGCCGCGAACAGCAGTTCGCGCGCCGAATCGTCCAGGCCGCACAGCGGCGAGGGCGCGCTGCCAAGCTCGGTGGTCTCCAGCGCATTCATCAGCGGCGAGGATGAGTTGTCCAGCAGCAGGCGCGACAGCAGGTTAAGGCGCAGCACCTGGTCCAGGTCGGTCATGTCGCCCAGCAGCCAGCCGAGCACGATGTGCGTCTTGCGCGCGGTATCGCCGTCCTCGGCGGCGTAGGTTTCCTGCACCACGCGCGGGGCCGGGTAGCGCTGTTCGGGCGGCACGCGAAGGTCGATGTCCAGGCGCTCGAAATGGCGCAGCACGCGGTCTTCCATGATGGCCTGGTGCTCGGCGGCCGGGATGTCGCCGTAAGTGAAGAAGGTCGCGTTGCTGGGGTGGTAGTGCCGGGCGTGGAAGGCCTTGAGCTGTTCGTAGGTGAGGTCCGGGATGTGCTGCGGGTCGCCGCCGGAGTTGTGATGGTAGGTGGTGGTCGGGTAGACCTCGCGCGCCAGTGCCTGCCACAGTGCCGACACCGGTGCGCTCATGGCGCCCTTCATCTCGTTGAACACCACGCCCTTGAAGGTGAGCTCGGAGTCGGGATTGCCGGCCTCGGCGAATTCGAGCCGATGGCCTTCCTGGGCGAAATCGAGCGGATCGAGCGTCGGGAAGAAGGCCGCGTCCAGGTACACGTCCAGCAGGTTGAAGAAGTCCTTGCGGTTCTGACTGGCGAACGGGTAGGCGGTCCAGTCGCTGGCCGTCATGGCGTTCATGAAGGTGTTCAGCGAGCGGCGCAGCATCAGGAAGAACGGATCGCGCACCGGGTAGTGGCGGCTGCCGCACAGGGCAGTGTGTTCCAGGATATGGGCGACACCGGTCGAGTCCTGCGGCACGGTCAGGAAGGCCACCAGGAAGGCGTTGTTGTCGTCGGCGGCGGCCAGGTGGATGTGCCGGGCGCCGGTGACGCGGTGGCGGTACTCCTCGACCGTGAGGCTCAGCGCCGACACGCGCTCGCTGCGCACCAATTCGAAAGCGGGATGGGTCATGCCGTGGCCGTTGTGTCGACGAATAAGGGATGAGGCCAGTTTAGCAGGGGGCTGTGAGGCAACCGGGCGGGCTGCCCAACGACGGCGATGAGCCGGCCCCCGGACATCGGCAGCAGGAGCGGGCCGCGCGACGACGGATGATCGACTGGCGTGCCGTGTTGGTGCCCCCACCGAGAATCGAACTCGGGTCTGACGCTTACAAGGCGTCTGCTAGACCTTCCAGCTATAGGGGCGTGTTGCCTCGGCGCATCGCTTCCCCGGGGCTTCGGCGGCGCGGGGCCGCGGCTTCATTCTGGGGACTGCAGCGGCGGAGCATTTTACACCGCGGCGTTTGGTCGACGAGGCAGGCGTCCGGCAACAAAAAAAGGGCCGGGGAGGGTGCCCCCCGGCCCTTTTGGCACACCGAATGGCTTTAGAGGTTGTAGCCGCGTTCGTCGTGCAGGGCCAGATCGAGGCCTTCGTTCTCCTGCTCGGGTGTGGCGCGCAGGCCGATCACCAGGTCGATCACCTTCAGGATGATGAAGGTGGCGATGCCGCTGAAGCCGACCGTCACCAGCACGCCCTTGAGCTGAATCCACAGCTGTGCGGCCATGTCGAACTCGGTCTTGACACCGCCCAGGCTGGCCGCGGCGAACACGCCGGTCAGCAGCGCGCCGATGATGCCGCCGACGCCATGCACGCCGAACACGTCGAGCGAGTCGTCGTAGCCGAAGGCGCGCTTCATCTTGGTGGCTGCCAGGAAGCACAGCACACCGGCCACGACGCCGATCACCAGCGCGCCCATCGGGCCGACGAAGCCGGAGGCAGGGGTGATGGCAACCAGACCGGCGACCGCGCCCGACGCGATGCCCAGCACGCTCGGCTTGCCGTGGCTGATCCACTCGATGAACATCCAGCCGAGCGCCGCCGCTGCCGTGGCGATCTGCGTCACCGCCATGGCCATGCCGGCCGTACCGTTGGCGGCCACCGCGCTGCCGGCATTGAAGCCGAACCAGCCCACCCACAGCATGGAGGCGCCGATCAGCGTGTAGCCCAGGTTATGCGGCGGCATGGCGGTGGTCGGAAAGCCCTTGCGGGGGCCCAGCACCAGGCAGGCCACCAGACCGGCGATGCCGGCGTTGATGTGCACCACGGTACCGCCGGCGAAGTCCAGCACGCCCCAGTCCCACATCAGGCCGCCGTTGCCGCTCCACACCATGTGCGCGGTAGGCGTATAGACGATGGTGAACCACAGCGCCATGAACCACATCATGGCCGAGAACTTCATGCGCTCGGCAAAGGCGCCGACGATGAGCGCCGGCGTGATGATGGCAAAGGTCATCTGGAAGCACATGAACACCGATTCCGGGATGGTCATGGTCAGGCTTTCGACGGTCAGGCCGCTCAGGAAGGCCTTGCTCAGCCCACCGACGAAGCTGTTCAGGTTGACCACCCCCTGCTCCATGCCGGTGGTATCGAACGCCATGCTGTAGCCGTAAATCGTCCACAGCACCGTGATGAGCGCCGTGATAGCAAAACACTGCATCAACACCGACAACACGTTCTTGCTGCGCACCATGCCGGCGTAAAACAGGGCCAGGCCCGGGATGGTCATGAACAGCACCAGCGCGGTCGAGGTCAGCATCCAGGCGGTGTCGCCAGAATTCAGGACCGGGCCTGCTGCCTCTTCTGCCAGTGCCAGGCCGGGCAGGCACAGCCCGATCGTTGCCAGTGCGGCAAGCCCGCGTCGCATCAGGGTTTTCATCGATAAGCTCCCTCAGTTAAGGATTCGTCGGCCACGAACCGGCGCGTCGGCGCTACAGCGCGTCGGCACCGGTCTCGCCGGTACGAATACGAATGACCTGCCCCAGGTCATAGACGAAAATCTTGCCGTCACCGATCTTGCCGGTGTTGGCAGAGTTGGTGATTGCCTCGATGACACGGTCGACGTCCGTCTCGTCGACCGCGACCTCGATTTTTACCTTGGGCAGGAAATCCACGACATATTCGGCGCCGCGATAAAGTTCGGTGTGCCCTTTCTGGCGACCGAACCCTTTCACCTCGGTGACCGTGATGCCTTGCACCCCGACCCCCGACAGCGCCTCGCGCACATCGTCAAGCTTGAACGGCTTGATCACCGCACAGACCATCTTCATTGCAGTACTCCTCGGGCAAGACGGAACCGCAGGCAGGCCTCTGGGCAGCCTGCCCCCGGCACCGCGATATCAAGCGCATCACCAGCCCCCGTTCAGGGAGGCGAGACGGTGCGGACTGAACCGGCATGTACCAGTAGGGCCTGTTAAGCACGGCCTGTGCCAAAGTGGCGGTCGGGCATTGGGGTATAGTCGGAAACGAAGCGAGAATAGGGTTTGTACGACATCTCAAGGCGATCGTTTGCACCATATAAGTGCATTTGAATTGGACGTCTGACCTTAATCAGGGCGACTCCGTAGCGAGCGGTGCCGCCCCGTCCGGAGTGATTGCGATGACCAATCCCGTGCCACCTTCGCCGCTGCACTGGCTGCACGGCATCGCCAGCGAACTGGAGGGCCTTCGCACTGTGACGGTGCAACGCCTGAGCCAGCGACTGGGGTTGCCGAGTCGGGAGGAATTCGAGGTGCAGCGCGCGCTGCTGGAGGATGCCCGCGAACGCCTGACCCGGGTGCAGGCACAGGTCGAGGCCCTCGCCGCCCGTCTCGACGGCAATCCCTGACCATCCGCGGGCGCCCATGTCGCTGGCGATCCTGCGCAGCCGCGCCCAGTTCGGCATCGACGCGCCGCTGGTCACGATCGAGGCGCATCTGACTGGAGGCCTCCCGGCGCTGGCCATCGTCGGTCTGCCGGAAACCGCCGTGCGCGAGGCCAGGGACCGCGTGCGCAGCGCGCTGCTGAACAGCGGCTTCGAATTTCCAGCCCGGCGCGTCACCATCAACCTCGCCCCGGCCGACCTGCCCAAGGAAGGTGGACGCTTCGATCTGGGCATCGCGCTGGCCATCCTGGTCGCCTCCGGCCAGCTCCCGACGGATTGTCTGGACGGCTACGAGTTCATCGGCGAACTGGGCCTGGGCGGCGAACTGCGTCCGGTGCGTGGCGTATTGCCGGTGGCCTTGCAGGCGCAGCGCGCCGGTGCGCGTCTGGTGCTGCCGCAGGCCAACGCGGCTGAAGCGGCGCTGGCGCCGGATCTGACCGCCTACGGTGCCGAACACCTGCTGGCGGTGTGCGGCCACCTGACCGGCAACGCGCCGCTTGCGGCAGCGCAGCGGGCGGTACCGTTGGACGGCGCCTGCGTGCCCGATCTGGCCGACGTGCGCGGCCAGCCAGCTGCGCGCCGGGCGCTGGAAATCGCCGCCGCCGGCGGTCACAGCCTGCTGATGCTGGGCCCGCCGGGCGCCGGCAAGACCATGCTGGCCACGCGCCTGCCGGGCATCCTGCCGCCGCTGACCGAGCAGGAGGCGCTCGAGACGGCGGCGGTGCAGTCGATCAGCGTCGGGGGTTTCGATGTCCGCCACTGGGGCCAGCGGCCGGTGCGCGCACCCCACCACACGGCCTCCGCCGCGGCACTGGCCGGCGGCGGCACCACGCCGCGGCCGGGCGAGATCTCGCTCGCCCATCACGGCGTGCTGTTTCTGGACGAGCTGCCGGAGTTCGACCGCCAGGTGCTGGAAGTGCTGCGCGAGCCGCTGGAGTCCGGGCACATCAGCATTGCCCGGGCGGCGCTGAAAGCCGAATTCCCGGCCCGTTTTCAGCTGGTGGCGGCCATGAATCCGTGCCCCTGCGGGTATCTGGGCGATGCCGGCGGCCGCTGTCGCTGCACCCCGGAGCAGGTGCGCCGTTACCGCGGCCGCTTGTCCGGACCGCTGCTGGACCGCATCGACCTGCACGTGGAGCTGCCGCCGGTCGCGCACGAGCTGCTGCTGGCGCAGGAGCACGCCGGCGCCGAGCCGTCGGCCGCGGTGCGCGAGCGCGTGCAAGCAGCGCAGCAGCGCCAGTTCGCCCGCAGTGGTTGCCTGAACGCGCGTCTGGACCCGGCCGGCCTGCGCCGGCATGCGCGGCTGACCGAGTCCCAGCAGCAGTTCCTGGCGCGCGCCATCGGCACCCTCGGGCTGTCCGCGCGGGCCACGCACCGGGTGCTGCGCATTGCCCGCACCTGTGCCGATCTTGCCGGCAGCGAGGCGCTCGACATGCCGCACCTGGCCGAGGCGCTGCAGTATCGCTTGCTCGATCGGCGGCCCCACAGTGCGTATTGATGGGTTGTTGACTTGCGTCCGACTGCGACTAGAATGCCAACCAGCCTTTGTTTCCCGTCGGCCCGGCGCAATGCCACCGCCCACGCAGGCCTGCCCTGCGTCCCTGCCACTGTCGATCCATAACCAGAGTCCATGAGCGAACACGTCAAGCACATTTCTGACGACTCCTTCGAGCAGGATGTCCTGCAGGCGCCGGGGCCGGTACTGGTCGACTACTGGGCCGAGTGGTGTGGCCCGTGCAAGATGATCGCGCCGGTGCTCGACGAGGTCGGCAAGGAGTACGCCGGGCGCCTGACGGTGGCCAAGCTGAACGTGGACGAGAACCCCAAGACGCCGCCGCGCTACGGCATTCGCGGCATTCCGACCCTGATGCTGTTCAAGGACGGCAATGTGGAGGCCACCAAGGTCGGTGCCCTGTCGAAGTCGCAGCTTGCCGCGTGGCTGGACAGCAATCTCTGATCCCGGCTTTTTCTCAAGTCGCCCATCGCTGGCGCCGATAGTTCGATTGGCACGAGCGGGCTCTCAATCTTCAGGCCAGCCGCTCAGCTGTAGACGATTCCCGATAAACGTTCTGAAGGTTCAGGGTGTCCGGTTGTTGCCGCGACATGCCAACAACAACAAGTTTTTCGCAGGTTTTCATTCCCGGTCCGTCCCCCGGACTGCCTCTCCAACTGCGCCGCCCCTTCGCTTTCGCGGTGCTCCTCGTCAAATCCGCAAACACATATGAATCTGACCGCGCTGAAACTCACGCCGGTGGCCGAACTGGTGGCCATGGCCCAGGAATCGCGTCTGGAGGGTGCCTCCCGCCAGCGCAAGGAAGAAATCATCTTTGCCCTGCTCAAGGCCCACGCCCGCAAGGGCGAGGACATCTTCGGCGAAGGCGTGATGGAAATGCTGCCGGACGGCTACGGCTTCCTGCGCTCGAACACCAATTCCTACCTGGCGAGCCTGGACGACATCTACGTCTCGCCCAGTCAAATCCGCCGCTTCGGCCTGCGCACCGGCGACACCATCTCCGGCAAGATTCGCCCGCCCAAGGACGGCGAGCGCTACTTCGCGCTGCTCAAGATCGACGAGCTGAACTTCGAGCCGCTGGAAGCGGCCCGCAACAAGATTCTGTTCGAGAACCTGACGCCCCTGTTCGCCGACGAGCGCTTCACGCTCGAGCGCGGCAACGGCACCACCGAGGACATCACCCCGCGCATCATCGACATGGTGGCGCCGATCGGCAAAGGCCAGCGCGGCTTGATCGTGTCGCCGCCCAAGGCCGGCAAGACCATGATGTTGCAGTCGGTCGCCCACTCGCTGACCGCCAACCACCCCGAGATCTACCTCATGGTGCTGCTCATCGACGAGCGGCCGGAGGAAGTGACCGAAATGCGCCGCACGGTGCGCGGCGAGGTCATCGCCAGCACCTTCGACGAGGCCGCCACGCGCCACGTACAGGTGGCCGACATGGTGATCGAGAAGGCCAAGCGTCTGGTCGAGCACAAGCGCGACGTGGTGATCCTGCTCGATTCCATCACGCGCCTGGCGCGCGCCTACAACACCGTCATCCCGTCCTCGGGCAAGGTGCTGACCGGCGGTGTCGATGCCCACGCCCTGGACAAGCCGAAGAAATTCTTTGGCGCCGCCCGCAACATCGAGGAAGGCGGCAGCCTGACCATCATCGCCACCACGCTGGTCGAGACCGGCTCGCGCATGGATGACGTGATCTACGAGGAGTTCAAGGGCACCGGCAACATGGAAATCCACCTCGAACGCAAGATTGCCGAGCGGCGCATCTTCCCGGCCATCAACATCAACCGCTCCGGCACCCGCCGCGAGGAGCTGCTGATGAAGCCGGACGAAGTGCAAAAGGTGTGGATCCTGCGCCGCCTGCTGGCCTCCATGGACGAGGTCGCAGCCATGGAATTCCTGCTCGAACGCCTCAAGAACACCAAGAGCAACGGCGAGTTCTTCGCCTCCATGAAGGCCTGATATCGGCCTGTTCCTTTTATTAATTTAATCCGCAACCCGCTGAGGACCCGTCCCGTGAACAAGCCCGTCCGCATCGCTGTCACCGGCTGCGCCGGCAATATCGGCTACGCACTGCTGTTCCGCATCGCCGCCGGCGACATGCTCGGCCCCGACCAGCCGGTCATCCTGCACCTGCTGGAAGTCACGCCGGCCCTGAAGGCGCTCGAAGGCGTGAGCATGGAACTGCGCGACTGCGCGTTCCCGCTGCTGGCCGATATCGTGGCCACCGACGATCCGGCGGTCGGCTTCAAGGATGCCGACTACGCCATCCTGGTCGGTGCCCGCCCGCGCGGTCCGGGCATGGAGCGCAAGGACCTGCTGGAGGCCAACGGCGCCATCTTCACCGTGCAGGGCAAGGCGCTGAACGACCACGCCAGCCGCGGCGTGAAGGTGCTGGTGGTCGGCAACCCGGCCAACACCAACGCCCTGATCGCCATGCGCAGCGCACCGGACCTGGACCCGCGCCAGTTCACGGCCATGATGCGCCTGGACCACAACCGTGCCATCAGCCAGCTGGCTGCCAAAACCGGCTCGACGGTGCCGGCCATCCGCCGCATGACCGTGTGGGGTAACCACTCTTCCACGCAGTACCCGGATATTTCGCACACGCTGGTCGATGGCCGTCCGGCGCCGGAACTGGTCGATCAGGCCTGGCTTGAGACCGACTTCATCCCCACCGTGCAGCAGCGCGGCGCCGCCATCATCGCCGCCCGCGGCGCGTCGAGCGCCGCCTCGGCGGCGTCGGCAGCCATCGATCACATGCGCACCTGGGCGCTGGGCACCGCCGACGGCGACTGGGTCAGCATGGGCATTCCCAGCGACGGCAGCTACGGCATCCCGGAGGGCATCATCTATTCCTATCCGGTGACCTGCCGCGACGGGCGCTACGAGATCGTGCAGAACCTCCCCGTCAGCGCCTTCAGCCGCGCCCGCATGGATGCCACCGCCCGGGAGCTGCTGGAAGAACGTGAGGCCGTCCAGCACCTGCTGTGACGTGCGCTAAAACTTGCCCGGCGGGCCGCTTTCTTCTACCCTACGCGGCCCGCCGCGCCGTGCCCTCCCAACCCAGACCGCGCCATGAAACCCGATATTCATCCCAAGTACGAAGAAGTCACCGTCACCTGCAGCTGCGGCAACACCTTCCAGACCCGTTCCGCGCTGGCCAAGCCGGAGCTGGCAATCGACGTGTGTTCCAGCTGCCACCCGTTCTACACCGGCAAGCAGAAGGTCGGCGACCGCCGCGGCCGAGTGGAGCGCTTCAAGCGCCGCTACGGCATGGCGTGATGCCGGGCCGGTTCGCCGGCCTCGCTCACAAAGGGCGCCTCCTGGCGCCCTTTGTGTTTCTGGCCGGTGTTCTGTTTGCGAGCAACTCGCCGGCAGCCTGCCGGCCCCCAGGGCCTGTGGAGCAGGGCACCGTGGCCGGGCACTACGACGGCGACACGCTACGCCTCGCCGACGACCGCCGCGTGCGCCTGCTGGGCATCGACACGCCCGAGATGAACTACCGAAAGGGTACGCCGCAGCCGCTGGCGCAGCGCGCCCTGCAGCGCACGCGAAGCTTGCTGCCTCAGGGCGGCCCGGTGCGTCTGGCGCGCGACCGGCAGGTACAGGATCGCTACGGCCGACTGCTGGCGCATGCCTACCGCCCGGACGGCACCAGCGTGGAGGAAACCCTGCTGCGCGAAGGACTCGCGGTGAGCTTCATCGTGCCGCCGAACGTCGCCCTGGCGGACTGCCTGCTGGCCGCCGAGCGGCAGGCCCGCGTGGCCCGCCGCGGCCTGTGGGCCTTGCCCGACTACCAGCCGCAGGCGGCCGGCAAGGTCCTGGCCGACGGCCGCTATCGCCTGGTGCGCGGCCGGGTCACCAGCGCCCTGCAGCGTGGCGACTGGGTACTGCTGAAGCTCGACCGGCGCGTGCAGCTGCGCATCGCGCGCGCCGACTGGAAAGGCTTCGAACCGGCCGATCACCTGGCCTGGCGTGGCCGGGATGTGATCGCGCGGGGCAAAATCCAGTCCCGAAACGGCGCTGCGCAGCTGCGTCTGTGGCACCCGGCGCAGATCGACCTGTCCAAGTAGTCTCCATGCGCAAGTTCCTCACCATTACCGGTCTGTGTCTGACGCTCGCCGCCTGCGCCACCAACCCGGTCAGCGGCCGGCGCGAGATGGCGCTGATGTCCGAGGCGCAGGAAATCTCCATCGGTCGCGACATGCACCCCAAGGTGCTCCAGCAGTACGGTCAATACGACGATCCGGCGCTGCAAGCCTACGTGCAGGGCGTGGGCGAGAAGCTCGCCGCCCACAGCCACCGCAGCAACCTGATCTACCGCTTCACGGTGGTCGATTCCACCGACATCAACGCCTTCGCGCTGCCCGGCGGCTACATCTACATCACCCGCGGCCTGCTGGCATACCTGGGCAGCGAGGCCGAAATGGCCGGCGTGCTGGGGCACGAAATCGGCCACGTCACGGCCCGCCACGCGGTGCGCCAGTACACCGCCGCCACCGCCGCTCAATTGGGCATGACGCTGGGCAGCATCTTCGTGCCGGGCCTGGGCAGCAACGTGGGTCAGAACGTCATGGGCGTGCTGGGTCAGGCCATGCTCAGCGGCTACGGGCGCGAGCACGAACTCGAATCCGACGGCCTGGGCGCCGAATACCTGGCCCGCGCCGGCTACGACCCGCAGGCGATCCTGGGCGTGCTGCGCACGCTCAAGGCGCAGGGCGATTACGCCGCAGCGCAGGCCAAGGCCGAAGGCCGGCAGCCGCAGTCCTACCACGGTCTTTTCGCCAGTCACCCGGACGAGGACACGCGCCTGAAGGAGGTGCTCACAAAGGCGTCCTTCCTGGCGCCCGACAAGCCGGCCGACAACGGCCGCGATGCGTTCCTGAAGCACATCGACGGCATGGTGTTCGGCGACAGCGCGGCGCAGGGCATCCGCCGCGGCAACCGCTTCTATCATCGCGACCTTAACTTCGCCCTCGAATTCCCGCCCGGCTGGCGGCTGGAGAACCGGCCCGATCGGCTGCTGGCCATCGCACCCGGCGGCAAGGCCCAGGCGCAGCTCAGCAGCCAGGACCTGAACCAGCGTGAGACGCCGCGCGAGTTCATGATCCGCCGCCTCGGCATCAAGAACCCGGCCGGCGAGGAAATCAGCCCGGCCGGGCTGCCCGGCTACACCGCGTCACTGAAAATCCAGGGCCGGCCCGGCCGCGTCAGCGTCATCTTTCATCGCAACCAGGCGTATGTGCTGGCCAGCGTGGCGCTGGACGGGGCGGACAGCCAGGCGGTCGACGCGGCCATGCGCCAGACGGCGCTGGGCTTTCACCCGCTGCGCGAGGACGAGAAGGCGCTGGCCGAGCCACTGCGCCTGCGCCTGAAAACCGCCGCGGCCGGCGACAGCTTCGCCGCCCTGGCCAAGGGCTCGCGCCTGCCCGGCGACGCCCAGGCCCAGCTGCGGCTGCTGAACGGCCACTACCCGCAGGGCGAACCGAAGCCCGGCGACATCCTGAAAATCGTGGAATGAGCATGAGTCTCGAACGCCAGATCGAACGCCTGAACCCGCCGCAGCGCGAGGCCGTCACCGCGCCCGGCCAGACCGCCCTGGTGCTGGCCGGCGCCGGCAGCGGCAAGACCCGCGTGCTGACGCACCGCATCGCCTGGCTGATCGAGGTCGAGCGCGCCGCGCCGCTGGAGATCCTGGCCGTCACCTTCACCAACAAGGCCGCGGCCGAAATGCGCGAGCGCATCGGCCAGCTGGTGCCGCTGCCGCCGCGGGGCATGTGGGTGGGCACGTTTCACGGCATCGCCCACCGTCTGCTGCGCGCCCACTGGCGCGACGCCGGCTTGTCGGAAACCTTCCAGATCCTGGACTCCGACGACCAGCAGCGGCTGATCAAGCGCCTGCTCAAGGAACTGGGCGACGAGACGCTCAAGCCGGCCCAGGTGGCCGCCTTCATCAATGCCCGCAAGGATGAGGGCCAGCGCGCCCGCCATGTGGACACGCAGGGCTTTGCGGATCGCGCCGTGCTGGCCGAGCTGTACCGCCGCTACGAGGCCGCCTGCGAGCGCGGCGGCATGGTGGACTTTGGCGAACTGCTGCTGCGCAGCAACGAACTGTGGGTGCAGCAGCCGGTGCTGCGCGACCACTACCGGCGGCGCTTCCGCCACATCCTGGTCGACGAGTTCCAGGACACCAACGCCCTGCAATACGCCTGGCTGCGCAACCTCGCCGGGCCGGACACCAGCCTGTTCGCGGTCGGCGACGACGACCAGGCCATCTACGGCTGGCGCGGCGCCAAGGTGGAGAACATGCGCGAGTTCGAGCGCCAGTTCCCGAACGTGAAGGTCGTGCGTCTGGAACAGAACTACCGCTCCACCGGCACCATCCTGGCCGCCGCCAATGCCCTGATCGCCCACAACCGCGAGCGTCTGGGCAAGAACCTGTGGTCGGACGCCGGCAGCGGCGAGCCGATCCGCCTGTACGCCGCCTACAACGAGCAGGACGAGGCGCGCTTCGTGGTCGAACAGATCGAAGCCTGGACCGCCGCCGGCAACCCGCGCTCGGAAGCGGCCATCCTGTACCGCTCCAACGCCCAGTCACGGGCGTTCGAGGAAGCGCTCATGGTGCGGCGCATCAAGTACCGCGTGTACGGCGGCCAGCGCTTCTTCGACCGGGCCGAGATCCGCGATGCACTGGCGTACCTGCGCCTGATCGCCAACCCGGCCGACGACACGGCCTTCGAGCGCGTCATCAACCAGCCGCCGCGCGGCATCGGCGACAAGACCCTCGACACCCTGCGCGGCGAGGCCCGCGCCAGCGGTCTGCCGATGTGGGAGGTGCTGACCCGGCTGCTGCAGGGCGGCGGCCTGACGGGCCGCACAGCCGCGGCACTCGGCGGCTTTGCGCAATTGATCCAGAGCCTGCGCGCCGCCTGCCAGGGCCAGCCGCTGATGGACCAGGCGCTGATGGCCATCCGCGACAGCGGCCTCAAGGAACACCACGCCAAGGACGTGGACGGCAGGGGCGAGGGCCGGGTAGAGAACCTGGACGAACTGGTCAACGCCGCCAGCCTGTTCGTGAACGAGGAAGAAGACCTGGACGAGCTGACCGCCTTCCTGAGCCACGCGGCGCTCGAAGCCGGCGACGCCCAGGGCGAGGCCGGCGCCGACTGCGTGCAGCTGATGACCCTGCACTCGGCCAAGGGGCTCGAATTCCGGCAGGTGTTCCTGGTCGGGGTGGAGGAGGGCCTGTTCCCGAGCCAGCGCTCCATCGACGACCCGGCCCGTCTGGAGGAAGAACGGCGCCTGTGCTACGTCGGCCTGACGCGCGCCCGCGAGCGGCTGTGCGTGAGCTACGCCGAGAGCCGGCGCATCCACGGCGAAACCCGCCCGGCCATGGCCTCGCGCTTCATCGAGGAAATCCCGGCCGAACACCTGACCGAA
The DNA here is from genome assembly GCF_001697225.1 of Immundisolibacter cernigliae. Classification (GTDB taxonomy): domain Bacteria; phylum Pseudomonadota; class Gammaproteobacteria; order Immundisolibacterales; family Immundisolibacteraceae; genus Immundisolibacter; species Immundisolibacter cernigliae. Next base: position 2,797,328 of record NZ_CP014671.1, read on the forward strand.
GTGCGCCTGCGCGGCACGGTCGACCGACCGATGAGCACCCGCCCGAGCGGTGGCTTCGAACGGGGCAGTTACGGCCACGGCGGCTCGCGTTCGGACTGGAGCCCCGGCCGCCGCGACGGCGGACGTGCCGACCTGCAGCCACCACCGCGCCGCGTCAGCGCCTGGAACGATCCACCCAAGGCACCCGACAGCGACAGCGGCCTGTGGGTAGGCCAGCGCGTGCGCCACGGCAAGTTCGGCGAAGGCGTCATCACCGACCTGGAAGGCCAGGGCCCGCGCACCCGCGTGCAGGTCAAGTTCGCCGGCGCCGGCAGCAAATGGCTGATGCTGGACATGGCGGGCCTGACGCCGGCCTGACGGCTGCGCTAGGCGCCGCCGCGTGGCGCCTGCCATGAAAGTAGATGTATCTTTTCACCCACTGAGCGTACGCACGTTCGGTGCGCAGGCGGTAGTGTTTCAACCGGAGACGATCGCCAAGCTGATCGAGCAGCCTGGGCGACCGGGGCACCGAAGGGTAGGCAGGACGCGTGTTCATGTGCAGGCGGTGTTTGTCGGGCATGGTGACCGTTATGAATCATGAGGTTGGCACATGATGCCCAGATTACCGGACATGTCTGATAACACATTTATTCCGACAAATGTCGGATAACTTACGTTGGGCCTCTCGATGACGATTGATCCGGTACTCGAAGTTTTGGCTGAAGCTAAAAAGCTTGCTCAGAAATATCGCATCCTTACAGGCAAGCCATTGGGCATAACCGGAGAGGTAGCTGAATATGAAGCTGCTCGCATTCTTGGGGTTGCACTCACACCCGCGAGGCAGGCAGGCTACGATGCTACCGAAACTCGTAAGGGCAAAGTATTCCACCTTCAAATCAAGGGTCGGTGTGTGCTTGAAGGTAGCAAACCCGGACAGCGCATGGGTTCCATCGACATCAAGAAAAAATTCGATGCAGTTCTACTCGTTCTCCTTGACGGCAACTTCGATGCCACAGTCATTTATGAAGCGCCGCGTGAAGCAGTAATAGCCGCCTTGACAAAACCGGGTTCCAAGTCTCGAAACGAGCGTGGCTCTCTGGGCATATCCCAGTTCAAATCTATCGCCCATGTTCGGTGGCAACGTGCAGCCTAGGCCCAACCCATCAGTCGAGAGGGACTGCGCAAAAGCGCGCAGCCCCTCACTTTTACGTTATGTTTTCGATATGTGCAAAGGGGGATAAATGAAAATTACATACTTAAAAAGGGATGACCAATGGGGTGAGGATGTTAATTTTTATGAAGAACTTCCGAAAAATAAGATTCATTATGTATCAGTGGCAATGCCAGGTTTAACTATGGCAAGCAGTTTCATTGATGACGCAGGATTTACTACGGAAGAAAGATGCGCTTTGATGAATACAGTTAACCAGGCAAAAGAAACTGGCACACTGTATCCTAAAGCCAATATTACACTTTTACCTTCGCCTATTGCAAAAGATAGAATGGGGTTCAACTTAGATGTTTTTAACGATGGAGATTATTCAAAAAAAGAAATTATATCTCACATGGAAGATGCTTTTAAAGCAAATAAGGAATATATAAAAAGTAAGACTATGTATTTCGACTTCAGAAATCTTTGTGTCTCTGAAGAACTTTACCTTGAATATTTGCAATCCACTATCGAGCAATGTAGCAAATCAGATTTACCAGAAACAATTATCACATGGAATATAAAAACATAACCACCTGCTGGTAGGGACGCGCAAATAGCGCGCGGCCCACAGCAGCACGTTATGCCCCAAGAAGCCCGCGTAGGGCGGAATAGCGCAGCGTATTCCGCCTTCCGGTTGCCCCGCCGTCACCGTTACACTCTCGCCATGCCGCATTACGTTCGTGCTGACATCCCTGGCGGCACCTTCTTCTTTACCGTCGCCCTGCTCGAACGCCGCCGCCGGCTGTTGGTCAAGAACATCGGGACGCTGCGTGAAGCGTTTCGCGGCGTCCGGCATCGGCATCCTGTCACCATCGACGCCATCGTGATCCTCCCGGATCACCTGCACTGCGTCTGGACACTGCCGGCCGGCGATGCCGATTTCTCCAGCCGCTGGCGACCGATCAAAGCCGCCTTCGCGCGCGGCATCGCGGCTGGGGAACGGCTGTCCGAACGACGCCAGCCAGCGTAGGGTGGACAAAGCGCAGCGTGCCCACGCGGACACGGCGCCAGTCGTCGCATGCGGCTCATCGAAACCTCGTCAGCCCGCGTAGGGCGGAATAGCGCAGCGTATTCCGCCTCCCGGGTTGCCCCGCCGTCACCGTTACACTCCCGCCATGCCGCATTACGTTCGTGCCGACATCCCTGGCGGAACCTTCTTCTTCACCGTCGCCCTGCTCGAACGCCGCCGCCGGCTGTTGGCCCGGAACATCGGGACGCTGCGCGAAGCGTTTCGCGGCGTCCGGCATCGGCATCCGTTCACCATCGACGCCATCGTGATCCTCCCGGATCACCTGCACTGCGTCTGGACACTGCCGCCCGGCGATGCCGATTTCTCCACCCGCTGGCGACTGATCAAAGCCGCCTTCGCGCGCGGCATCGCGGCTGGGGAACGGCTGTCCGAACGACGCCAGCGCACCGGCGAGCGAGGCATCTGGCAGCGGCGTTCTGGGAACACGCGATCCGCGATGCGGCCGACCTGACCCGACACGTGGACTACATTCATCACAACCCCGTGAAACACGGCCACGCCGACCGCGTTGTGGACTGGCCGTAGTCGTCGTTTCACCGCTACGTCGAGCGGGGTGTTTATCCACCGGACTGGGCCGCCGGATCAGCAGTGCGCGGGTTGAGTTTCGAGTAGCCTTGCTCTCGGAAGGCGGAATACGCTTCGCTATTCCGCCCTACGCGGGCTACGCGGGCTGCGTAAGCCGCCAAACTGGCAGCCCGCCTGGCAGAGCAGTTCTCAGGTGATCGCGAGGCCTACACCCAGGCCAAGGCACCGTTTGTGCAGCGGGTGCTTTGCCATCAGGCCAGCGGCAGGTCGGGGAAACTCGAGTGACGTTGTCTTGTCGAACCGGTACCGACAGCGACGTTTACGGCCCCAACCGGGCGTCTACCCGTCCGGGTGAACCGCCCCGGCTTTCCCGGAGGCTCATTCCCTTGAGAGGATAGAGCCATGAGAAAGTCAGCGAAGTTTTCCCCTGAGGTACAGGAGCGAGCAGTCCGGATGGTGCTGGAGCACCAGGGCGAGCACGGTTCGCAGTGGGCGGCGATCAGTTCGATCAGTGCCAAGTTCGGCTGTACGGCCGAGACGCTGCGGCGCTGGGTGCGACAGGCGGAGCGTGACCGGGGCCTGCGGCCTGGCACCACGACCGCCGAGGCCGAGCGCCTGAAGCAGCTGGAGCGCGAGAACCGCGAGTTGCGACAGGCCAACGAGATCCTGCGCAAGGCCAGCGCGTATTTTGCCCAGGCGGAGCTCGACCGCCGGTTCAAGCCATGACGGCGTTCATCGACGAACACCGCGACGTCTACGGGGTCGAGCCGATCTGCAAGGTGCTGCCGATCGCTCCGTCGACGTACTACACGCAGGCGGCGCGGCGCGCCGATCCGCAGCTGCGGCCGAATCGCGCCTGGCGAGACGATGTCTTGTGCCAGGAGGTCCGCCGGGTCTGGGATGAGAACCAGCAGGTTTACGGCGTGCGCAAGGTCTGGAAACAGCTGCGTCGGGAGGGTTATCAGGTGGCGCGCTGCACGGTGGAGCGGCTGATGCGGCGGCTTGGACTGCGGGGCGTGATCCGCGGCAGGACAGTCAAGACCACGGTCAGCGACAAGGCCACGCCGTGCCCGCTGGACAAGGTCAACCGGCAGTTCCGCGCCGAGCGCCCGAACGCGCTGTGGGTCAGCGACTTCACCTACGTCTCGACCTGGCAGGGCTTCGTCTACGTGGCGTTCGTGATCGACGTGTACGCCCGCCGGATTGTGGGCTGGAAGGTGTCCAGTTCGGCGCGCACCGACTTCGTCCTGGATGCGCTGGAGCAAGCCCTGCACGCGCGCCGACCGACGCAAGGCGGGCTGATCCACCACAGCGACCGCGGCGTGCAGTACGTGTCGATCCGCTACACCGAGCGGCTGGCCGAGGCCGGCATCGAACCCTCGGTCGGTAGCGTCGGCGACTCCTACGACAACGCCTTGGCCGAGACGATCAACGGGCTGTACAAGGCCGAAGTCATCCATCGGCGGTCCTGGCGGACCCCGCAGGACGTCGAACTGGCCACGCTCGATTGGGTGGACTGGTTCAACCACAAGCGCTTGCTGGGGCCGATCGGCGACATCCCCCGGCCGAAGCCGAAGCGAACTACTATCAGCAGACCTGCGAGCTCGCCACGGCGGCGTGACTCACACCAACGAGTCTCCGGGGTTACCGGGGCGGTTCAGGGCGTAGCGCGCTGGCAGCGCCGCCTTCAACCGGAGAACACTCATGACCACGCCACTGAAAATTCTCGGCCTGTGCGGCAGCCTGCGGCAGGGGTCCTATAACCAGGCGGTATTGCGGGTCGCGCAGGAGCTCGCGCCGGCGGCCGGACTGAGCATTGAAAGCGCCGACATCGCTGACATGCCCTTGTATAACGAAGATGTTTACGCGCAGGGTTTTCCACCGCCGGTCGAGCGGTTGCGGGAACAGATTCGCGCCGCCGATGGCCTGTTGTTCGTGACGCCGGAGTACAACTACTCGATTCCGGGCGTGCTCAAGAACGCGATCGACTGGGTCTCACGCCCCCCCGAGCAGCCATTCGCCGGCAAGCCGGCGGCTGTGATGGGTGCCAGCCCGAGCACCCTGGGTACGGCCCGGGCGCAGTACCACCTGCGTCAGAGCCTGGTATGTCTGGACGTCCATTTCCTGAATGCGCCTGAGGTAATGATCGCCTCCGCCCACACGCGCTTCGATGCGCAGGGCCGGCTGACTCATGAACCCACGCGAGAAATCATTGGCAAATTGCTCGAAGCGCTGGCCGCCTGGACGCGGCGGCTCAAGCCGGCGTAGCCGGAAAAATGCGCCCGACGGGAAGCGTGATGGCGGTATGTCCGAGGCGCGTCCTTGCCGTTTAGCCTGCAGACAGCGCTGCAGCAACGCCAGGGAACGCTCGCAATAACTTGCGATCCATCGTCACGAGCCTCGTGCCAAGTTTCATCGCCAGCGCCACGAATTCGCAATCGTATGCGGAGCATTCGCTGTCGCGTACCAATTGCAGGACGCTGAGCGAGTCCACGTCGTATTCGGCGCCGTTGAGCAAGTCTTCTGCCTCACTCTGGAGGTCCTGCGCTTGCTGCAACGTCAGGCTTCCTCGCCGCATATATCCCGCAAGGATGTAACGAATTTCACTTCGCCACAGAACGGGCGCAGCCCAAACGGGGTCTTTTTCGAGCAGAGTCTCTGCGGCCACGGTGTACTCGCCGGGCAAGTACAGGTACGCCACGATATTCGAGTCGACAACAATCAAGGGCGCCCCTGCCGTTTCAGGGTATCCATCTCACGTGCTGGAAATGTCGTCTCGCCCAACCCTGCCCTTAGCTGGCGCGCACGAGCAAGCCGTTCGCTGGGAGCTGTCGTGGTCGGTGTCAGCACAGCCTCAAGGCACACAATCGCCTCGCTGTTGAGGCTGCGGCGGTGCATCTGCGCTGCAACTTTCAGCCGTTCGTACACATCATCCGGAATGTTCTTCAACGTCAACGTCGTCGGCATCATAACCTCCAACCGTAATGGCACCAAAACGGTTCCATTATACGGCCTGCCTGTTGCCAATCTGCGGGCTAAGCCATCGCTGCAGGGCGAGTTCTGCCTTCCGGAAGCGCCGTCTTACTTCGGCAAGCCCATCCAGTTGACGATGTTGTTGCGCTGGATGGCCGACGAGCCGCCGAAGATCGGTAGCGCCAGCGAGTCGCGCACGTAGCGCTCCATGGGGAATTCGCTGGCGTAGCCGTAGGCGCCCATGACCTTTTGCGCGGCGAGCGTGATCTCGGTGCAGTACTCGGTGGCCATCAGTTTGGCGATGGCGGTTTCCACGCCGTGGCGGCCTTCGCCGTCCAGCTTGCCGGCCACCTGGTAGACCAGCGTGCGGGCGGTGTACAGCTTGGCCTGCATGTCGGCCAGCAGGTGGCGGATGGACTGGTACGAACCGATGGCCTTGCCGAACTGCTTGCGCTCCTGGGCATAGGTCCAGGCGTCTTCGAGCGCCGCCCAGGCGACGCCCAGCGCAATCGCCGCGACTTCGATCTTCTCCACATCCAGGCCCGGGCCGGCCAGCATTTCCCAGCCGCGGTTCCAGGCTGCCTCGCCGCCGACCAGGTTGGCCAGCGGCAGGCGCACGTTGTCGAAGTTGACGTCCGTGGTGTGGATGCCGCGCACGCCCATGCACTCGAAGGCGGTGACGGTGACGCCGGGCGCGGTCGGCGGGATCAGCACGAACGACAGGTTTTTGTAGCGCGCACCGGCGCGGTCGGAGCAGACCAGGGCATAGATGTAGTCGGCCTCGTCGGCGCCGGAGCAAAAGCGCTTGGCGCCGTTGATGATCAGTTCATCGCCGTCGCGCACGGCGGTGGTCTTGACGCTGCCCAGGTCCGAGCCGACGTCGGGTTCCGTCAGGCCGTAGGCGAAGATCAGCTTGCCCTCGGCGATTTTCGGCAGCAGCTCGCGCTTCTGGGCCTCGGAGCCGACCTCGGTGATGTTCATGCCGGCGTAGCAGGTGCACATGATGTAGGGCACCGACACCGCCAGCGAGCGGCGCGACAGTTCCTCGATCACCGCCATGCAGGCCGGGATGTCCACGCCGGCGCCGCCGTATTCCTCCGGCACCGTCAGGCCGCACACGCCAAGCTCGGCCAGTTTGTCGAACACGGCGCGCGGGAACACGTCCTCGCGGTCCCAGCGCGCGGCCGCCTCGCGCGGCATTTCCTTATCCACGAAGCGGCGCAGCTGGTCACGCAGCAGGCGGATGTGTTCCGGTTCGGTCAGTTCGAGCATGGGGTTTCTCCTTGACGTGCGCCGGGTGTCGTTTTGTTTTTTGGATCACCCATGCCTTGCCTGCTGTAGGAGCCCGGCTGCGCCGGGCGATCAACACCCCGCATCGTCAGGGTCGCCAGCCATCGCCCGGCAAAGCCGGGCTCCTACAAGTGGATGGCCTTGTTTCAGCGATTCTTCCACTCCGGCTTGCGGCGCTGGCCGAACGAGGCCAGGCCTTCCTGGATGTCCTGCCCGAACACGACCGGGTCCCAGATCTGGCGCTGGAATTCCTCCAGCACCTCGCGGTTGTACTTGACCGACAGGCGCACCGCCTGCGTGTGGGCGGCCACCGAGCGGGGCGAGTTGCCGGCGATTTTCTGTGCCAGTTTCATGGCCTCGGCCTGTACCTGGTCGTCCGCCACCACGCGATTGACCAGGCCGCAGGCCTTGGCCTCGGCGGCACCGAACGGCTCGGCGGTCAGCACCTTTTCCATGAACACGCGCGGGCCCATGAACTTCCACAGGTCCAGGTAGCCCATGGTCGGCATGCCGACCGAGGTTTCCGGGATGCCGAACTTGCACGACTCGCCGGACACGATCAGGTCGCAGGCGTTGGCCAGCAGCAGGCCGCCGGCCATGCAGTAGCCGTGCACGGCGGCGATCATCGGCTTGGGCGTGGCGCGCACCAGGGCGAAGGCTTCCAGGCCCTGGCGCGGCATGACGTAGAAATTGGCCGGCTCGTCGCCGATCAGCTCCAGGGCTTCCTTCAGATCCCCGCCGGTGCAGAAGGCCCGGCCCTCGCCGCGCAGCACGCCGACCCAGGCCTCGTCGTCGGCCGCGTACTGCTTAACCGCGGCGGTGAGGTCGTTGAGCATGGCCACGCTCATGGCGTTCATGGCCTCGGGGCGGTTCATGGTGATGACGGCAACGTGGCCGTCGCGGGCGTAGGTGACCAGCGGCTCGCTCATGAGCAGGTTTCTCCTTGGGATTTGCGTTGGGGGCGATACGTCCGGCGCTTGCCGGACGGTCGGTCGGCAGGATAAGCGATGCCCGCGCGGCCGGTACAGCGCGGCGTGCGACACGCCGGCCTGACCTGCGTCAAGTGTGGCGCCCGCCTGCGTGGCGTAATGCGGTGCACGCCGGTACCGCTGGGGTTGCGGCGTCAGCCAGTCAACGCACAGAGGACGCTATGGTCAAGGTTACCGAACTGGGCTACATGGGCTTCAACGTCACCGACATGGCGGCGTGGGAGCGTTTTGCCACCGAAATCGTCGGCATGGAACTGCACGACGCCGGCGAGGGCGACCGCAAGTACCTGCGCCTGGACGACTGGCACCACCGCTTCGTGCTGCACAAGAGCAACGAGGACGACATGGCCTACATCGGCTGGCGCGTGCCGGGTCCGGACGAGCTGGAGGAAATGGCCGCCCAGCTGGAAGCCGCCAAGGTGCCGTACCGCTTCGCGAGTACCGCCGAGTGTGACGAGCGGCGCGTGCTGGGCCTGCTCAAGCTCACCGATCCGGGCGGCAACCCGACCGAGGTGTTCTACGGCCCGGAGGTGATGACCTTCCGGCCGTTCCATCCGGGCCGGCCGATGTTCGGGCGCTTCGTCACCGGCGATCAGGGTGTCGGGCACTGCATCCTGCGCCAGAGCGACGTCAAGGCGGCGTATGACTTCTACACCAAGGTGTTCGGCATGCGCGGCTCGGTGGAGTACAAGCTGCGCCAGCCCGACGGCTCGGTGGTCATGCCGACCTTCATGCACTGCAATGATCGCCAGCACTCGGTGGCCTTCCTGGGCGGGCCGATGCCAAAGCGCATCAACCACCTGATGCTGGAGTACACGGACCTGAACGACCTGGGCGTGGCCTATCACGCGGTGCGTCAGCACAAGCTGGCGGTGGGCATCGACATCGGCAAGCACTCCAACGACCAGGCCGTCACCTTCTACTGCGGCAACCCATCCGGCTGGCTGTCGGAACTGGGCTGGGGCGCGCGCTCGGCGCCGAGCCAGCAGGAGTACTACTCGGCCGACATCTGGGGCCACGAGGTGGAGGCATCCGGCTTCGGCATGGACCTGGACATGGTGGCGCCGGAGGAGGAAACCGCCGCCAAGGCCGACGCCGCCTGAGGCACGCCCGGTGCCGGTGGCCGCCGGGCCGCCGGCACCGATACATCCGATGCGCCGTCCAGGGTCGGGCGGCAGGACGCTTGCGCAGGACATGCAGGCCGCAGGGATCGCTCGCGGGGCACCACGGACCGGCCACCCGCTCGGCACACGGTTGAAACACACAGCCGCCAGCCATCCGCCGGCGGTGACATCACATGGAGGAGCAGCCCATGGCTACCGTTGCACACGACGTCCACACCGCTTATCTGATTGACGTAAAGGCCGACTGGCTCAGGCACCTGAAAAACGACATCCTGGAACCGGTCGCCGCGGCCGCGCTGGCCCATCCGGTGCTCAAGGAAATCGAGGCCGGCCGCCTGCCCAAGGACAAGTTCGCCCGCATGATGGCCAACCTGTGCTGGGTCATCACCGGTTTCCCGGAGTACGTGTCGGCGCTGGCCGCCGGCTGCCCCAAGAACGACCACGCCGTGAAAGCCGCGCTGCTGGAGAACGCCTACATCGAGCGCGACCACCCGTTCCTGCTGGCGCAGGCGGTGAACGCGCTCGGCGGCCCCGGCGACGCCATCCTGGAAGGCCCGGACTGGGTGTCGTTCCAGTTCGATCCCTACATCCACATGCTGCGCATGGTGCTCGAAGGCTACGTGTTCCACCGGCCGTGGATCGAGGGCATGGCGGCCACCGCGGTGGGCGTGGAAAGCGTGGTGCCGGCCGTGTTCGGTCGCATCGGTGAGGCGGCGGTGAAGCACTACGGCCTGGCCGAGGAAGACGCCGAATGGTTCCGCATCCACGGCGGCGAGGTGGAAATGGAACACGGCAATGAAGGCCTGCGCGTGCTCGAAAAATACGTGCCGGCCGACGACATCAACGCCCAGCGGGCGTGCATCGCCGGCGCCAGCCTGGTGGCGAATGCCATCGGCACCGGCCTGTTCGACGCCGTGGCGCGCTGGTAGACCGATGGCGCGCATCCGCATCAACGGCGGGCCGTGGCGCAAGGTGATGCCCGGCTCGAGCCTGCTGGGCCTGATCAAGGGCCGCGGCGGGGTGCCGATTCACACCTCGTGCGGCCTGGGCAGCTGCGGCTCGGACATTGTGCTGATCCTGTCCGGCATGGAGCACCTGAGTGCGCCGTTCCCGACCGAGCTGCGCACGCTGGCCGCCGAGGAAGCACCCGCCAACGCGCGCCTGTCCTGCGTCACCAAGCTGATGGACGGTGATGTCGAGGTAGAGGTGCCGGACTACAGCCTGGAACAGCCGGCGGCCTGAGCCATGTCTTGATCCGGTAGCCGGCCGGTCCCGTGAAGGACCGGCCGGCTTTTTTTGTAGGAGCGGGCCATGCCCGCGACCGCAACACATCAGCAGGCGGATGCCTGTGGCGTGATCGGCTCGGTCGGGCCTGTTCTTTCCGTACCACCCGATGCGCCATGCCCGGCCGTCCAGGTCGCGGGCATGGCCCGCTCCTACCAACGCAGGGTGTGGCCAGCGGCCTGAGTGGCCAACAGAAATTCGAACAAACCGGCCAGCTCCTCGACGGAGCTGGCCGGTTTTTCATGCGTTTGAAGGGGCTGGGGGTCCGTCTGAGAGTCGGGAACGCGCCTTGTCACTCCCGGCAACCGGGCGCACTATCGGCCACGGGTTCTGAAGCACTGCTTCAAGCATGGAGCCATCGGTGGCGCGCCATACCGGGCAGGGTTTCAAACCCGATCGCACACCACGGAATCGGTCCGGGGACGTTCCGCGGACCGGGGTGTGGCGCATTTGGACGCGGGATTGCCGCGGCCAGGGACGGCGCGGCCATTACCAAGATCGATTCTTCAAACACCTGTTTCGAGGAGGAGAGCCCGATGGCTAGCGTGATTGAAAATGTTCCGACCGACTATCTGATTGCCGTCAACAGCGACTGGCTGCAGCACATGAAGCGCGACGTGCTGGAGCCGATTGCGGCCCGCGGGCTGGCGCACCCGGTGCTGACCCAGATTCGCAGCGGTCGGCTGCCCAAGGAAAAATTCGCCCGCATGATGGCCAACCTGTGCTGGGTCATCACCGGTTTTCCGGAATACGTGGCGGCATTGGCGGCCCGCTGCCCCAAGAACGACCATGTCGTCAAAGCGGCGCTGCTGGAGAACGCCTACATCGAACGCGACCACCCGTTCCTGCTGGCGCAGGTGGTCAATGCGCTGGGCGGTCCCGGCGACGCCATCCTGGAAGGCCCGGACTGGGTGTCGTTCGAGCCCGATCCCTACATCCACACGCTGCGCATCGTGATCGAGGGCTACGTGTTCCACCGGCCCTGGGTGGAGGGCATGGCGGCCACCGCGGTCGGGGTGGAGACGGTCACACCGGCGGTGTTCGGCTCGCTCGGCAAGGCGGCGGTCGAACACTACGGCCTGTCCGAGGAGGACGCCGAGTGGTTCCGCATCCACGGCGGCGAGGTGGAGATGGAGCACGGCAACGACGGCCTGCGCGTGCTGGACAAATACGTCGCGGCCGACGACATCAACACGCAGCGCGCCTGCACGGCGGGCGCCAGGCTGGTGTCCGAGGCGATCGGGGTCGGCATATTCGATATGGTTGCCCGCTGGTAAGCCCCGGGTAAGCCCATATGGCGCGCATCCGCATCAACGGCGGGCCGTGGCGCAGGGTGATGCCGGGCTCCAGCCTGCTCGGACTGGTCCGGGGCCGGGCCGGCATCCCGATCCACAGCTCATGTGGTCTTGGAAATTGCGGCTCGGACATTGTGCTGATCCTGTCCGGCATGGAGCACCTGAGTGCGCCGTTCCCGACCGAGCTGCGCACGCTGGCCGCCGAGGAAGCACCCGCCAACGCGCGTCTGTCCTGCGTCACCAAGCTGGTGGATGGCGACGTGGAAGTCGAGGTGCCGGACTACAGCTTGGAACAGCCGGCGGCCTGAGACGCGTTTTTGATCCGGTAGCCGGCTGGCCCTGTGAGGGGTCAGCCGGCTTTTTTTGTAGGAGCGGGCCATGCCCGCGACCGGAACGGCGCGATCGATCGAACCGTTACGTCAGTCCGAAACCTCCGCGGTCGCGGGCATGGCCCGCTCCTACGGCGGAGTGGAATGCTTAGGTCAGCCGATACGGCTTTGCTGCCCGCTGACACCGCGCCCGATCAGCCGCCGCCACTCGCGGTACTGACCGTAATACAGCGTCTCGTCCATGATGTCCGGCCCGCTCGACTCCGGGCTGATACCCAGCGCCTGCGCCATGTCGTCGGCGCCCTTGAGCATGCGCGTCATGCCGCGGTCGTAGCCCTGCTGCCAGGCCACGTAGCGGGCCTGAAAGCCGTCCTGGCAGGCCTCGAACTCGGTCAGGTCGTCCGGCGTCGCCATGCCGGTGGCGTTGAAGAAATCCTCGTACTGGCGAATGCGCCGCTCGCGCTGGCCGCGGCTCTCGCCCCTGGGGGCGATGCAGTAGATCTGCACCTGCGTCAGGCCGGGCGCGATCGGCTGGAACACGCGGATCTGCGACGAGGCCTGCTCCATCAGGTTCACGTTCGGGTAGACCAGCAGGTTGCGCTGACGGCGCAGCATCCAGTCGGCATACACCTCGCCCATGCGCGCCCTGACCTCGTCGGCGCTGTCCCACAGCGGGCGGTTTTCCGGCCGCGGGAAGGTGCTCCAGATCATGGCGTGGCCACGGCCGAGGTCATAGCAGCCGGTGCGCCCGGCCAGGGCGTTCTTGTCGAAGCCGGTCTTGACCTTGTCAGCCCGGTCGCCGTGCTCGGCGCCTTCCAGACGCCGCGTGATGACGCCCACGTAATTGCCGTGCACGCTGGTGAAGTGGTAGCCGTCGATGCCGTTCTCGCACTGCATCTTCCAGTTGCCGCGGTAGGTATAGGTGGACGAGCCGCGCAGCACCTCGACGCCGTCCGGCCCCATGCCGGCCAGCATGTCGATGAACGGCCGCGTGTTGCCCAGATGCGTTTCCAGGTCCGGCACGTCGGCGTTCAGGCTGCCGAACACGAAACCCTTGTACACGCCCACCCGCGGCACCGGCGCGAGATCGTGGTTGGCGCGCTGGAAGGCGTCCGGATAGGCGCCCTTGTCCTGGTCCTTGATGTCCACGTTGCGCCCGGCGCTGTCGAACACCCAGCCGTGATAGGGGCAGGTGATGAACTTCTGGTTGCCATGGGCGGTGCGGCACAGCGCCGCGCCGCGGTGCGGGCAGGCGTTCAGGAAGGCATGCACGGCGCCGCCCGCGTCGCGCGTGACGATCACCGGCTGGCGGCCCATGCGGGTGCGGAAAAAGTCGTTCGGTTTGGCGACCTGGCTTTCGTGGCACAGGAAGATCCAGGTGCCCTCGAAGATGTGCTGCATCTCCAGGTCGAACAGTTCCTGGTCCGTGAACAGGCTGCGGCTGACCTCGAACTGCCAGCTGTCCGGCCGGTCGACGATCAGCCGGTCGATGTCGTTGGGTTTCATGTCGCGTTCTCCCGCCTCGGTTATCGATGACGGGAAACTGTGGCTGCGCGGCCGGCGGCGGTCTTGACGCGCGTCAATGCCAACGCCGTCCGGGGCCTGATTGCCCCGGACGGCGAGACGATCACTCCGCCTGCGCGCCCAGCGCGTCCAGCGGCTGCGCGATCTCGGGCGGCAGTTCGTTGTTGATGGCCACCGCGTACAGCACCACCAGCAGCGCCACCAGCGCGCCGCCGGTCAGCGCCACCGCGCGGGCCCGCACATAGTTGCGCAAGGCGCGGAAGTTGAGCGCGATGTGCGCCGTCATCGCCGCCACCATCACCAGCCCGAACAGCTTGTGCACCGGGTGCATCTGGATGGTGAACGATGGCCTTTCGATGAAGAACATCAGCAGTCCGGACGTGGACATGGCGATGAAGGACACGAACAGGGTGACGGCGACCAGCTTGTAGAACATGGCGAACCTCGTGGGTGGTTACGTGGGGCGGCCGGAGTTTAACCAACGCAGCGGGTGCGGTTGGCGTCAGCCATCAGCGCCGGCCGGCCAGCGTGTAAACTTGCCCGCCGCCGTCCGCGCACACCGGGCGGCGTTTTTGTCTTCAAAACGGCAATACAGCGGAGACTCGTGCCATGGGCATGGAAGATCGGGATGGCGTCATCTGGTTCGACGGGGAACTGGTCCCCTGGCGCGAGGCCAAGGTGCACGTACTGACCCACTCCCTGCACTACGGCATGGGCGTGTTCGAGGGCATGCGCGCCTACAAGACGGCGCGCGGCACGGCGCTGTTTCGCATGCCCGAGCACATCGACCGCATGTTCACGTCGGCGCACATCCTGCAGATGCACATCCCGTTCAGCCGCGAGCAGATCGCCGACGCCTGCGTGGCGGCCATCCGCGAGAACGGCCTGGAGGGCGGCTACGTGCGCCCGCTGGCGTTCTACGGCTCCGAAGCGATGGGCGTGAGCGCGCCCAACCTGACCGTGCACGTGATCGTGGCGGCCTGGAAGTGGGGCGAGTACCTGGGCGAGGGCGCGCTCGAGCGCGGCGTGCGCCTGCGCACCTCGTCCTACGCGCGGCATCACGTGAACGTCACCATGTGCCGCACCAAGGCCACCGGCAACTACATCAACTCCATGCTGGCCCTGCGCGAGGCGCAGGCCTGCGGCTACGACGAGGCGCTGGTGCTGGACGTGGACGGTTTCGTCGCCGAGGGCAGCGGCGAGAACGTGTTCGTCATCCGCAAGGGCGTGATCTACACGCCGGACATTGCCTCGGCGCTGGAAGGCATCACCCGCGACACGGTCATCACGCTGGCGCGCGAGGCCGGTTACGAGGTGCGCGAGAAGCGCATCACCCGCGACGAGGTGTACATCGCCGACGAGGCCTTCTTCACCGGCACCGCGGCGGAAGTCACGCCGATCCGCTCCCTGGACGACCGCCTGATCGGCGAGGGCCGGCCCGGCCCGATCACCAAGCTGCTGCAGGATCGCTACTTCGCCACCGTCAACGGCGAACTGGATGGCCACCTCGACTGGCTGACCCCGGTGAAGTGAGGCTGCCATGACCCGCGAAATTCCGGCCAATGCCGAGAACCGTTACCAGGTCAGCGCACGCGACTTGCCGCTGTGCTGCCCCATGCCGGGCATGACCAAGTGGAACTCGCACCCGCGGGTGTTCCTGCCGATCCAGGAGACCGGCGAGGAGAAGTGCCCTTATTGCGGCGCGGTCTTCGTGCTGGTACGCGAGGCTGACCAGACTGCCGCCTGAGGACGCCGTCGGCGCGGTGCTGGTGGTCGGCCCGTCTTGGGTCGGCGACATGGTGATGATCGAACCGCTGCTGGCTTTGCTGAAACAGCGCCGGCCGGCACCGGCCATCGACGTGCTGGCGCCGGCCTGGTCGCGTCCGCTGCTGGCGCGCATGGCGCAGGTGCGCCACGCCATCGACCTGCCCATCGGCCACGGTGCGCTGGCGCTGGCCGAGCGCTGGCGCCTCGGCCGGCCGCTGCGCGGCCAGTACCGGCAGGCCATCGTGCTGCCGGGCTCGTGGAAATCGGCGCTGATCCCGTTGTTTGCCCGCATTCGGACCCGTACCGGCTTCGTGCGCGAATTGCGTTACGGCGTGCTCAATGACACCCGGCGCCTGGACAAGCGCGCGCTGCCGATGACGGTGCAGCGTTTCGCGGCGCTGGGGCTTGATCCTGGCGCGCCGCTGCCGACCGATCTGCGGCCGCGCCTGCAGTGCGATCCGGCAGCCATGGCCGGCACGCTGGCGGCGCTGGGGCTGGATGGCCGGGCACAGCGCGTGCTGGTGCTGTGCGTGGGGGCCGAATACGGCCCCGCCAAGCGCTGGCCGGCGCAGCACTTCGCGGCCGTGGCGCGGCATTACCGGGCACAGGGCTGGCAGGTGTGGCTGCTCGGTTCGGCCAAGGATGCGCCGGCCACGGCAGCCGTCAATGCCGCCGCGGACGATGGCTGCGTGGATCTGGCCGGCCGCACCAACCTTGGCCAGGCCTGCGACCTGATCGCCGCCGCGGACCTGGTGGTCAGCAACGACAGCGGCTTGATGCACGTGGCGGCCGCGCTTGGCCGGCCGCTGGTAGCGGTTTATGGCTCGTCCGACCCGGGCTTCACGCCGCCGCTGTCGGATCGCGCCCGGGTGCTGAGTCTTGATCTGCCATGCAGTCCCTGTTTCGAGCGCGAGTGCCCACTCGGCCATCTGCGCTGCCTGAACGATCTGGCGCCGGCACAGGTGCTGGCCGCCGCCGCGGAGTTGCTGGCGTGAAGCTGCTCCTGGTCAAGACCTCGTCGCTCGGCGATGTGCTGCACGCCCTGCCGGCGCTGACCGAGGCCCGCGCGCGGGTGCCGGCGCTCGAATGCCACTGGGTGGTGGAGGAATCCTATGCCGCCATCCCCGCCTGGCACCCGGCGGTGACGCGCGTGATCCCGGTTGCGCTGCGGCGCTGGCGGCGCGCGCCGCTGGCCGCCTTGCGCAGCCGGCAGGTGCCGGACTTCCTGCGCCAGTTGCGGGCCCAGCGCTACGACTGCGTGCTGGACGCGCAGGGCCTGCTCAAGACCGCGCCGGTGACGCTGCTGGCGCGCGGGCCGCGGGTAGGTTTCGACCGGCGCAGCGCGCGCGAGGGACTGGCGGCCTTCGTCTACGACCGCGCGGTGCCGGTGGATCGTCGCCAGCATGCGGTGCAGCGGCTGCGGGTGTTGTTCGGCGGTGCGCTCGGCTACCGGCCGGGACCGGATCAGCCCGATTACGGCATCGACCGCACGCGCCTGCCGCCGTCGGTGGCGAACGGCGATTATCTGGTGTTCCTGCACGGCAGCACCTGGCCGAGCAAGCTGTGGCCGGATGCCCACTGGCGGGCGCTGATCGAGCGCGCCGGGCAGGCCGGCCGGCGGGTGCTCCTGCCGTGGGGTGATGCCGCGGAGCGCGCCAGGGCCGAGCGACTCGCAGGTGGCCACGCCCATGCACAGGTGCTGGCGCCGCTTCGCCTGCCAGAACTGGCCGCGACCCTGGCCGGCGCGCAGGGCGTGATCGGCGTCGACAGCGGCCCGACCCACCTGGCGACTGCGCTGGGGGTGCCGACGCTGGCCCTGTACGGCGCCACCGATCCGGAACTGACCGGCACCTGGGGCGCGCGTCAGCGGCGGGCGCAGGCGGTGTATCCGTGCGCGCCGTGCCTGCGCCGGGTGTGCCGCTTCGCGGCCGAGGGCGCCGTGCATCCGCCCTGCTACGGGCAGCTTGGCCCGGATGCCGTGTGGGCGCAGCTGGGCGAGCTGCTGGAGGCGGCGTGAGGATCGCCTTTTGCCTGTTCAAGTACTTTCCCTACGGCGGCATGCAGCGCGATGCGCTGCGCATCGCGCGCCTGCTGCTGGCGCGCGGGCATGCGGTGGAGTTCTTCACCATCGCCTGGCAGGGCGAGCGCGATCCTGAGCTGCCGGTGCATCTGCTGCCGGCGCGGGGTTTGAGCAACCACGCCCGCTACGGCGACTTCGCGCGCGCCTTCGCCGTGGCGGCGCGGGACTTCGACGGCCGGGTGGGCTTCAACAAGCTGCCCGGGCTGGATGTCTACTACGCGGCCGACACCTGTTACCTGGCGCGCATGGCGCGGCGGCCGTTCTGGCACCGCCTGTCCGGCCGCTACCGGGCTTTCGTGGCCGCCGAGAAAGCGGTGTTCGACCCGGCCGGGCGCACGCAGATCCTGGCCATCTCCGACGCCGAGGCCGCCCGCTACCGGGCTGCCTGGCACACGCCGCCGGCGCGCTTTCACCTGCTGCCGCCGGGCATCACCCCGGATCGGCGCGCCGGGCCGGACGCGGCCGAGCTGCGCGCCTCGCTGCGGGCCGAGTTCGACATCGGCCAGGACGACTTCCTGCTGCTGCAGGTCGGCTCGGGCTTTCGCATGAAGGGCCTGGACCGCAGCCTGCGCGCGCTGGCGGCGCTGCCGGCGGGGCTGCGCGCGCGCAGCCGGCTGATCGCCATCGGCCGCGACAAGCCCGGTCCGTTCCTGCGCCTGGCGCAGCGCCTGGGCATCGGCGGGGCGCTCACCCTCCTGCCCGGCCGGGACGACATTCCGCGCTTCCTGCAGGGCGCCGACCTGCTGTTGCACCCGGCCTATTACGAGAACACCGGCGCGGTGCTGATCGAGGCGGTGGTGGCCGGGCTGCCGGTGCTCACCACGGCCGCCTGCGGCTATGCCGAGCACGTGGCGGCCAGCGGCTGCGGACGGGTGTTGCCGGAGCCGTTCCGGCAGGCCGACATGGATGCGGCCCTGGCGCGCATGCTCGGCGGCGACGAGCGCCCCGCTTGGCGGCAGGCCGGCATCGCCTACGGGCGCACGCAGGACCTGTGGCATCTGCACGATCGCGCCGCCGACGCGATCGAACAGGTGCTGCGCCGATGAGGCTGGAGCTCGATCCGGCCGTGCGGGGCGCGCTCGGTGCCGATCCGTTTGGCGCGCTGATGAGCATGCCCGGCGAGGTCTACCGCCAGACCGGCGGCCGGCAGACGCTGCGCGTGGCGATCGCCGGCCAGGATTATTTCCTGAAGCGTCACCACGGCGTCGGCTGGCGGGAAATCTTCAAGAACCTGCTGCAACTGCGCCTGCCAGTGCTGGGCGCTGGCACCGAGGTGCGCGCCATCCGCCGCCTGGAGGCGCTGGGCATCCCGACCCTGCAGCTGGCCGGCTGGGGGCAGCGCGGCCGCAACCCGGCCCGGCACGCCTCGTTCGCGCTCACCGTGGCGCTGCAGGACACGGTGAGCCTGGAGGATCTGTGCGCCCGCTGGGGTGAGCGGTCGCACTGGACTGCCGAGCAGTTGATCCTGAAGCGCCAGCTGCTGCGGCAGCTGGCCAGCACCGCCCGCACCCTGCACGAGCACGGCGTGAACCACCGCGATTTCTACCTGTGTCACTTCCTGCTGCGGCAGGACAGTCCGGGTCTCACGCAGCCCGGCGGCCGGCTCGACCTGCACCTGATCGACCTGCACCGGGTGCAGCTGCGTGGGCGCACGCCGCGGCGCTGGCGGCTGAAGGACATTGCCGGCCTGTATTTCTCGGCCCTGGATGCGGGGCTGACGCGTCAGGACTGTTACCGCTTCATGCGCCTGTACGGCGGCACGCCGCTGCGGGCGCAGCTGGGCCGTCGCTTCTGGCGCAAGGTGAGCCGGCAGGCGGTTTTTCTGTATCGCAAGGCGCACGGGCGCACTCCGCGCCTGCCGGTGCCGGCGTGACCAGCCTGCCGGCGTTGCCCTCGCGGATCGCGGTGCCGGAACTGGGGTTCCTGCACTGCGACCGTGCCTTGCGCACCCTGCCGGGCCGCCGCTGGACGCTGGCCGGCACCCTGGAGCGCGATCAGCGGCCGGTGGTGGCCAAGCTGTTTCTGGCCGGCCGGCAGGCGCGGCGACACTTCGAGCGCGAGTGGCATGGCTTCGAGGCCCTGCACCGACGCGGCATCGCGGCGCCGGACGTGCTTTACGCGGGCGCGCTCGATGAACCGCCGGGCTGGCTGGTGCTGACCGCCTGGCTGCCCGGTACCGGCGCCGACGCGCTGGCCGAGGCCGCCTTGCCGGCCGTGCTGCGGGCGGTGGCTTCCCACCACGCCGCCGGCGTCGAGCAGCGCGATGCGCATCTGGCCAATTTCCTGGTGCGCAGCGGCGTTGCCTTTACGCTGGATGGCGCCGGCATCCGCACATCGGCTCAGCCGCTGCCGGCTCGGCGGGCGCTTGGCAACCTGGCCCTGTGGCTGGCGCAGTTCCCGCCGGCCGTGGATGAGCGCATGGGCGAGTGGTGCGCGCTGTACGGCGCCATCGCCCGGCCGCTGCCGCGCGATGACCTGCAGCGCCAGGTCGAGCGCGCGCGGTGCCGGCGCGAGGCTCGGCACATGGACAAGGCGCTTCGCAGCTGTACGGCCTTCGAGGCCCGCCGCACGCTGCGTCGGCTGCAGGTGCTCGATCGCCGTGACGACACGCCGGCGATGCGCGCGTGGCTGGCCGCGCCGGATGCACCGTTAGAGAGCCTGTCCGCCGACTGGCTCAAGCGCGGCAACAGCGCCAGCGTGGTGCGGGTCGATATCGACGGCCGGCCACGGGTGATCAAACGCTACAATTTGAAGACGTTCGGCCACTGGCTGCGCCGCTGCTGGCGACCCAGCCGCGCCTGGCACAGCTGGCGCAATGCGCAGCGTCTGGTTTTGTGGGGGCTGCCGACGCCGCGGCCGGTGGCACTGCTGGAAAGCCGTTTCGGCTGGCTGCGCGGGCGAGCTTTCTACCTCAGCGAGCATGTGCCGGGGGAACCGCTCGGCGCCGCGCTGGCGGCCGCCGATCCGGGGCGTCGGGAGGCGCTGCTGGACCGCCTGTGCGCGCTGCTGCGGGACTTAAGGCGCCTGAATCTGAGTCACGGTGACCTCAAGGCCACCAACCTGCTGGTCGACCAAGACGACAACCTGATGCTGCTGGACCTCGATGCCCTGCGCCGCCACCGGCGACGCCTCGCGTTCGAGCGGGCCTTTGCCCGCGATCTGGCGCGCCTGCGCGCCAACTGGGCCGATTGGCCGGCGCTGCTGACCGAACTCGACCAGGCACTGACCGACGCCGGGCTCGCGCCATGATCGTGCTCGGACTGTCCGGCGCGGTCAGCCACGATGCCTCGGCCGCGTTGCTGGTCGACGGCGAACTGGTGGCGGCGGCCGAGGAAGAGCGCTTCATCCGCGACAAGCACGCCAAGGGCCGCCAGGCGCTGCACGCGGCGCGGTTTTGTCTGGACCGGGCCGGCATCCGGCCGGATCAGGTCGACGCGGTGGCCTATCCGTATGCACCCATCGGCCTGGGTTCGCCGGCGCGTTGGCATTACGCGGCGCGTCACTGGTACGCGCCGGACCGGGCGCTGACGGCGCTTTTCGACGGCAACCGGCGTTTCCGGCGCAACCGCCGCCAGGCGCTGGCCATGCTCGGCGAGCTCGGTTTCGAGCAGTCCGGCGTGCGCTTCGTGCCGGTCGAGCACCATCTGGCGCATGCGTCGAGCGCGTATCACCTGTCCGGTTTCGACGGCAAGGTGGCGATTCTCGGCATCGACGGCCGTGGCGAGTACGCAACCACCTTCTTCGGCTACGGCGAGGGCGGGCGCATCCACAGGCTGGCCGAGTTCTACGAGCCCGATTCGCTCGGCGGCCTGTACGGGGCGATCACCGAGTACCTGGGCTTCGAGATGCTGGACGGTGAGTTCAAGGTCATGGGTATGGCGCCCTACGGCGACCCGGGCCGATTCGACTTCTCGCGCCTGCTGCGCAGCGACGGCCGCCGGCTGCGCGTGAACAACCGGCTGGTCAACGTGGTCGGCCTGCGCCGCTACAAGCGCGGCGGCAAGGGCTATTTCTTCAGCCCCGAACTGATCGAGTGGCTGGGACCGCCGCGTGAGGGCGACGCCATCGACGAGCCGTACATCCACTACGCCGCGGCGGTGCAGAAACTGCTGGAGGAAACCGTGCTGCGGCTGGTGCAGGCGCACCTGGGTCCGGTGCTGGCGCAGGGCGGCAAGCTGGCCTACGCCGGCGGCGTGGCGCTGAACGTGAAGCTGAACCAGCGCCTGATGGCCCTGCCGCAGGTGCAGCAGCTGTTCGTGCAGCCGGCCGCCGGCGATGCCGGCACGGCCATCGGCGCGGCGACCTACGTGGCCGCCGCGGCCGGCGACCCGATCAAACCGCTGCAGCACATGTACCTGGGTCCGGACTACAGCACCGAGGAGTGCCTTGCCGCTTGCGCCGCACACCCTGCCCGGCCGCAGTACCGGCGCCTGGACGACACCATCGCCACCGCCGCCGACATCCTGGCCGCCGGCAACCCGCTGGCCTGGTTCCAGGGGCGCATGGAGTTTGGCCCGCGGGCGCTGGGCAACCGCAGCATCCTGGGCAATCCCTCGCACCCCGGCGTGGCCGAGCGCATCAACGCGCAGATCAAGTACCGCGAGCGCTGGCGGCCGTTCTGCCCGTCGGTGTCGGAACGCGTGGCGGCGGACATCATCGGCACCGACCACCCGGCGCCGTACATGACCTTCACCTTCGACGTCGCCCCGCACTGGAAAAACCGCATCCCGGAAGTGGTGCACGAGGACGGCACCGCCCGCGTGCAGATCGTCAGCGCCGCCAGCAACCCGCGCTATCACGCGCTGCTGGATGCGATGGCGGCGCGCACCGGTAACGCCGTGCTGCTGAACACCTCGCTGAACCGCCGCGGCGAGCCGATGGTGTGTTCGCCGCAGGATGCGCTCGACATGTTCTTCGGCTGCGATCTGGAGTATCTGATCCTGGAAGACGTGCTGGTGACCAAGCCCGGTGTCAGCGGCGGCCAATGACCGGCGTGCTGTTCATCGTCGGCGCCAGCCGCAGCGGCAGCACGCTGCTGGAACGGTTGCTCAACGAACTGCCGGGCGTGATGTCGGTCGGCGAGCTGCAGCGGATCTGGCGGCGGGGTTTCATCGAGAACCAGCTGTGCAGTTGCGGGCAGCCGTTTCAGGATTGCCCGTTCTGGGGCGGCGTGCGCCAGCGGCTTGAGGCCGACGGGGTCATTGATGCCGGCGCCGTCGACGCGCTCAGTCGCCGGGCATTCAGGCGCGGGCTGCGGCCGCTGCCTGACGGCGAGGCGATTCTGACCCACTGGAGCCGCCTGTTCCGGGCCATCGCCGATGTATCCGGCGCCCGCTGGCTGGTGGATTCATCAAAGGACCCGGTCTACGCGGCACAGCTTGCTCACTTGCCGGGTTTTCAGACCCGCTACCTGCACCTGATTCGCGATCCGCGGGCGGTGGCCTATTCCAAGATGCGGCGGCGCCTGCGCCCGGAAATCCACTGGGCCGAGGCTTACATGGCAACGCGCTCGGCCTGGGGCAGCGCCGGCAGCTGGAACCGGACCCACCGTCTGGCGGAAGCGGTTCACAAGGCCGTCGACCGGCCCTGGCAGCGCCTGCGCTACGAGGACCTCGCAGCCGACCCGCGGGCCGCGCTGTCGCCGATGGTCAGCGCCTTGAATCTGCCGGTGACGGATACCGATCCGCTCGCCTTCCTGGGCCAGGGCGTGGCGCGGGTCGGCATCGGCCACTCGGTGTCGGGCAACCCGATGCGTTTCGATCACGGCGAGCTGCGCGTGGTACCGGACCAGGAATGGCGCCATGCCCTGCCTCGGCGCAGCCGTTTCGAGGTCAGCCTGCGCTCGTATGCCGGGCTGCGCCGCTACGGCTACATCGGCGACAAGCACGACTAGACTGAGGCCCGATAAGGACAGGAGCGCAGCTTCGCTGCGCGATGATCGCCCGGCACAGCCGGGCTCCTACACCATGTAGCCTGGATGAAGCGCAGCGGAATCCGGGACTTCCTTGCTCGGCCCGAAGGCATCGCCCGGCACAGCCGGGCTCCTGCAACCGATCCCCGTCGTGGCCGCGGCGCCGGGTGATGGCGCAACCGTCACCCCCTTGCAGGGGCGAAAAATCTTTCGCCCCTGTCTTGCGTCATTGGTTCATGCCGGGGCATCCTGCCCCGGGCGGGAAGGGCTGCACAAACCAGCGCGTGGGCTGCCTCGTCGCGCCCGGCGACGACGTCCAGACAACCAACGAGGAGGGGGCATGACACCGGTAGTGGCGACGGTGATTGGCGATCCGTGCGGCGTCGGTCCGGAAGTCGTGCTCAAGGCACTGGCCACCGGGCAGCCGCAGGCCATGTCCCGACCGCTGTTGATCGGCAGCCTGGCGGCGCTGGAAAAAACCCGCGCCGCCTGCGGCATCGACATCGCGCTGCGCGCCGTTGCCGACAGTGTCGACGCGCGTTACCAGCCGGGCGTCATCGACGTGCTGGACCAGGTGCCGCTCGACCCGGCGCAGCTGGTTTTTGGCCGCGCATCCGCCGCCTGCGGCGAAGCCGTCCTGCACTGGCTGGAGACTGCCGAGCGCCTCGGCCGGGCCGGCGTCGTGCAGGCCAGCATCATGGCGCCCATCGACAGCACCGCCATTCGCCTGACCGGCAAGCTGAAGGAACTCGACGACCTGCAGCCGGCCGGTACCTGGCTGCTGCGCGTCAGCGATGGCCTGCGCGTGGTGCCGATCGCCGAGCACGTGCTGATGCGCGACGTGCCGGCCACGGTCACGCAAGCCAATGTGCTGGCCCTGCTGCGGCTGCTCGACGACACCCTGAAACGCTTTGGCCTGGCGCAGCCGCGCATCGCCGTGGCGGGCCTGAACCCGCATGCGATGGGTCCGGAAGACCGCGAGCAGATCGCCCCGGCGGTGGAGCAGGCGCGCGCCGAGGGCATCGACGCCAGCGGCCCGGTGTCGCCGGACGCGGTGTTTCGCCAGTGCATCGAGGGCCGCCACGACGCGGTCGTGTCCATGTACCACGACCAGGGGCAGATCGCCGTCAAGACGGCCGTGTTCGAGGGCGCCTGCTCCATCTACATCGGCCTGCCGTACGTGCATCTGTCGATCCCGCACGGCAGCGCGTATGACATTGCCGGCAAGGGCATTGCCCAGCACAAAAGCATGTTGTCGGCCATGTTGACGGCCGCCGCGCTGGCCGCCGGGCGCGGGTTTCTGTAGCGCCGTCAGTCCGGATAGCGCTGCGGGTGGGCAGCCAGATCGGCCAGGAAATCGTCCAGCATCCGCGCGGTCTCGAAGGCCGGATTCCAGCCCCATTCGTCGCGCGCGAAGCGGTCGTCGACCGGTTTCATGAGCCGGTCGACGAAGGCTTGGCGCTTCGCATCGACCCGAAAATCGATCCGCGCCCCCGGCACCCGCTCGCGCACCAGATCGGCCAGGGCCTCGGCGCTGGGCGTCGGCGGCACGCCGTTGATGAGGTAATTGAACTGCTTGAGCTGTTCCCGCGGCGCGCGGGCCAGTTGCAGCACGCCGCGGGCGGCATCCTTCACGTAGACGATGGGCACGCGCGTGTGCGGCGCCACCTCGATCGTGTACGGCCGGCCCTTGGCGCATTCCTCGACCACCCAGGAATGGAACTGCGCCGCGCCCGGCGTGCGCACGCCCGGGCCGCAGATGCCCGGAAAACGGATGCCGCGAAAGTCCAGCCCGTAGCGGTGGCGGTAGAAGTTGCCGGCGCCCTCGCCGAACAGCTTGGCGGTGCCGTAGAACGACAGCGGCCGCTGCAGCGTCAGGTCGTCGATGCGCTCGCCGGTCATGCCGAGTGCGTAGGTGCCGATGGTGCTGGCGAACAGCACCTGCGGCACGTCCAGAATGCGCGCGGCTTCCAGCACGTTGAAGGTGCCGTTCACGTTGGCGTGCATGGCCGCCGCGGGGTCCAGGTCCGAGGCCGTGGACAGGATCGCGCCCAGGTGAAAGATGGCCTCTGGGCGGGATTGCTTGACCGCGTCCAGCACGTGGCTGACGTTGCCCACATCGCCGCGGATCAGCGTCACGCGGTCCGCGATGTCCGCCAGGCGCTGCTGCGCGCCGCTGACGTGGAACACGGCGATCTGGTGCCCGCCTTCCGCAACCAGCTGGCGCACGACTTCGGCGCCGATGAAACCGGTGCCGCCGGTGATCAGAACTCGCATGGCGTTTCTCCTGTGTCGCTGTCGTTATGCGTCCCGGCGCGGCGTTGCGTTGTGCGCCCGCGGCCAGCCAGGGTGCTGTGCGGATGATGATCCACAAACAGGCCTGTTTGATCGTCCGACGATGAAATCGCTGCGCCCGGCATCGACTGCCTCGCGCGTCGTATAGTCGGGCATGGTGCGGGCCGACTGTACGACGCAATGCGGTGCGCTTATTGCTCCCCCACGCGGGCTCCCACACCCCCTGTGGGAGGCCCGCCCTCGGGCCGAACAGGTGGCCTGCCAAGATTCGCGGCGGGGGGCGCCGCTCCCACAGAGCCGGCCTTTATCAACCGCCAGTTCTGACGAGGTTTCGATGAGCCGCATGCGGCGACTGGCGCCGTGTCCGCGTGGGCACGCTGCGCTTTGCCCGCCCTACGCTGGCTCGTTAGACCCCATTGGCAGAGGCCATTGGTGTTTCATTATCACCGTTGGATGTGCAAATCTCATTAAGATTGTCGGTAATGCATCTCCACTCGCCGCCATCCACTAAGAATTGAGCAATTGCTGTGTCGGTATCATCAAATATGCGCACATCAATGCCGTCTGCGGGTTCCGACCACACTTCCGACTTGAGGATGTCGGTTCTGAATCCCTCGGCAGGAAAACTCTTTGCCCAGCCAGGCCAACCATTCGACTGCCACTGATATCCTGAGGCTTTGAGGAAATCTTTTATTGCGAAAGTGGGTGCGCCACCACGCTGTTCCTGATTGCCGACTTTTACGACTAGGCGAGTCGTAAGCCCACGCAACGGAGGGTAATCAGCCCATTCGACGGCTGCTAGAGGGATTTCGCGCTCCAGCTCTTCGAGGAATGGCGACTTGCTTCTGCGCTCCGTAAAAACAACCAATGTATCTGCCGCGCGAGTCAGCGCCACGTACAGCAGCCGCCGTTCTTCTTCCGTAATCTTCTGTGGACTGTCACCGAGTATCCTAGAAAATGCCCAGTCTGGATGTATGAGCGGATAACTCCGCGCAACAAGATCAAGTACGATCACCATTGGCTTTTCCAGGCCTTTGAACTTGTGTGCGGTAGAGATGCTGATGCGCTCTCTTAGGCCATTTGGAAAAAAAGATCGAACCAGGTCAAGATATCTTGCGAGGCCGCGACCGCTTCCAGCAGATTGATCCTGGAAGTTGACGAACCATGGCAGCCCGTTTCGGCGACAAAGCATCACTACGTCGGTGCCAGCAGCCAGTGCATTATTTGCAAGTCGTAAAACAGCAGGGGTGATGATGTCGCCGGGATGGCGCTGTTTCTCAATCAGAGAAGGTTCAAAATCATTTAAATCAGACGCCAAAACCTTACCGACGGCCTTCTTGCTTGCGGAAGCGGGTTTGCCTAGGCCCGACATAAGGGCGTTGCCAACAGCAACAATTGAACTCGCGGATCGATAATTCGTCGAAATGTATAAGCAGCGTGATTTCCCAACATACCGCCCAAATTGGTTGAAAAATCTTAAATCTGATCCAGCGAATCCATTGATCGCCTGCCAATCATCGCCCACGCAGAATAATTCGACTTGAGGCGTAACCTTTCTGATGGCGACAAGGAGCCGATAGAAAAGGTCTGAAAAATCCTGAAACTCATCGATGCATACATACCGCAACGAGGCCAGATCTCCTCCGCCCGATTTTCGCTGGAAGCTGGCGACCCCGTCCTCCACTGCTTGCGCGGCACGCTGCATCAGGCCGTCAAAATCCTCCTCGCCGGTAGATGACAGGCGATTCAGATAGGCAGCGTAAAGTGAATAAACAAGATCAAGAAACATGCCCTCAACAGGGGACAGAGGGGAATAGCTCTTGATTTTATCCAGCAGTTCAAGAGGGGATAACGACTGTTTTCGACACCGGCCAACGAATCCAACGGATGCAGTCGTGAATCTGTCGATTGCTCTGTCACGAACGCGATTCCAAATCTCGTCTTCAGATAAGCGCGTACATTGAATACCTTGATCTAACAAGGTGGTCTTAAATCTTTCTAGAAATGCAGCCGACCCCTCGTTAGCGATGTCTTCGGGGGTGACTTCGATAAGAGTCCAGCCTGACTTGGTTTTCCAGTATTCGCGCTTGCTCTCTGACATTTCGTCATAATCAGGGTCACCTATGAGTCCGAAATACTCAATAATTAGACCGCTTTTTGGCGTGACGAAAATTGTAAAGTCTGGTCGGTAGTTGGCCCCACTCCACCAATGATTTCGCTCGTATTTGTATGTAATGGCGTGCTCGAATAAAAAGTCGGCGATAATCTTTTCGCCATACGACTTGACGTATTCTCCACCAAGACTTTCTCGCGGCAGGGATCTGCGAAATCGTAGAAATTCTTCTTTGCTTTGGTCGTGCCGACCCTCGACAATTCGGTCCCAGTCCTCGCGGAAGTGAGCAAGCATTAGTTCGCGGATTTTTTCTCGGAATGCCGGCTCCCTCAGGTGATCGTCGATCACCTGTTGAAACGCTCGACTCAGCCCTTGAGATTCTCCTTCAGTTCCGTTGTATAAAAGGCTTTCTTCTGGATGGACAATGGCGTAGGCCAAGGCATGGAATGTCATTACGTGCGGCAGCGTGATCTTTAATTGGGAGGCGATGGTGTCTACTGCGCCTTCTTCAATCTCCTCCAATTTGAGGTGCTGTTTTTGTCCCGCATTTTTGCGTCGATTAATCTCATCGACTATCTCTGATTCAGCGTTCTGATCAATCAAAACAAGTAGTCTTCTACGAACCTCCAAAACTGCTTTGCGGTTAAAGGCGAGGATCAGTATCTCCGCCGGTGCAATGCGACAATGCTTGAGGAGAAACAGTACGCGACTGACAAGCGTCGTCGTTTTGCCGCTACCCGCGCGGGCAACGACCTGTACGTGCCCATGGACAGCGGAAATGGCAGCAATCTGCTCATCATCCGGAACTTGTTTTGGGCCATTTACCTTTATCCAACTTTTTACGAATGAAAACTTCTCGGCCTCGAACTCTTGTTCGGTCAGGATGCCAGCACACGTTTCAAAAAAATAGGGAGTCGCGCTAAGAAAGTCGGAGTTAAAACGCCGGCGAAGCTCGTGCAGCATTGCAGTGCGACGCTCTTCAGCTTGTTTTCGGATCTGGTCCTGCCGAATGCGTTCTCGAGCTTCTTCTTCTCTTTTCTGTGCGGCGATGCGCTCCGCCTCTTGCCTTTCCCTTTCTAGCATTTCACGCCGCAGACGTTCGCTTTCAATCTCGCGAAGAATCCCTTTGCGCTTCTCCGCAATCATTTGCGGCAGTTCGTTCCATTCCCTTTCGCTCAGCTGAGGCCGGAGTGCTGAAAGAATCGATCGTTCCGTTTCATCGCCGCTTTGTGGGCTAACCACAAGACGCGGGGCCAGCACTGTCAAATAAAAGACTTCATAATCGTCCCAGCATGCCCAATGCTTCATGAGGTCTTCAATTAGTTCAGGTGCTGTTTTTGCGACTGACAATGCAAAGACTCCGAGGTTTAGGGAAACGCTGAATAAATCCATCCTGGATTTCTCAGCGCCCGCCATCGGAAAAGCGTGGTTTTCCGATGGCTTACAAGATCAGCAGCTTACAGCCGCTGATCTTGTAAGCGCGTCCCTGCGCTGCGGGAAACGCTGAATACTTCAGCATTTCCTTAGGGCAATGGGGTCTAACGTAATTTGTACACCATTTGGCGCACAATCTGGTATGGGTTTCCGACACAGTTTTTATAAATCAGCAAGTTGAATGGCCATGCCGGATTATCCACCGTTGTCCCTCTCACTTCGCCGCCCAAGCTGCTGGACTAGGTTCGGAACCGGGTCCGGCGGCTGGGGTACGCCAAGCGGACCGAGACTTCCTACGTCCACTGAATAAAACGATACATCCTTTTCCACGGCAAGCGCCACCCCCGGGAGAAGGGCAAAGCCGAGGTGGAAGCGTTTCTGACCAAGCTGGCGGTGGAGCGCCACGTGGCGGCAGCCACTCAGTCAGCGTAGGGTGGGCAAAGGCCATAAGGCCGTGCCCACGCGGTTCTGACGAGGTTTCGATGAGCCGCATGCGGCGAGTGGCGCCGTGTCCGCGTGGGCACGCTGCGCTTTGCCCACCCTACCGCTGGCTCACGCGCCCCGATGCGGCCTTAGCCGCCCTCCGCCATCTGCCGCAGTGCCCGCCGGTTGGTCTTGCCGCTGTTGCCGCGGGGCAGTTCGTCCAGAAAACGGTATTCGCGCGGGCGCTGGTAGCCGGGCAGGTCGGATTGCTGCACCACGGCGTCCAGGGCGGCATCGTCGAGGGCGGGATTCTTGCGCACTACGAAGGCGACGATGCGCTGGCCCCACTGCGGGTCCGGCAGGCCGACCACGGCCGCCTCGGCCACGTCCGGGTGCGCCAGCAGCACGTTCTCGACCGGCCCGGGCATGACGTTGATGCCGCCGGAGATGATCATGTCGTCGACCCGGCCGCGCACGTACAGATAGCCGTCGGCGTCGAAGGTGCCCAGATCGCCGGAGCGCCACCACGGGCCGACGAATTTTTCCCGCGACAGCGGCGGGTCGCACCAGAACTCCTGCGCCAGCGACGGGCCGGCGATGAGGATTTCGCCTTCCTCGCCGGGCGGCAGTTCATCGTCCGGGCTGCCGCCGGCCGCCACCACGCGCACTTCGGAATTCAGCAGCGGTTTGCCGACGCTCTCGATCTTGTCGGGCCGGGCGAGGTCCTCCGGGAACATGGCCGTGCCGCCGGACACGGCGGTCTCGGTGGTCGAATAGCAGTTGATGATGCGCGGGCAGATGCGGCGGCGGATGGCCTCCAGCGTCGGCAGGTCCATCACCTCGCCGGCAAAGCCGACCTGGCGCAGCGAGGACAGGTCGTGGCTTTCCACGTCCTCGCGCAGCAGCAGGCGCCACATGGTGGGCACCAGCAGCAGGTTGGTCAGGCGCTCCTCGGCAATGGTGCGCAGCACGCGCTTCGGGTCCCAGTGGTCGTGGAACACCTGCCGGGCGCCGATGTTGAAGTAGGGCAGGGCCAGGTTCGACCAGCCCATGAAGGACGTGGTGAACATGTTCAGCGTGCTGCTGTGCGGCGTCAGACCGAACGGGTAGACGGCCGCCCGGCAGCTTTCGACCAGCTTGGCGTGGGTGTGCAGCACGCCCTTCGGGATGCCCGTGGTGCCGGAAGTCAGCACGATGGCGGCCAGGTCGTGCCCGGCCAGCGCCATCGGCTCGAAGTCGAGCGGGTAGCGGTCCAGATCATCCGGGATCACCGGCTCGTTGCCGCTGCGGATCTTGTCGGGCGGCGTGGCCTCGCTGCGGGCGCGCACGTAGCCGGTGATCAGCGGCACCTGGGCGCGAATGTGCGCCACCTGATCGGCGAAGCTGCCGTCGTAGATCAGGGCCCGCGGCGAGATGCGCTCCAGCGTCTTGACCAGCACCGGCAGTTTCTCGCGCACGTGCAGGGCCACCGGCACGGCGCCCAGTTCCCAGCAGCCGTACAGCGCGATCGGGTGGATGGTGGACGGCAGCATCATCAGCGCCACCCGGTCGCCCTTGCGCACGCCCAGGCCAAACAACAGGGCGGCGGTCTGCTGCGCGCGCGCCAGCATCTGCCGGTAGGTGTAGCGGTGCTGCGAGTCCGCCAGCGCCTCGTTGTCCGCGTGGTGGCGGGCGGTGCGGTGCAGGGCCTGGCGCAGGTTCGGGCCGCGGGATTCGGGCATGGACGTTTCCTCCTGAGTCCGGCCGGGTTCGTGCCCGGCTCGATGGTGGTTGGCTGTGTCGTCCGTGACCGGCGCGGGCCACGAGGGTGGCGATGCAATCAGGATAGTGCCACGGCGGCGGCGTGGCAGGCGGGTCTTCGCGCTACCATCGGCGCGCCGGATTTGCCTGGCAAACGTACTGGAGGGATTGGCTTATGCGTGGCATGTATGGGGCGAGCCTGGCGCTGATCGGCCTGTTTTCGACCCCGCTGCGGGCGCACGACTGCGTGACGACGGGGCATTACGCCAACTGCAACGACGGCACCAGCTACACCTACCAAGGCGGGGCGATGGTCGGTTCGGACGGCACCACCGTGATCCGCACGCCGGACGGGGTCTACGTCGGGCATCAGCACCCGCAGGGCGTGCGCCCGCCGGTCCGCGACCCGCGCCTGGGCAACGAGGCGCATCCGGGCTGCAAGACAGTCAAGGGTCGCGAGGTGTGCGGCTGAGCGGGCCGACGTCATGGATGGATCGTCTTTACCCAGGCCGTGCAGCTTGGTGTAGGAGCGGGCCATGCCCGCGACGGTGTCTTGCGCAACGCCCACCCGTCCGCGGGATTCCGGTGTAGGTGCCCGGCTATGCCGGGCGATGGGCCGGCGGCACACGGCCACTGGCAAGGCGATGGCGGCCAGCCACGCCCCGCCATCGCGCAGCACAGCTGCGCTCCCACAGGTGATGGGGCGCTTGCGTGGTGGTGATCGGATGGTTCAAGCCAGACAGGCGGGCCGGTACATATCCGGCAATAAAAAAGGTGGCGTCCCCGCTCCCCCACAGATAAGGGACGCCACCCCATCCCTGGACCGCGGCGCGGCCGATCGGGATAACCATTACCGCCACCGTTGCGGTGGCGTCCGGGCGCCGGCAGATTGCCGGCACCCAATGCGCAGCCATCGTTTCACGCCCGTCCCGCGCCCGGCTTGACCCAGGTCAACGCCGGATGCGTGAGGTCGCTCAGGTCAGCGCGGAACCGAAGCTCGGAATCATTTCCCGGCCGTGGAAGAAGATGGCCCGCGCTGCCTCGTCCTCGGTCCAGGTCACCACGTCGTTGTCGTAGTGGGGGAAGGTGCCGCCGGCGTAGGTTTCGTTGCGGTTGCCGGACGGGTCGAAGAAGTAGGTGGTCAGGCCGCGCGTGAGGCCGTGCCGGGACGGGGTCAGTTCGGTACGCACGCGGTGGCGGGATTGCAGGTCGGCCGCGCGCAGCACGTCGTCCCAGGTCTCCACATAGAAGCCGACGTGGTGCAGCTTGCCGTTCGGGCCCTTGATGAAGGCGATGTCGTGCGCCTTGTTGGTGACGTGCAGGAAGCTCGCCAGCAGGCCGCCTTCCTTGTTGATCAGCCGCTCGCTCTGGTGAAAGTCGAGTCCCTCCACGAAAAAGCGCGTCACGCCTTCCAGATCCTCGCCGGTCAGCAGCACGTGGTCGAAGCGGTTCACGCCCACGCCACGCCGGTCGTCCGGCCACGGTTCCGGGTTGGTGTTGCCGACCGCGATGCCGACCCGTTCCATCTGCTGGTAGAACTCGATCCGGTGCCCGGTGGGCAGCGTGGTGGCCACGGCCTCGCCCTCGCCGATGCGGCTGCCGGCGGACACGCGCTGCACCGGAAAGCCGAAGCGCTCGCAGGTGCTCTCGATGCGCGCCAGATCGTCCGGAAAACGCACCTTGAAGGCCAGGTGGTCCAGGCCCGCGCGGTCGTTTTCCTTGAGGATCACGCTGTGGTGGTCGTACTCGTCCCAGCCCTTGAAATAGGCGGTGCCGGGCGCGCTGGCGGTTTCGGTAAGGCCCAGAAACTCGCCGTAGTGCCGGCGCGCCTCGGCCAAGTCCAGGACATTGATGGCGACTTTGCCGATACGCAGGATGCTCATGGCGGAATTCCTCGCTTGGCTTGCCGGAGCAAGCGGACGGCAGTCATTCTGCGGCGCCGTCACGGCGGGGGATTGACGGCTGTCAAGGGTGCGCCCCGGCAACCGGGAAGAGCCCAACCGATGGCCCATGTGACGAATCCTCCGGGCTTGTTTGCGCTGTATGTTTGAACTGCATAAGATCGCGACACGGTGGGCAACACTGTCCCCTAACCGGCGCGGCTCTACCTTGAACCCGCCGGCCGAACGGGGCGCGCCGGCCGTCAAGCCGCTCACTTCCCCGCCGGGGCCAGGGTTGGCGGGAACAGACCCATGCGGGGTATACGGAAATGTTCCGGAATTTCCCTGAACTCGGCTCGTATCGAGGGGGGACGAACGGCCTATAAGGGAGTGTGCAGGTGATTGTTCCGAAAACGTGTTTCTTGGTTTGGCTGCCCTGCACGACACGCGCCAGCTCGGGTGCGGGTTATGCAGAAATGTTTCGTTGTTAACCAGGGCACATTTCCAGATATTCAATGTTAGGCAATCAAATCAGGAGAAATTACGAGAATGAAGCGTCTATTTTCAATCGTCGCGACACTAATATTGACGGCATGTGGCACAACGTTACCGGGCAAGCTCTACTCACTGCAAGATGGTGTGGTGATGGATTTTCAAATTGAGAAGAGCCACGGAACTGGAGGGATGTACGCGCAGAACAATAAGACTGGGGAGAAATTTACGGGCCAATACACCGGTACATACAAAGGTGGTGGTATGGAAACAACAATTGGCAGTGGATCCTACCGAGGATCGTCCACCAGCTATACGACGGGGAGCATGTACCAGCACTCTGGAAATATCTCTTCTAGTAGCACTAAATTCATGCCACCCTCAGACGCAACAGCGCGCGGAGTTCTAATGGGAGACAACGGGACTGTCATAGAGTTGTATATGGAAATTCGTCCGGGCATCGTTCCAAAGGGCCATGGTGAAGGGATAGATAACAAAGGCAATCGCTATCAAGTTCAATTTTGAGAACATAAGGACTAATGTCTAATAAGCGCTTCGAGAGGGATGCTCCAACAGCCGGCTTTGCCGCCTGTTTCCGCGCTCCTCAATCTAAACGGTAACTAAAGGATAATTCTGTGAGCCCGCGGCGCAATAAGTGCACCGCATTGCGCCGTATTGCGTTTGCGCGGCGCGGACATGGCGAAGGTTCCGATCGCGATCCGGCGGGTTATGGCTTCGCCCAACTCGTCCTGAGCGAACTGGTTTGACACTGTCGGCAGCGAGCGTAATTCCCAGGCCAGCTTGCGCCCGCAGAGCAATCGGTCACTCGGATGACGGTTCTTCCACGCGGTGCTGACGCAGTTCCGGCGCGCGGCGCGAGGGTTCGCCCGGCCGGCGATCGTAGACGCCGCCCTCGCCCGACACCCGCATCTCCTGCACCACCAGCTGTGTTTCATGATCCGCCACACCCAGGCTGCGCAGGGCGTAATCCACCAGCCCGAAGGCCAGTTCGCGCTCGCCCATGATGGCCACGCCAACGCCCTGTTGCATCAACTGGGCGACTTCGGCCTCGGTGTGGGTACGCACGGCGGTGTCGATGTCCGGATTCAGGTTGCGCGCCAGCTCGATGACACGCCGCGTCTGGTAGCCAACCGGCGTGGCGATCACGAGCAGGCGTGCCGTGTCTGCGCCTGCTGCTTCGAGCACGCCGGGAATGGTGGCGTTGCCGTGAACCGCCTGCGCGCCTCGCTCACGCAGCGCCTCGATGCGCCGGCGATCCTGGTCGATCACCACAATCGGGATGCCTTGGCCTTGCAGCCCCCGTTCAACCACCCGGCCGACCCGGCCATAGCCAACAATGATCACGTGATCGGACGGACCCTCGCCGCCCTCCGTAGGCAGCGTGGACAACCGCTCGGCGCCGCGTCGTTCCAGACGCGCCAGCAGGCCGCCGTGGGTGCGAGTCCGGATGGCAATCCGGTGAAGCCCTGCAAACACCAGCGGATTGAGCGTAATCGACAGCAGCGCGCCGGCGAGGATCAGGTCTCGACCCTGCGGCGGCAAAAGGCCGAGTGCCACGCCCAGCCCGGCCAGGATGAACGAGAACTCGCCGATCTGCGCCAGGCTTGCCGAAACGGTGAATGCCGTCGATGCGGGATAGCCCAGCGCCATGACAATCCCGAACGCCGCCAGCGACTTGCCAAGGACAATGACCAGCACCACGGCCAGCACGGCCAGCGGCTCGCGCAGCAGAATGGTCGGGTCGAACAACATGCCCACCGACACGAAAAACAGCACGGCAAAGGCGTCCTGCAACGGCAGCGAGTCGGCCGCCGCCTGATGGCTGAAGTCGCTTTCGCTGAGCACGACGCCGGCAAAAAACGCCCCCAGCGCAAACGACACGCCGAACAGCACAGCCGAACCATAGGCAATGCCAAGCGCGGTTGCGAGCACCGACAGCGTGAACAGCTCGCGCGAGCCGGTACGCGCGACGTGCGCCAGAAGCCACGGGATCGCTCGCGTGCCAACGACCAGCACCAGTGCCAGAAACAGCCCAACCTTGCCCAGCGTCAGCGCCAGCACCACCCAGAGAGGATCGCCGGCGGTTGCACCGGGAACACCACCCAGCCGGCCCGCGAGTGCAGGCAGCAGCACCAGCGCCAGCACCATCGCCAGGTCTTCAACGATCAACCAGCCGACGGCGATGCGCCCGTTCGGCGAGTCGAGCACGCCGTGCTCCTCCAGCGCACGCAGCAGCACCACCGTGCTGGCGACGGACAGCGCCAGGCCGAACACCAGGCCGGCACCGAAGGTCCAGCCCCACAGATGCGCCATGCCGACACCCAGCGCCGTGGCGACCGCGATCTGCCCGACCGCTCCGGGGATGGCCACCCGCCGGACGGCCAGCAGATCCTTGATCGAGAAATGCAGCCCGACCCCGAACATCAACAGGATGACGCCGATTTCGGCAAGCTCGGCCGCGAGCTTTTCGTCGGCAACGAACCCTGGCGTAAACGGGCCGACCGCGACGCCGGCCAGCAGGTAGCCGACCAACGGCGGCAGTTTGATCTTGCTGGCAAGAAACCCGCCGACAAACGCGAGCAGCAACCCCATCACGATGGTGGGGATGAGTGTGGTTTCGTGAGGCATCAATCTCCCGCTGCAATGCTGGGCGCGCGGTCCGACGATCGGGTGCGCAGCCGCTCCTTGCGGCATCGTATCTTGACCGGCACGCATGGGCCGCTGCGCCAGCACGGTGGATCGACATTGACCACCGTGCGAGCGGCGATCGGCACCAACACGTACAGCCACCGCCCCCCCCACGGCGGCAGCAGGCCGGGCTCAGCGGTGGTACTCGCCCGCCCGCTCCGGCTGGTAGACCACCTCCTCAATGCGCACCTTCAGCATGCCGCCGCCCGGGCTCGGCCACTCGATCTCGTCGCCCTGGGCAAGCCCCAGCAGCGCGCTGCCCACCGGAGCGAGGATGGAGATCTTCTCCCCGCTGGCGTCCAGACCCTTCGGGTAGACCAGCGTCAGGCGGAACTCCTCGTTGGAGGAGGACACCCGGAAGCGGACCGTGGAGTTCATGGTGACCACGTCGGGCGGCAGCTCCTTCGGGTCCACGATCTGCGCCCGGTCGAGCTCGGCCCGCAGGGCCGCCTTGCCGGGAAAACCATCCGCCGGCAGGGACTCGAGCAGCCGGTCCAGGCGCTCGTAGTCCTGTTCCGAGACGATGATCTTGGGTTTGCTGTTCACGTCATTACTCCTAATCAGGCCCGTCGGACCATCCGGCGGGCGATGCGACACGCCCGTCCGGCCGGACGGGTCTACTGCCGTTCGCCGCGCAGCTCGCGGTGGCGAAAGCAGGTGGTGAGGTGGTCGTTCACCAGGCCTACGAACTCCAGGTAGGCATGGCAGATGGTGGAACCCGCGAAATTGGAGCGGGGCTTCTTCGAGGTCTTGGGCGTTACAGCTACCAGCAGATCGGCGCGCACTTGGCGCTTCACCACGGTTGTGAAGGTGGTGCGGAGAGCGAAGGGGAGGGTGTTACCGCATAGTCTAAATGCTAGACCTGACCCCGGTTTTTGCGTGATGTCGGTTCGGGCAGCCTGCGTCACGATCACGCCGGCCATCTGGGTAGTGCTCTGACCGGCCGCCTGCCGGACCACGGTGGCCAGCACTCCGCCGAGGCTGTGCTGACTGCGTAACAGCAGAAACGAGCCGGGGTTGGTCAGCACCAGGTCGAGGCGATTGTCGGCAACCGCGTCGGTCAGCTGCTCGTGGTCCAGAACTTCCAGCCGCACCGGCGTGCCATGCAGCTACGCCGACAGGTACTCCATGAGCGGGCGATAGCGGGCCTCGACGACTTCGCCCGGCTGCTCCGCCAGGACACCGAAGGTGAGGCCTTGCGCCGCCTGGGTGGTCCCGGCAGTCAGCAGCAAGGCGATGCCGAGGCGCCTGGCCGGGCGCGCTCATGGTCCGCGCGCCTCCTGCAGCGGCAGGTAGTCGGCACTGAACAGGCCCTCCAGCGGGTCCGGCCGGGGCAGCATGCGGCGTTCGATCATCAGCGCATGCAGCTGTTGCACGGCAGCGTCGAAGCGCGATCCGGGCGTTAGCGCATAGCGGTTGCCGGCCAGCCAGGGCTGGACGATGCCGTCCAGGGCGCGCAGCACCTCGTCGCCGGAGATGCCGTGGTAGGCGGCGATGCGGTGCGCCGCGTCCTGGCGGTTCTGCCGGATGTAGTCCAGCGCCCGAAAATGCGCTGCCAGCAGTTCGCGCAGCACGCTCTTGTGTCCCGCCAGCCGGTCGCTGCGAACCGCCAGCACGTCGAAGATGGTCTCGGGCATCTGCCGGCTGTCGAACAGCTGCACCGCCCCTTCGCGCAGCAACTGCGCCGCTATCGGCTCGTAAGTCACCACGGCATCGACCTGGCCGCTGCGCCAGGCCGCAATCTGTCCGGGCGGACTCAGTTCCACCAGCGTGACCGACTCTGCGGTCAGCCCGGCCCGTTGCAGCACTTCGCGCAGCACAAGACTGCCTACGGCAGTCGGTTCGTAGGCAATGCGTCGGCCGGCCAGGTCGGCCAGGCGGCTTATCGGCGGGCGCGCCAACAGCACATCCGCCCCGGCCGAGCTGTCGAACACCAGCACCACCGTCAGTGGCACTCCCTGGGCACGGGCCTGCAGAACCTCATCCAGGGTCAAGGCTGCCGCATCGAGGGTGCCAGCCCGCAGGGCGGACAGGGAATTGCCGGCGCTGGTGTGCTCGCTCAGGCTGACGGCAGGCGGCAACCAGCCC
The DNA here is from genome assembly GCF_001697225.1 of Immundisolibacter cernigliae. Lineage (GTDB taxonomy): Bacteria > Pseudomonadota > Gammaproteobacteria > Immundisolibacterales > Immundisolibacteraceae > Immundisolibacter > Immundisolibacter cernigliae. The sequence goes on from NZ_CP014671.1 coordinate 2,835,815, forward strand.
AGATCGCGCGCCAGGCGCAACGACTCGTAGCCGACCCAGGAGTGCGTGCCGACGCGCAGCGGCTGTCCAGGGTTACAGGCGGCCAGGCACAGCGACAGGCCGAGCAGGGCGAGGGCGCGCGTGAACAGGGGGAGTATTCGCATCGTGGCCTGCGTGTTCTTGATCCGGACCCTTGTCGGCCCGCTGGCGCATGACTTGAACCGCGTTTGGCGGCTCGCCGCGGGGCGCCGGCGCAGCCGGTCGGTCAACACATACCCGGCCGATGCGCGCAGCGCCTGCCTGTGGTGTGGAAAGGCCGAATACTTCGGCGCTTCGCTACGCCTCGCGGACCACCATCTGCTCCATCAGCGCGCGGATTTCGTCCGGAATGCGCACTTCGGTCAGGTCGAGCTTGCCGTGGATCAGATCCGCGTGGAAGCACTTGCTGACCGGCGGCAGGTGACTTGCGATCTGGCGCCATTGTTTACCCTCGTCCTCGGTCAGCCAGACCTCGCCGTCGGTGTTGCCGATGAACACGCGGCAGGCGTCGCCCAACGCTTCGAGGCTCATGGCCTCGACCGAGGGCTTGAACTCGTCCGGCAGGCCGCCGCGCGCGTATTGCCAGCTGTCGCCGCCGTCGTGGGAGCGGGCGATGCTGACGTTGGCGCTGCCCTTGACCCAGGTGTCCGGCGTGGCGAAGGCGCCGCTGACGAACATCGTCTCCGGCCGCCGCGGGTGGTAGACCAGCGGGTCCGCGTAGCCGATTTTCTGCGTCTGTTCCTTCATCTCGAACCAGGTCTTGCCGCCGTCGTCACTGCGGTTGAAGAAAAAGCCGTTGGCCAGGAACAGCCGCCCCGGCCGGGTCGGGTGCAGCAGCACGCGGTGGGCGTCGTTGGGCATGCCGGCGGTGTGTTCGGTCCAGGTTTTGCCGGCATCCGGGCTGCTGTATAGGCCGCCCTGTTCCACGCAGACGTAGATCAGGTCCGGGTTTTGCGGGTGGATGGCGATCTGCTTGATGTGGGCGATGAACGGCGGCGCCGGGAACATCCAGCCGTCACGGCCGGTGGTGGCCTCAAGGCCGGTCAGGCGCTGCCAGGACTGGCCAAAATCCCGGCTCTCGAACAGTGCCGCAGGTTCCGTGCCGGCATACAAACGTACCGAGCCATCCGGGCGGCGCACGCTGGCCATGCTGAACACGTTGCTATGTTCCAGGCCCTGGCTGGCGGGTTGCCAGTGGCGTCCGTCGGGGCTTACGAACACGCCGGCGTCGTGGGTGCCGGCGTAGTAGTTGCCGCTGACCGGCTCGCCGATCAGGGCGCACACGTGGTGGTCGGCAAGACCCCGGCCGGCCTCGCGCCAGCCGGCGGCGGTTTCTTCAAGCTCGACAACGCCGCCCTGGGTGCCGACCAGCAAGCGTCCGGCCGCGATGGGCGAGTCGTAAACGGCGCTGCCGCCGGGGGAAAGGCACGGGTACATGGTGTCGCTCCTCTTGGTCGTGGTTTGTGCTGCATCGATCCGTCGTTCGGTGCGGGCTAGCTTAATCCAGCGTCGGCGTGGGCAACCGCCACGCTGCACTGTGCGCCTGAGGCGCTGCGTCCGGCCGGTGTCACGTCGGCGAAATATTCCCTTTTTAGGGTGCGCTGCCCCTGCGCGATGGTGCGTGCGGTCGAGCCCTGCCGGAGTGATAAGCGTGAAAATTCGAAAAAGTTCCGTTTTTGGCATCTGCATGCCCTTGTTGGTCGCCGCCGCGGGGGCGCAGGCGCTGTCGCTGGAGCCGCTCGGTCGCTATGACACCGGCCTGATTCAGGCCGGCCAGGGCACCGCCGGTGAGACCGCCGCGCTGCGCGGCGACCGGCTGTACGTGACCAACGCCGATGACGTGTCGCTGGACATCGTGGACGTGTCGAACCCGGCCCAGCCGTACCTGCTGCGTCGGGTGCCACTGGCGGCGTACGGCGGCAGCGTCACCAGCGTCGCCGTGTCCTCCAAGAACCTGATCGCCGTGGCGGTCGCGGCGGTCACAAAAACCGATCCGGGCAGCGTGGTGTTCCTGACCCCGGCCGGGCAGGTGATCCGCACCGCCACCGTCGGCGCGTTGCCGGACATGGTGACTTTCACGCCGGACGGGAAAAGGTTGCTGGTGGCCAACGAAGGCGAGCCGGACTGCTACGGCGCCGGCTGCACCGACCCCGAGGGCACGGTGAGCATCATCCGCGTGGTGCCGATGCTGCCGCAGCTGCCGGTGCAGACGGTGGACTTCGGCGGCGTTGCCATGCCCGACGGTGTGCGCATTTTCGGCCCCGGCGCGACGCCGGCGCAGGATGTCGAGCCCGAATACATCACCATCGATCCGACCGGCGCCAGGGCCTTCGTGACCCTGCAGGAGAACAACGCCATCGCCGAGATCGACATCCGCACCGCCCGGGTCACGGGCATTCGTGCCCTGGGCTTCAAGGACTTCGACCCGGCCCCCGTGGTGGAAAGCTTCGAGGTGACCGGCCTGCCCGGCATCGGTGCTACCGCCGCCGGCCAGGCCTTGTCGCTGGGTGGCTTCTCGGGCTTGTTCTACGAGGGCAAGACCGACGACGGCAAGCTCAAGTTCGTCACCCACACCGACCGCGGCCCCAACGGCGAGCCGACCGGCTCCCTGCGCCCGTTCCTGCTGCCCGATTTCAGCCCGCGCATCGTGCGCCTGGAGCTGGACCGGACCACCGGGCAGGTAGAGGTCACTGGGCAGGTGGCGCTGCGCCTGCCGGACGGCAGCGCGCTCACCGGCCTGCCTAACACGGCCATTGCCGGTGCCACTGCCAGCACGCCCTACAACGACGAGGTGCCGGTCGATCTGCACGGCAACGTGCTGTCGACCGATCCGCTGGGGGCGGACCTGGAAGGCGTCGTGGTCGATGCCAATGGCCATTTCTGGATGGCCGACGAGTACCGTCCGGCGATCTATCACTTCGATCGGGAGGGTCTGCTGATCGAACGCCTGGTGCCGATCGGCACCGCCGCGGCGGCCGGGGCCCCGGCCGACACCTTCGGCACCGAGGTGCTGCCCGCGGTGCTCGCCCAGCGGCGCCAGAACCGCGGCTTCGAAGCCATCGCCGTGCAGGACGGCAAGGTCTACGCCTTCGTGCAGAGCCCGCTGCGCAATCCGGCCACGCTTGCCAACGGCGCGCTCAACGCCATGCGCAACATCCGCGTGGTGGAGTTCGATCCGGCCACGCAGGCGACGCGCCAGTTCATGTACGTGATGGACAACCCGGCGCCGCTGAACGCCGATGACAGCATCGCCGACAAGATCGGCGATGCTGTGGCCATGCCCGGCGGCGGCTTCCTGGTGGTCGAGCGCGACGATGATGCGGTGCCGGCTGACCCGGCGGCGCAGATCACCAAGAAGGTCTACGCCTTCAGCCTGACCGGCGCCACCGACATCACCGACAAGGACGTGCTCTACGACCTGGACCAGATGAGCACCAGCGAGCTGGCCGCCGTCGGCGTGACGCCGCTGGCCAAGGTGCTGCATGTGGACCTGGCCAGCGCCGGCTACGACACGGTGCAGAAGGTCGAAGGGCTGGCGTACATCGACGCCAACACCCTGGCGGTCATCAACGACAACGATTTCGGCGTGGCCGGTATCAGCATCGACACTGCCACCGGCACCTTCGTACTGTTGCCCGATTACCAGCCGGAGCCGACGCTGTTGGGCATCGTCAGCACCTCCGGTCTGGACGCGTCCGACCGCGACAATCTGGTCAACATCCGCAACTGGCCGGTGTACGGCATGTACCAGCCGGACGCCGTCGCCAGTTTCACGGCCGGCGACCGGACGTATCTGATCACCGCCAACGAGGGCGATGCCCGCGACTACGACGGCTTCGCCGAAGAAGTGCGCGCCCGCAGCGTGCGCAGCAGCTATCCGGCGGCCATCCAGCCGGTGCTGAACGACAACCTGCAGCTGGGGCGGCTGACGGTCACCCGTGCGCCGCCGGGTGGCGACTATTCGCGGCCCTACGTGTTCGGCACGCGTTCGTTCTCCATCTGGGATGCTGCCAGCGGGGATCAGGTGTGGGATTCCGGCGCCGAGCTTGAAGCGCGCACCGCGGCGGCCGTCCCGCGCAACTTCAACAGCAACAACGACGAGAACACCTTCGACGACCGGTCCGACAACAAGGGGCCGGAGCCGGAAGGGGTGGCGGTGGGCACGGTGGCCGGCCGCAGCTATGCCTTTGTTGGCCTGGAGCGCATCGGCGGCGTGATGGTCTACGACGTCACCGATCCGGCGGCGCCGGACTTCGTGGATTACGTCAACCCGCGCAGCTTCGATGGTGAGGCGGTCGGTCCGGACAGCGGGCCGGAGGTGGTGCGCTTCATCGAAGCCAAGGACAGCCCCACCGGCACGCCCATGCTGGTGGTCGCCAACGAGATCACCGGCACCGTGAGCCTGTGGCGTCTGACGCCATCGGCCCCGTAGGGAAGCTGAATAAATCCATCCCGGATTTCTCAGCGCCCGCTAACGAAAAACCTTGTGGGAGCGCAGCTTTGCTGCGCGATGATCGCCCGGCGCAGCCGGGCTCCCACAGAAATCGTAGCCTGGATGGAGTGCAGCGGAATCCGGGACCCCCATCACTCCCCGAAGGAAATCCCGGATTCCGCTGTGCTGCATCCGGGCTACACGCTGCGCGCTCAGGCGGGCTGCGCGTCCGCCTCGGCGCCACCGGCGGGTGTGCTGATCCGTGCGCTGCGCAGCATGGCCAGTGCTTCCTGCGCCGCGTATTGCTCGCCCGCGAAGCGCTCCACGAAGCGGCCGCCGCGCAGCTCGCCGCGCGCCTCCAGCCGGCGGTAGACATACAGCAGTTCGCGCCACGGTGGCGCGCAGTTCTCGGCCTCCAGCGCGGCACGAAACACGATGCCGTGGCGCAGCAGCAGGGTGTGCGCGACGTGCTCGATGGCCGCATCGCGGGTCCTGGAGTCGGCATCGGCGAGCGTGGGCAGCAGCGACCAGCGTCCGGCGGCACCCACGCCGCTGACGCGCGGCCGCGGGCTGCGGTAACGGCGCGGGGCGAAGCTCGGCCGCTGGCTGGCCGGGGCGATCAGCGTGCGCAGGCCCGAGAAACTGTCCGACGTGACCAGGCCGAGCGCCACCAGCTCGGCCAGAGCCGATTCCACCTGCGTGCGCAGCAGGCCGGTGGCCGCGACCAGTTCGGCAAAAAACGAGGCGCCCAATTCCGCCAGGGCATCGCGCACCCGGCCGGCGGGCGAGGACAGTTCGGCCGCCACCGGCGGCGTCGGTGCCAGCACGCGCCAGAACGCCAGATGCTCGCGCGGCAGCAGCACGATCGGCGTGCTGCGCACCGGCGTCACGGCGCGCGGCCGGTCGCGGGACAGGCGCGGCGGCAGCAGGCGCAGCCAGGCCACGCGGCCCTCGGCGCACAGTTGATCCAGCCAGAACGGCAGATAGCCGCTCATGCGCGCAGGCAGGATCTGGCCCTCCCAGGCCGCCGCTGGCTGGGACAGGCCCTCCAGTTGTTCGATGAGGGCGTACAGCGCCTCCGGGCCCTCGACCGGTTCGTCCAGACCCTGCCAACGGCGCAGGAAACGTCCGTATTCAGCCTCGCTGACCGGCGCGATTTCGCGTCGGCGCCGATCCAGGCTGTAACGGTGGATGCGCGCCAGCAGGCCGCGCTCGCACCATTCCTCCTCGTGGGTGCCCGGCGTGTAGCGCCCGCGCAGGACGAAGCCTTCGCCTTCGAGCGCCAGCAGCGCCGCTTCAATGGTCGCCGGCGGCAGGCCCAGCGGCGCCGCAAGCTGCGGCGCGGTCACCGGGCCCAAGCCCTCGAGCCGGCCGCGCAGCAGCTCGCGCAGGGCATCTTCGGCGGGCGGAGGCGGGCCGTCGGCAATCGCGGCGATCGGCGGATTGGCCACGCCATCGGGCCGCACGGCGCGGGCTTCCGCCAGGCGTTCGGCGGCCACCCACAGGGTGCCATCCAGGCAGGTGGCGCGCCCGTCCAGAGCCAGCGCGGCCAGCCCATCCGGCCAGCCGATCTCGCGCGCCGCCTCGCCGCTGGTCACGAAACCGAGCAACAGCAGGGCATCGTGCAGCTCGTCCGTGCCGCGGGCCTGTGGCCAGGCTTCGGCGCGTACCCGGTCGATGGCGTCCTGCTGCAGCACGCCCAGCGTGGCGGCAGTGGCCATGTCGGCCGGCGCCGGGCGCACGGCCAGCGTGCGCCGCTCCTCGGCCGGCACATCGTCCAGGAACGCATACGGCCGGGCGCTTAGGATTTCTTCCGCCAGCGGCGAGGGGGCAGTCAGGTCGCGCGTCAGGATGCGGACGGTGCCCGCCTCGATGCCGGCCAGCACGGCCAGAAACCCGTCCACGTCCATGGACTCGGTCAGGCAGTCGGTAATCGCCTGGCGCACCAGCGGGTGGTCCGGCACGCTGCGCTCGGCGTTGAGGTTCTCGGCGCAGGCGATCTGGTCCGGGAACACCGCCGCGACCAGATCCTGGGCATCGCTCCGCTGCCACTGTGGCGGCGTGCGCCGGCCGGCCCGCTGGCGCAGGATGGCCAGCGCCGCGGTCGCCACCCAACGCCAGCGGGCCTCGAACAGCGGCGCGGCGATCACGGCCTGGATCAGCACCTCACGCGCCGTGGCGCTGTGCAGATAGCCGGCCGGCTCGTGCAGCGGAAAGCTGTGCACGCTGCCCAGCGAGATGACGATGCTGTCCTCCAGCGCCGCTGCCTGCAGCTCGAAGTTGAAGCGCCGGCAAAAGCGCTTGCGCAGCGCCAGGCCCCAGGCCTTGTTGATGCGCGAGCCAAACGGCGCATGGATGACCAGATGCTGGTCGCCGGTTTCGTCGAAAAAGCGCTCGAAGATCACCGTGTCCTGCGTCGGCAGCGTGCCGAGCGCCGCCCGGGCGGCGGCCAGATACTCGATCAACTGGCGCGCCGCGGCGGGTGGCACCGGCAGCTGCGCTTCGAGCCGGGCCTGCGCCAGCGGCATGCCGCCTTCGTCCAGCCATGTCGAGACGTCCGCCCGCAGGCGCGACACGGCGCCGGACAGCTCCAGCGTGCGGCCGGGCGCCTCGCCGAACCAGAACGGGATGTTCGGTGGCTGGCCGTGCGCGTCCTGGACGAACAGGCGCCCGGTTTCCACTTTGAGGATGCGGTACGAGGTGTTGCCCAGCTGAAAGATGTCGCCGGGCAGGCTCTCGAAGGCGAAATCCTCGTTCACGCTGCCGATGCGCAGCGCCTCGGGCGTCAGCAGCACGTCGCAGTCGAACTGGTCCGGAATCACGCCGCCGGAGGTCACTGCCGCCAGCGCCGCGCCGCGCCGGGCGCGCAGCCGGCCGTGCACGCCATCGCGGTGCAGCCAGGCGCCGCGCCGGCCACGGCGGGTGGTGTAGCCCTCGGCCAGCATTTTCACCACGGCGGTGAAATCGGCCGGATCGAGCTGCCGGTAGGGGGCGGCGGCGTGAAACGCATCGAACAGCGCCCGCTCGTCCCACTCGCGGGCCGACACCTCGGCCACGATCTGCTGCGCCAGCACGTCGAGCGGCGCCTGCGGCATGACGATGGCGTCGAGCTCGCCGCGCCGCACCGCGTCCAGCAGCGCCGCGCATTCCACGAGATCGTCGCGCGACAGCGGAAACAGTCGCCCCTTGGGCAGGCCGCCGACGGCGTGGCCGGAGCGCCCAACGCGCTGCAAAAAGGTGGCGATGGACTTCGGCGAGCCGAGCTGGCAGACCAGGTCCACGTCGCCGATGTCGATGCCCAGCTCCAGCGATGCGGTGCACACCAGCGCCTTCAGTTGCCCGGCCTTCAGGCGCTGCTCGGCATCCAGCCGGTGGCGGCGGGCCAGGCTGCCGTGGTGCGAGGTCACGAATTCTTCGCCCAGGCGCTCGGCCAGATGCCGCGCCGCGCGCTCGGCCAGGCGGCGGGTGTTCACGAACACCAGCGTCGTGCTGTGTTCGGCCACCAGGGCCGCCAGGCGGTCGTAGACCTCGGTCCAGACCTCGTTCGCCATCACCGCCGTCAGCGGTGAGTCCGTGACCTCGATGGCCAGATCCCGCTCGCGCCCGTGGCCGGTGTCGATCACCGTGCAGGTGCCGCCGGCGCCGACCAGATAGTCCGCAATCCGCCCGATCGGCTTTTGCGTGGCCGACAGGCCGACGCGCTGCGGCGGTCGATCAGTCAGCGCCGACAGACGTTCGAGCGACAGCATCAGGTGCGCGCCGCGTTTGTTCGCCGCCAGCGCGTGAATCTCGTCCACGATCACCGTGCGCACGCCGCCCAGCATGGCGCGGCCGGACTTGGACGTCAGCAGGATGTACAGCGACTCGGGCGTCGTGACCAGGATGTGCGGCACCTGCCGGCGCTGGCGCACCCGCTCGGCCTGCGGCGTGTCGCCGGTGCGCATGCCCGTGCGGATGGCCACATCCGGCAGGCCGTGCAGCAACAGTTGGTCGCGAATGCCGGCCAGCGGGGCTTCCAGATTGCGCTGGATGTCCGCCGACAGCGCCCGCAGCGGCGACACGTACAGTACCTGCACCGCGTCCGGCAGCGGACCGGCCAGTCCGGCGCGAACCAGATCGTCGATGGCGGTCAGAAACGCCGCCAGCGTCTTGCCGCTGCCGGTGGGCGCCGCCAGCAGCGTGTGCCGTCCGGCGCGGATGGCCGGCCAGGCCCCATCCTGAGCCGGTGTGGGCGCGGAAAACGCCTGTCCGAACCAGGCGGCGACGGCGGGATGAAAATCGGCCAAGGGCATGCTGCGCACTATGCCGCAGCGATGCCGGCAGGGACAGGCCGGCCGACCGGCGTCGGCCGCAGCCGCAATGCACGGCGCGAGAGGCGGGCGGGTGGGGCGTGGTACGTTCTGGCCGACCGCCCCTGAGGGCGCCTTCTCGGGACCAGGAGCCACGCCGCATGAAGCGCGATGCCTACGAACGCCACCTCGAACCGATGCTGCTGGAGCTGAACAACCTGGCCCGCTGGCTGGCAGCCACCGGCAAGCGCATCGTGGTGCTGCTGGAAGGTCGCGACACCGCCGGCAAGGGCGGCACCATCGCGGCCATCACCGGCAAGCTGAACCCGCGCCAGGTGCGCGTGGTGGCGTTGCCCAAGCCGGACCCGCGCGAGCTCACGCAGTGGTATTTCCAGCGCTACATCGCGCACCTGCCGGCGGCTGGCGAACTGGTGCTGTTCGATCGCAGTTGGTACAACCGGGCCGGGGTGGAGAAGGTGATGGGCTTCTGCTCGCCGGACGAGTACCAAACCTTCCTGCGCGAGACGCCGTATTTCGAGCGCTCACTGGTCGAAAGCGGCATTCTGCTGCTCAAGTACTGGCTGGCCGTGGACCAGGCCGAGCAGGAAGCCCGCTTCGCGGAGCGCGCCGAAGACCCGCTCAAACGCTGGAAGCTGTCGCCGATCGACCTGGTGGCACGAGAAAAATACCGCGACTACGGCAAGGCGCGGGACGCCATGTTCGAGGCCACACACCGCCCCGGCGCGCCGTGGGTGGTGGTCGACTACAACGACCAGCGCACCGGCCGGCTGACCCTGATCCGCCACCTGCTCGACCACGTGCCCGACTACCGGCTGCCCGACGAGCCGATGCAGCTGCCGCCGCTCAAGAAAAAGCCGGCAAAAGAGCGCTTTCGCGGGCCGGTCAAGCCGATCAAGCCTGCGTTCTGACTGAGCCCGCCTGTTGGCCGGTGGCGCCTGAGCCTGCCGACGAGTTACGTAGCCTATTACCCTGGCCGCAATTTCTACTGTCCGCGTCATCGCGTACCGAGCTCCAAGCATTCCCGGATTGCGCCAATCCTGCCCGGCCCTCCTCTTTATTCGCCCAGCGCCCACGGTGGCGTGTGTGGTCGCGTTGCGCGCCGACGAATTCGTGCCATGAGGTGAATCAGCGGTCGTTCAGGCTTGCCGTTGATTCGCTGGATGCACGCTTCGACCTCGCCGGTCGCCACCAGGTCACGAATCGCCGGAGCTTGCTGACGAGGCACATAGCCGATGCGCTGGTCGTGAATTTCCACCGCTACCGCCATCGGATCGTGCAGGTTGTCTGGCTGGATGACCAATGAGACCGGCTCGCCGACGTAAAGCAGCTGCGGGCCAACCGGCGATACGTGCCGAAAGCCCGCGACTTCCAGGAGCACGTCGCAGCATTCGCCCACATCTTCCAAGGGGTCGAGGATGCTGAACCCGTCGCTTGGCAGCTTGGCGCCGGTGTAGCCGAGCAGCGCAAAGTCGCTGATTAGCGTTTCCGGGCGCAGGCGAAACTGTTCCAGATACTGCGCGTAGTCGCCGCGCGACCTGGGTGGCAGGCGGCGCATGAAGGTCTCGACTACGCCCAGATCGTACATGGCATGCAGCTTTCGGAAGGCAACGAAGTTGATGAAGCCTTCGGACTTCGCGGCCTCGAAATCGGGCGTGTCAGTCAGGTAGCGAAACTGCACCCGCTCGGCCGAATCCCGCAGCAGTTCCGCCACGGCGCGCCGTACGCGGGCGGCACCGTCTTCCTCCGACCGCTGCCAGACCAGCAGCAACCGGCGCGGTTCGTGGACGTGTTCGATGTAGTTCATGGCGATGTCAGCGCGCTTCGAAGGTAATCACGCCTTGCGAGAAGCAGGCGCAGCATAAACCCGGCGCGCCCCGGGCTCAACGCGACCGGGATCGACAGCGCCGTAAGCGCGACAAGACGCCGGTCCAGTTCGGTGGCATCGAACGCCAGCACAGCGTCCATGGCTGGGCGGGAGTCCGGGTACTTTTCGACCAGTCTCAGCAGCAACTCCGCGTGGCCCGCAGATTTGGCGTCCCCCGCCTCCCATTTCATGTGGTGGCGGCCCTTGTGGATGTAACGATGCAGGTATTTCGCGTCAGTGAAGCGGCCAAACTGATCCTTCGACCACTCATGCCCGAGGCTGGTGCCGTTGTCGAAGGCAGGCGCGAGGCTATACGTTGCCGACACCGGGTCAACCAACCGGGTGACCCTGAAGCCCCAGTTTTCGTGATGCCGGTCCGTGTTTCCGATCAGAGCGTCGAACGTGAGCATCCGAGCCCATGCCTGTGGCCAGTCCTGGCCTAGCCGGGGGCGGCCACCCTTGGGGTTTGCCAATACCTGGCACAACATTTCAATGCTAGCGAAGTTGTGCTGCCGTCCGCGCTTGAGATCGTAGTCCTTGATGAGGGTTTTCATGAACAGGCCGCCAGACAGGAAGCTTTCCATGGGCTTGCCCGGATGACCGTAAAACCACTCGACTAACGCTGCACATTCGCCAGTCCGCGAGTCCCAGGCAGGAAATACGGGGGGCACCGGCACCCCGCAAACCCGACCGACGTGATATGCGACAACCTCAGCCCAGAATTGCTCCGGGTAGACCCTTCGTGATTTTTTGAACAGATACCGATGCCGAGGAATGAGGGCGGTATGCGTCACGTCGGCCGGGCAGCGCAACAGACGCTTGTCACGCGAGCCCTCGGGGAAGTATGGGTACTCTTCATCTGGCTCCCATTCCGCCACGTCGAATGCTGCAAAGTGGGTGGCGACGATCACGTCCAACGCGCTTGCATGTGGGATCGCGGTAGCCAGGCAGCGTGGCGACCTACGGCAGCTGCAGAACGTGTGGTCATGCAATCGGACCGTGAGAAACATCGGCGTAGGCGTTGAGCGCGGCTTTTTTAACGGCTTGCCGTCTGAGGCCTTGGGAGGTGCTGTTACCCAGCGTTGGCGCTTGTGTATGGTGCAGGCTGTAAGCCTTGCGCAGCGCCTCGTCCGGCAGGCTCTGCATGCCGACCAGCACCCGTGCCTGCTCGCCAGCATCGCCCGACCAGCGACCGACCAGGTCATCCACCGCGCGCCAACCGCGCAGATTGAAGTAGCCAACACAAAAATCTGCGCGTTGCGACAGCGCCAAGGTTTCGCGCAGCGCCGGCAGGAGCGGGAGTTCAATGTTGTCGAAAATGCGGGGCATGAGTCCCTTGGGGTTGCCCGCCCGGCGCGGGGCGCCTCGGTCGGCCGGTTTAATACTGGTAATGGTGCCCGGAGCCGGGCTCGAACCGGCACGGCCGTGAGGCCGAGGGATTTTAAGTCCCTTGCGTCTACCTGTTTCGCCATCCGGGCGGCCGGTGCTGGCGCGGGCATGGTAGCGCGGCGGCGCACATCGGGACCGCCTTTCAGGGCCGCGGCTAGGTACCTGGCGCGCTTTTGTGTTGGCCGGTCTGCGCCGGGTCGCCGCATAATTGCTGGCACCATGTCCACCGCCCTCGAAATCCTCGGCACGGTCTTCGGCTACCACGCCTTCCGTGGCCAGCAGGCGGCCATCATCGACCGCGTGGTCGCCGGGGGCGATGCCCTGGTCATCATGCCGACCGGCGGCGGCAAGTCGCTGTGTTATCAGGTACCGGCGCTGGTGCGGCCGGGTGTCGGCGTGGTGGTGTCGCCGCTGATCGCGCTGATGGATGATCAGGTGGCGGCGCTGCGGGAACTGGGCGTGGCCGCGGCGGCGCTGCATTCGGGCTTGCCGTCGGGCGAGGCGGCGCAGGCGGAGCGCGATCTGGCCGCCGGACGGCTGGACCTGGTCTACATGGCGCCCGAGCGGCTGCTCGGCGAGCGCACGCTGGAGCTGTTGCAAGGCGCGCGACCGGCATTGATCGCCATCGACGAGGCGCACTGCGTGTCGCAGTGGGGCCACGATTTCCGGCCCGAATACCTTGGCCTTGGCGCGCTGGGTGCGCGCTTTCCCGGCGTGCCGCGGCTGGCGTTGACGGCGACCGCCGACGGGCCCACGCAACGCGACATCGTCCAGCGGCTGGGCTTGCAGGGTGCAGCGGTATTCACCGCCAGTTTCGACCGGCCGAACATCCGCTATCACATCCAGCATGGCGACCAGATGCGCGACCGGCTGCTGGATTTCCTGGACAGCCGCCACCGCACCGACACCGGCATCGTCTACTGCCCGACCCGGCGCCGGGTGGAGGAAACCGCCGCCTGGCTGGACAAGCACGGCCGGGTGGCAGTGGCTTACCACGCCGGAATGCCGGCCGAGCAGCGGGCTGCCAATCAGCGCCGTTTTCTGCGCGAAGACGGGCTGGTGATGGTGGCCACGGTGGCCTTCGGCATGGGCATCGACAAGCCGGACGTGCGCTTCGTGGCGCACCTTGGACTGCCCAAGAACATCGAAAGCTATTACCAGGAAACCGGCCGCGCCGGCCGCGACGGCCTGCCGGCTAACGCCTGGATGGGCTATGGCCTGTCGGATGTGGTCGGCATCCGCCAGCTGCTGGCCAGCGCCGATGTGCCCGACGAGCGGCGCCGGGTCGAACTGGGCAAGTTCGAAGCCCTGCTGGGCCTGGCCGAGATCACCGACTGCCGGCGCCAGGCGTTGCTGGCCTATTTCGGTGAGCAGATGGCCGAGCCCTGCGGCAATTGCGACAACTGCCTGGCCCCGCCGGCCACCTTCGATGCCACGGTGCCGGCCCAGCTGGCCCTGTCCTGCATTTACCGCACCGGGCAGCGGTTCGGGGTCGGGTATCTGATCGATGTGCTGCGCGGCGGGGACGATCCGCGCATTGCCAGCCTTGGCCACGACCGGCTGGCGGTGTACGGGCGCGGCAAGGAGCGTCCGGCGACGCAGTGGCGGGCCATTTATAGGCAACTGGTGGCGCGCGGTTACGCGAGCGTGGACATCGACGGTCACGGCGGTCTGCGTCTGACCGAGCAGGCGCGCCCGCTGCTGCGTGGCGAGCAGGCCCTGCGTCTGCGCGAGGAGGCGACGGCCGCCGAGCGAAACCGCCAGAAGCGCGCCACCGGCGGCCAGTCAGCGGTGCCGGCGGCCGATCAGGCGCTGTTCGAGGCCCTGCGGGCCGAGCGGAGACGCCTGGCCGCGGAGCATGGTGTGCCGGCCTATGTGATCTTTCACGACGCAACGCTGGCACAGATGGCGGCCGAGCGGCCGCAGACGCTGGGCCAACTGGCGCAGATCGGCGGCGTGGGCGCGGCCAAGCTGGAGCGTTATGGAGCGGACTTTCTGGCCGTGCTGCGCGCGGCGGGAGAAGCCTAGCGGCTGCTCAGCCGCCAGTCATCGACATGAAACGGATGACCTTTTCCGGCTTTTCGCGGAATTCGTGCCGCTCGGGCTTGAGACCAATGGCAGTGCGGATGGCGGTTTCCAGTTCCGCGTCGCTGGCGCCGGCGCGCAGCATGGGCCGCAGTTCATAGCTGTTGTCCTGGCCCAGACACAGGTACAGCGTGCCGTCGGCCGCCAGACGCACGCGGTTGCAGGTTTCGCAAAAGTGCTGCGAGATCGGCGTGATGAAGCCGATGGTGGTTTTCGAGCCGGCCACCCGGTAATAACGCGCCGGGCCGCCGCCGGGCAGGATGTCCGGGATCAGATCGAAACGCTCGGTCAGCCGTTCGCGCACGGATTGCAGGTTCAGGTACTGGCCGGTGGCGTTGCGACCGGTGTCGCCCATGGGCATGGTTTCGATCAGGCGCAGGGTGAAATCGCGCTCGGCACAGAACGCGACCATGTCTTCGATTTCGTCGTCGTTGACGCCGCCCATGGCGACCATGTTGATCTTGACCGGAGCCAAGCCGGCGGCGTGGGCGGCGTCCAGGCCGCGCAGCACCTTGTGCAGCTTGCCGCCGCCGGTGATTTCGGCGAACCGCTCGGGGTTCAGAGAGTCCAGGCTCACGTTGACGCGCCGCACGCCGGCCGTCTTGAGCGCAGCGGCGTACTTGTCCAGGCGCACCGCGTTGGTGGATAGCGACAGGTCGGTCAGGCCGGGCAGTGCCGACAGGCGCGCGGCCAGCTCCGGCAGGTCGCGACGCACCAGCGGCTCGCCGCCGGTCAGGCGAATGCGCTGCACGCCCAGGCGCACGAAGGCGCCGACCACGCGTTCGATCTCGCTGAAGGTGAGCCAGTCCTCGGGCTCGTGAAAGCCGTCGAAGCCCTTGGGCATGCAATAGCTGCAGCGCAGATCGCAACGATCCGTGACCGACACGCGCAAGTACTCGATGCGCCGCTGGAAGGGGTCGATCAGGGTGGGCGTGGGACTGCTGGTGCTCATCGCCGGACTATAGCAAAACGCCTGTTCGGGACGCCGCCGTCAGTTCCGCCAGCGGCCAGCGCGCGCGGGCGCCGCAGTCGGACGGCGCGCGCTCGCCGGCCTGCAGGCGCAGACAGCCGGCGAAGGCCACCATGGCACCGTTGTCGGTGCACAGCTCGGGCGGTGGGTAGTGCACCGCAAAGCCGTCGCTGGCTGCGGCGCTGTCCAGGGCCGTGCGCAGGTGGCGATTGGCACTGACGCCGCCGGCCACCACCAGCGCGCCCAGGCCGGTCTGCGCCAGCGCGCGCCGGCACTTGATCAGCAGCGTGTCGACCACGGCGTCCTCGAAGGCGCGGGCGATGTCGGCGCGGTGTTGCGGCTGCGGGTGCGCCTCGATCAGCAGGCGCACCTGCGTCTTGAGGCCGCTGAAGCTGAAATCGAGGCCGGGTTTGGCGGTCATCGGTCGCGGCAGGGTGAAGCGATCGCTGCGACCGTCCTGCGCCAGTGCGGCCAGCGCCGGCCCGCCGGGGTAGGGCAGACCGAGCAGCTTGGCGGTCTTGTCGAAGGCCTCGCCGGCGGCATCGTCCACCGACTCGCCCAGAATCGTGTACTGGCCCAGGCCGTCGACCTGCACCAGCAGCGTATGGCCGCCCGATACCAGCAGGGCCAGGAACGGAAAGTGCGGCCGGCTCGCGGGATCCAGCAGCGGCGAGAGCAGGTGCGCTTCCATGTGATGTACGCCGACCGCCGGTATGCCGAGCGCGAAGGCCAGGCTGCGGCCGATGCTGCTGCCGACCAGCAGCGCGCCGATCAGGCCCGGGCCGGCGGTGTAGGCGATGCCGTCCAGCTGCGACAGACCGGTGCCGGTCTGGTCAAGAAGCTCGCGCAGCAGCGGCACGGTGCGGCGCAGGTGATCGCGCGAGGCCAGCTCCGGCACCACGCCGCCGTGCGGTGCGTGCAGGCCGACCTGGCTGTGCAGCGTGTGGCCGAGCAGGCCGCGATCGCTGTGGTACAAGCCAAGGCCGGTTTCGTCGCAGGAAGTTTCGAGGCCAAGAACCAGCATGGAAGGCGCAATCGGGATCGGCGGGCGGGGGCGACTTTCGCCACAGGCGCAAGTGCAGCTAGAATCTAGCACTTTTCTTCGCCCCGGCTTTTGGGTTTTGCCCCGGGCCGGCTTAAGGTTTCCAGAGGTATTGCATGCCGATCGTTCAACTGCGCGAAAACGAACCCTTCGACGTCGCCCTGCGCCGCTTCAAGCGTACCTGCGAGAAAGCAGGGGTGTTGTCCGAATCGCGGCGGCGCGAGTTTTACGAAAAGCCGACCCAGGAACGCAAGCGCAAGGCCGCCGCGGCGGTCAAGCGGCACCAGAAGAAAGTCTCCCGCGGCGGTCGCAGCGTGCGCCGCGTGCGCGGTGCGCGCCTGTCCTGAGCGCCATGTCCCTCAAGCAGCGCCTTGACGACGACGTCAAGGCCGCCATGCGGGCCCGCGACCGGGACCGCCTCGGCACGCTGCGACTGATCACCGCCGCCATCAAGCAGCGCGAAGTCGACGAGCGCATCGTGCTCGACGACGCGCAGGTGCTGGCGGTGCTCGACAAGATGGTCAAGCAGCGGCGCGAGTCGATCGCGCAGTTCGATGCCGCCGGGCGGACCGATCTTTCAGACAAGGAACGGTTCGAGCTGGGCATCCTGCAGGAGTTCCTGCCGGCCGCGCTGACAGCGGCCGAAATCGACCGCTTGATTGCCGATGCCATCACAGCCAGCGGCGCGCAAGGCGCCCGCGACATGGGTGCCGTGATGGCGCTGCTGCGCCCGCAGGTGCAGGGCCGGGCCGACATGTCGGACGTCAGCCAGCGCGTGAAGGCGCGCCTCGGCGGCTGATTCGTCGCCAGGTACCGGCCATGAAGAGTCTCATGTGCCGGATTGTTGCTCCCCTGTTAGTGCTTGGCGCGGCCCTTTGCGGTAGCGCTGCGGCTGCGCCGCTGATCGAACTGCAGGCCGTGCTCGGACAAAGCGCGGTGCTGCAGGTGGACGGCGTGCGGCGCACGTTGCGGGTCGGACAGACCAGTCCCGAAGGCGTGCGCCTGCTGGCGCTCGGCTCTGCCAGCGCGCGGCTGCAGGTGGACGGTCAAACGCACGAAATTCCGCTCGGCGGGCGCGCTGGAGGAGCTTTACCGGCTGCGCCGACAGCGACCGTGCGCATACCCCGCGGTGACAGCGGCATGTATCACACGGCGGGCACCATCAACGGCCAGTCGGTCGAGTTTCTGGTCGACACCGGCGCGACGACCGTGGCCATGAACGATGCCACCGCCCGCGCCCTGGGTATCGACTACCGGGCCGGCAGCCGGGGATTGGTGGAAACTGCCAGCGGCATCACCGAAGCCTACGCGGTCACTCTGCGCGAGGTGGGTGTCGGCAGCATCCGGCTGCCGAATGTGCAGGCGGTGGTGATCCGCGGCGCCCAGCCGAGCCGAACGCTGCTGGGCATGTCGTTTCTGTCGCGCACGCAGATCGAGCATGCGCAGGACGCGCTGGTGCTGCGCCGCAAGTACTGAGGCCAGGCAAACTCGGAGAACTGTGGGAGCCCAGCCCGGCTGTGCCGGGCGATCATCGCGCAGCAAAGCTGCGCTCCCACAATTTCTGGGTGGCGGGCGCCGGGAAATCCAGGATGGATTTATTCGGCGCGATCCTACTTTAGCCGGCGCGGACCGGCTTTTCGATCAGCGCGTAGGCGGAGTGGTTGTGGATGGACTCGAAGTTCTCCGCTTCCACCACGTAGCCGGCCAGGCGCTCGTCGGCGTTCAGCGCGCCGGCGATGTCGCGCACCAGATCCTCGACGAACTTCGGATTGTCGTAGGCATGCTCGGTGACGTACTTCTCGTCCGGGCGCTTTAGCAGGCCATACAGTTCGCTTGAGGCCTGCGCCTCCACCAGTTCGATCAGTTCCTCGATCCACACCGGCGTGCCCAGGTGGGCGGTCAGGGTCACGTGCGTGCGCTGGTTGTGGGCGCCGTAGTCGGAAATCTTCTTCGAGCACGGGCACAGGCTGGTGACCGGGATCACCAGTTTGGCGGTCAGGCGCTCGGCCTGGCCGTGCGCGATTTCGCCGATGTAGCTGACCTGGTAGTCCATCAGGCTGGTCACGCCGGTCACTGGCGCCGCCTTGTTGACGAAAAACGGAAAACTCATCTCGATGTGGCCGGCGCGGGCCTCCAGGCGCTCGCACATTTCGCGCAGCATCTGGCGGAAGGTGCCGAGCGAGATTTCCTGCTCGTGGCCGTTCAGGATCTCGATGAAACGGGACATGTGCGTGCCTTTGAAGTTGTGCGGCAGGTGCACGTACATGTTGAAGTTGGCCACCGTGTGCTGTTCGGTGCCGCTGCGGGCAAGGATGCGCACCGGATGGCGGATGCCCTTGATGCCGACGCGGTCGATGTCCAGCCGGCGCGTGTCGGGCGATCCCTGGACGTCGGCGATTTGCGGCACGGCCGGCTCGGATGGCTTGTTCATGTGATGGTTCCTGGCGCCCTGGCACGGCTGCCGGTGGGGGAGAGCGACGATCCCGATGACCGTCGGTGCTGACAACTCGCGGCTAGGTATTGGCCGATTGTACCGGCGGGGAGCCGCGTTGCCAGCCGAACCGGTGGCGCCCCACCGCGCAAAACCGGCGTATGCTCGGTCGGTCCGGGGTTGCATGGCGACCCGACCGGCCGCCGCCACTTCGGGCGCCTTCATAAGCAAAGGAGGAGCCTGCCATGGACGACGCATTCGTACTTGCCTTGGCGCTGGCGGCATGCGCGGTGATCATGATCTTCACGCTCGGGCCGTTTGGCGTGCTGCTGGGCGGCGTGGTGCTGCTGGTTGGCGCGGGCATGGGCATCGCACGGGCGATTGCCATCGTCGCCGGCCGTCGGCATTTGCCGCACTGAAGTGAATCCGCCCTGGCCCGCGCCCGTCTCGGGCCAATGGCGCAGGTGAGACGGTCAGCTGCGGGCGAAGAACTGCACCATGTTGCCGGCCGGATCGCGGCAGGTGAAAAAGCTGCCGTGGCCGCCCATGCCGATGATCTCGCTCACCGCGATGCCTTGCGCGGCAAGCTGCGCGCGCGTGGCGGTCAGGTCGTCGACCTGCAGCACCACCGTGGCGTTCTGGCCCGGGTCCACCTGGCCCGGCGCCGGGGTGGCCAGCGCCACCTGCGTGCCGCCGACGTCGAACTGCGTCCACTTGTCGCCGTCCTGGAATTTGATCGCCAGGCCCAGGGTGTCGCGATAAAAGGCCAGCGCGGCGTCCATGTCGGGCACGACGTAATAGACGTTGGTCACTTTGCTGATGGCCATGTCGCGTCTCCTGATTGGGCTGTTGGCGTGGGCGGAATTGTCCCACGCAGGCCGCTGCCGGGCGCTGTGGGACAATCGCGGCCCGCCCCCCGTCACTGCCGCAGTGTTGCCATGAACCCCGTCGTCAAACCCTCGCGCAGTCTGCTCGCCGCCGCCGCCGATGCGATCCGCGAGTTCGACCTGATCCGCGACGGCGATCGCATCCTGGTCGGCCTTTCCGGCGGCAAGGACAGCCTGTCCCTGCTGCACGTATTGCTGTATCTGCAGCAGCGCGCGCCGGTGCGCTTCACGATCGGCGCCGCCAACATCGACCCGCAGATGCCCGGTTACGACCCGAGCCCGCTGGCCGCTTATGCGCAGAGTCTCGGCGTGCCCTACCACCAGGCCAGCTACAGCCTGGCGCGGGCGGCCAAGGGCTCGTTCGAGGGCCGCACGCTGTGCGCGTTCTGCTCGCGCATGCGCCGCGGCAAGCTGTACGGCCTGGCGCGCGAGCATGGCTACAACACGCTCGCCCTGGCGCACCACCTGGATGATGTGGCCGAGACCTTCCTGATGAATGCCTTCTTCGGCGGCAAGCTGCGCGCCATGCCGGCCGTGTACACCAACGACGACGGCGACCTGCGGGTGATCCGCCCGCTGGTCTACGCCCGCGAGCGGCAAACGGCCGCCTTCGCCGAAAGCGCACCGCTGCCGGTGATCCCGGACAACTGCCCGACCTGCGATTCCGCGACCCGCCAGCGCCAGCAGATGAAGGCGCTGCTCGGCGAGCTGGAAGCGCAGCACCCGCGGCTGTACTCGGTGCTGCGCACCACGCTCGCGCCCCTGCTGCGCGCGGATGCGACCGGCGGCCTGCCCATGCCGGATGCGGTACAGGTGCTCGCGGACCTGCGGCTGCGGGAGCCGGCCGAGGTGCTGGCGACCGACTGAGCTCGCGGCCGGCCAGCACCACCGCCGGCATCACATATCCATCAGCCGCCGGTAGCCGTTCCAGAAGCCGCGCACCGGGTCTTCGCTGGCCATGAAGGTGGTGTCCGGCGCCACCGTCTTGCCGCCCATCTCGATGATGGCCTCGGTGCCGCCGTCGCTGGCGATGCCCTGCTGCACGATCTCGATGGCCAGGCCGTCCTCCATCGACACCAGGCCGGCCGGGCCGATCAGGTTGATCTGCTTCAGGCGCATGTCGGTCAGTTCCTGGTCTTCGTCGGCATAGCCGAAGAAGGTGTAGTGCACGGTCACGCCGTCCGGCCCGTGCGGCTCGAACTGGCGGATGTTCAGAACGTTGGCGATCTGCTGCAGCATCATGATCGGGAACACGTCGATGATGACCAGGTTGATGCCGTCGTCCCATTCCATTTTGCCCTTGAGCAGACTGCCGTCTTCCAGCTTGTAGGTGCCTTCCTGGTAGGTGTGGGCGGCTTCCTGCATGCCCTGCTGGCGGGCCGCTTCGTCTTCCTTGCCGACGTAGGTGTAGAAGCAGGTCTGCAGGCCGCTTTCGGTGACATGCAGCTGGCCCTTCTGGCTGGCCCGGAACAGGCCGAAGGTGGCAAAGAACAGGTGCAGCAGGCTGGCGTGGTAGCCGTCGCGCGGGTTCTCGGCGTACAGTTTCCAGTTGCCGCGCATGTGCTGGTGCTGGTGGCCGAGAATCTTGATTGGCCGGTTGAAGACGCGGCGCATGAACTTGGCGACGTGCGGCCCGACGTAGTCCTCGAACGGCGGCGTCTCGTCGCTGAAGCTGACGAACAGCACGCCGCAGAAGTTCTCGACCCGCAGTTTTTTAGGCCGGATGGCGTCCATGTCGAAATCGGCCGGCATGCCGCCCTGGCCGCCGATGCCGCGCTGGAACGGCACCGCGATCAGGCGGCCGGTCAGATCGTAGCCCCACTGGTGATAGACACAGTAAAAGCTGTCCGTATGGCCGAGTTTGTCCAGGCAAATCTTGG
The DNA here is from genome assembly GCF_001697225.1 of Immundisolibacter cernigliae. Taxonomy (GTDB): domain Bacteria; phylum Pseudomonadota; class Gammaproteobacteria; order Immundisolibacterales; family Immundisolibacteraceae; genus Immundisolibacter; species Immundisolibacter cernigliae. Next base: position 2,857,123 of record NZ_CP014671.1, read on the forward strand.
CGTTGCGGTGCGCACAGCGGTTCAGCCAGGCGTGGATGCTGCCGTCGCGGTCACGGCTGACGATGACCGGCGTGTCGGCGACCTGCACCGTCTTGTAGTCGCCGGGGTTGGGGATTTCCACGTCCAGGCCGACGAAGTTCCACACCGGTCCGCGGAAGATGCGTTCCTGTTCGAGAGCGTAGATGTCGGCGTCCACGAATACCCGGCCCGGCACGCGGGTCACGCTGTCCTGCTGGCCGGGCCAGTCTACGGCGGGCATTGGCGGACGCTGGATGGCGTTCATGGTGGTCTCCTCCTTATCTGTAGTTTCGCTGCGCGGACTCATTCGGCCCGAGGGCGGGCCTCCCACACTCTATTGGTTCTGTGGGGAGCGGCGCCCATGCCGCGAACGGTGGCTCGCGTCGTATGTTAGTCCCCGGCCCCCGAGCCGCGGGCGCTGCAATCCACGCTCACCCAGCGCCCTTCCTCCAGGCACAGGGCGCTCAGTTGCCGGCCCCACACGCAGCCGGTGTCGAGCGCGTACACGTCGTGGCCATCGACCAGGCCAATGCTGGACCAGTGCCCGAACACGATCGGCGTGCCGGCGCTGGCCCGGTCGGGCAGGGCGAACCACGGCAGGTAGCCTTCCGGCTGCGTGCCGGGCGGCCCCTTGGCGCGCATGTCGTAGGTGCCGTCCGGCCGGCAAAAGCGCACCCGGGTCAGGTAGTCGGTAATCACCCGCAGCCGCCGCCAGCCGCGCAGGGCATTGTCCCAGCGGTGCGGCGTGTCGCCGTACATGTGCGCGAAATAGCCGTCGGCATCGCTGGTCAGCGCGGTCTGCACCTCGGCGGCGCGCGTTTTGGCGGTGGCCAGATCCCAGCCCGGCGCCAGCGCCGCATGGACCATCGCCATGTCCAGCGCCGGGTCGTAGTGGAATAGCGGCCTGCCGCGCAGCCAGTCGAGCAACGGCTCCCGATCCGGCGCCCCGAGCACCTCATCGAGCGTGTCGCCGCGCCGCAGGCGCCCGTGCCCGGCAGCGACCGCCAGCAGGTGCAGGTCGTGATTGCCCAGCAGCGTGATCGCGCCGTCCCCGAGTGAATGCACGAAACGCAAGGTTTCGAGCGACTTCGGGCCGCGATTGACCAGATCGCCGACCAGCCACAACCGGTCGCGGTCTGGCCGAAAGTCGATGGCGCGCAGCAGCGCCGTGAACTCATCGAAGCAGCCCTGAATGTCGCCGATTGCCCAGGTGGCCATGAGGTTTCCAACACGCGCATTGGGCCGCAAGGTACACCGCCCGGGCCGCGAATGTGCACTGGTCCACAACGCCGGGGTGGTGGCGGGTGTGACGATGCCGTCCCTGTGCTGATCGACCGTCACCATGCTGTAGCGTCGGTCGGGCACGGTTCGAACGCTTCACGTCCAGCGCCATCGGGCTAGGCCGGTTTACCGCCCGAGTCCGAATGGAACCCGAGGAGGACGCATGGCTGACCCGGTCGCCACCGCTGCCCTGGCAGCCCTCGACAGTGCGGTAAAAGGCCTTGCCTGGCCGCCGCCGCCGGCCGGCCTGAGCCGCCAGTTGAATCTGTCGCCAAACAGCATCCGGCCGCGTGGTCTGGGCGGCTACGTTGGCGAGCACACGGCCCCGCGCGGCGCCGTGCGGGCGCGTTTGCTGGATGCCATTCTGGAACTGCGCGTGAGCGGCGGATCCGATGCGGCAGCCGGTGATTACCTGCGCAGTCTGGCCGGGACGCTGCTCACCCAGCAGCGCGGCGATCTGCGCGCGCAGGGCATCGAGCGGCTGCGCCGGCATGCCGACGACGGAGTCGACCCGCGCCAGGCGCGCTTCGATGTCCGCTTCGAATACCGCCACCTGCCGGTGGCGAGCGAGGGACTGATCGACACCATCGACCTGGGCTTCGACACCAATCTGACGCCCTATCGAGCCCGCTACCGCTTCGATCTGGCGATGCGCACGCTGGCCGGGGCATCCGCCCCGCTGGCCGGATTCGTGCCCGCGGACGACACAGACCTGAACGCCGCCTCCCCGGTCGGGGCGTGGAGTTACGACGCGCTGGCGGGCTGCATCGTGCAGACCGCTGCGACGCGGGGCGGCGCGCTCGCCGTGAGCGATAGCCGCAAGGCCGGGGCGCAGCTGCTGTGGCGCCTCGATGGCGCGCCGCTGGCGCTGGCGCATTTCATCGCCGTAGTCGAGTTCGAGTCCACTAGCCAGGACGGCATCGGCCTTGTCTTTGGCCGCACCGGCGCCAACGAGCGGCTGCATTTTCTGGCCTCGCAGCGCAACGGGTACCACCTGTTCGGGCGCAAGGCGGGCGTGGGCGCCTGGAGCGTGATCGGCGAGCCGGCCGCCGCGGGCTTCACTACGGGCGTTCGCCACACGCTGACCGTGACGGTATTCGACCACACCCTGCGCGCGGCGCTGGACGGCGTGCAGACCCTCGAGGTGCAGGCCCAGACGCCGGTTCCGGCCGGCGAGATCGGCTTTTTCACCCACGGCAACGACGGCGCGCGCTTTCACCGCGTGCGCCTGATCGAGCTCCTTTAACCCCGGCCTGGAGACATCCCGATGGAAGACAGTTTCGCCGAACAGATCATCCCCGGCGCCTACATCCGCGTGCAGGCCGAGGGGCTCATCGCGCCCAAGGGCATCGCCTTTGGCAACGTTGCCATCGTCGGCACCGCCGCTGCGGCGCCCGGCGTGACCAATGCGCTCGACACCACCCACATCCTGTCGAGCCTGGACGATGCCAGGGCGCTGTGGGCGCCGTCGGACCCGGTCGCCACCGGCGCCCTGAATCTGATGCGCGGGATCGAGCTGCTGTTTCGTAACGGCGCCACCACGATCTACGCCCAGGCGCTCGCGGCCGGGGCCACCACACAGAATTTTTCCGATGCTCTGGACGAGCTGCTCAAGGAAGACGTGAACGTGCTGGTAATTCCGGAGCTGGCCACGGCCACCGCCACGACGGTCATCAAATCGGCCGTGAGCAGTGCCGAGACCAATGCGCGGGACGTGATCGGCGTCATCGGTTCCGATGCGGCGGGTAACGCCGCACCCGCCGATATCGTCGCGCAGGCCAATGCCGACAAGCGCCTCGTATTGGCCACGCCTGCCATTCATGGCCTGGACACTGATGGCAGCGACGTGCTGTTGCCGGGCCAGTACACGGCCGCTGCGGTGGCCGGGCTGATCGCCTCGCTGGCGCCACAGGCCAGCCCAACCAACAAGACGCTGCCCGGCGTCACGCGGCTTGGACGCAAGTTCGGCTATGGCGAACTGAAGGCGCTGGTGTCGGGCAACGTGCTGGCGCTGGAAACCCGCCAGGGCATCCGCGTGGTGCGCGGCATCACCACCCAGGGCGAGGCGTTTGCCCAGATCACCACGCGCCGCATCGTGGATTACGCCAAGACCGGCATTCGTCAGGTGTCGAATCCATTCGTCGGGCGTCTGAACAATGAGCGGGTACGAAAGGCGCTCAAGGGCGCGCTCGACAGCTTCCTGTCGACCATGCTGTTCGACGAGCAACTGACGGGCTACACGCTGGACGTGACGGCCACGCGCGCCGACGAGATCGCCGGCCGTTGCGTGGTGAACGTGGCCATGCAACCGACCTTCAGCATCGACTACATCCGCGTCACCCTGGCTCTGTCCTGAGCCTGAACCCCGAGGAACTGCGCCATGGCCAACACCAGCGTTTACACCGGGGCCGACGGCTCCATCACCCTGTCCACCGTGTCCGCCAACGGCAAGGAGGCGGAAGTCGCTCAGGGCATCATCGATGCCAACGACGTCCTGACCATCGGCCGCGCCACGGGCGTGTCGCTGGAAGTCCGCTCCGAGGTGCGGCCTTTTCATGAGCTTGGCCAGCGTTATGCGACCGAGCTGCGCTCGGGCAACGTCAGCGTGCGCGGCACCATCCAGCGGGCGTATCTGAATGGCGCGTTGCTGCGCCTGCTGCTGGGCGAGGCGGCCGACGGCCGGCCGGCACAGTCCTGGGCACAGCCGTCCTTCAACATCACACTGCTGGCCGAAAACGCTGCCGTGCCGGGGGTCAAATCCACCCTCACCCTGCACGGCGTCAAGCTCGACCAGTGGGCTTACACGCTGCCGGAGGACGACTTCGTCATGGAATCGGCCGGTTTCCAGGCCCTGTTCATGACGGTCTCGGACGAGGGCGCCTGAGCGGGCGCGGAACCACGCCATGCTCACGGCCGACGAGCTGCTGGCCGGCAGCGCACTGACGCACGAGGTCGCCGTACCGCCGGACCTGCTCGGCCCGGCTGGACCCGCCGACGGACGCGTGCGGCTGCGGCCGCTCACCGTGCGCGATCTGACGCTGATCTCGCGCGCGGCCAAGGACAACGATCAGCTACTGTCCGCGCTGATGGTGCAGGCGGCACTCGACGAGCCGCCGTTGACGCACGGCCAAGTGAACGCGCTGCCGGTGGGTCTGCTGGAGTTCCTGCTGCGCGAGGTGAACCGCATCAGCGGCATCACGCTGGGTGTGGACACCTTGCAGAACGCCGCTGCGGACCCGCTGGTACGCGCCGCGCACCTGCTGTCGGCAGAGTTTGGCTGGACGCCCGAGCAGGTGGCCGAACTCACGCTGGGCCAGATGCTGGTGCACCTGGAACTTATCCGGGAGCGACGCCGTGCCGACGTCTGAAATGGCCGGCGCGCTCGCGGGCACCGCCGCTGGCGCGGTGCGCGCCCTGCTGGGCGTACTCGGCGCGCCTGCGCTCGGTCAGGCACTGACGCTCGAAAAGGCACTCGCCGGCCGGCTGCAAGACCTTGACCGCGCCCCGGATGCCGCGAGCTTCGATCCCCTGGCGCGCCCCCCGGTCGGCACCGCCCCGGTGCGGCCCCGCACGCCCAGCCCGGACGCCACCGGGCGTCGGCGGCCAGTTCGCGGCGAGCCTGCTGCCATTGCCGCCCGCGGCATCGGTGCGCTGATCGGAGACGCGCTCGCCGGCAAGGGCAGTTCCAGTTCGCCGGCACCGATCGCAGGCACGCTGCCCGGCATCGCGGCGGCGCTGGCCAGCCTGTCCGAATCGACGCCGGGCAAGGCGCAGGCAGCGCGCGCCATCGCCCTCAACACCACCGGCGCGGTCAGTCAGGCTGCCGGCCTGGGCGCGCAGGCGCTGGCCGCTCTGTCCGGCACGGCTGGCGCCGCGCCGGTACTGGCGCAGATCGCCGCGCTGGGCAACGCGCTGTGGTGGCAGATCGCCTTGAGCCCCCCGTCGGCGGGCACTGCCACCCCGACACAGCCACCCGCGAAAGGCCCGGCCCGGCTCGGCCCGGGTGGCACCGGCACGTGGACCGGCACTGCCGCGGCGCGCGCCAGCGCGACAGCACCGGCCACCGAAGCCGACGCCGACGTCTCGACCACCGACCACGCCCGCTCGGCGCTGGCCGGCATCGGCCGGTTGACCGTGGAACTATTCGAGTACGCCGCGCGCGCCGGCGCGACATCTGAGGCCAGCGGCCAGACCCCGGCCACGCCGCGGCAGCGCCCGGCCCCGCGCGCACCCTCGGTGCTTACACCTGAGCGCGGCGCATTGCCCGCTCCCGCCGGCAGCGCCCCGGCGGTCGCGCCCACCACTTCCGGAGCCAGCGCCGCGGTGACCGGCTTCGCCGTGAACGCTGCGCCGGTCAGCGCCGATGACCTCGCCCGCGCGCTGCGGGCGGAAGGCGCGCTGCGCGGGGTGGGCCTGCCGTGAACCTCACGCCCATGCTCGGCGACTACACCCTGCCGCGCGTCACGCGCCTGGAAACGCTGGAACAGCGCCAGCTCGCGGAACTGGAAATCCCCGGCCGGGCCGGCAGCCTGTTCCAGGATCTGGGGCGCGGGCCGACGCGCGTGGTCATCGAAGGCTCGCTGTTCGGTGACGAACCGGGTACCGAGTTCCTGACCAGCGCGCGCGAGAAATACCTCGCCGCCGAACCGCTCACCTTCGTGTCCGACATCGCCACCGGCACCGAGCTTCAATATGTGCTGATCGAGCGCCTGCACGTGCAGGCCGTCGCGTCGGCCCCGGATCAGGTCGATTACTCGATGTGGCTGGTGGAATGTCCGCCGCCACCGCCGCTGCCGAATCTGCTGGGCGGCATCGACACCGGTCTGCTGGATGCGGCCGCCGGCATGCTGGACTCGGCGCTCGGCGCATTGGATGCACTCGCGGCGCTGGGCAACGTGCCGGACCTGTCGGACCCGACCAAACCGCTGGCCGGCGCGCTGGACGAAGTGAAAGACGTCGTCGGCACGCTCGGCGGAGTGGGCAGCAGCCTGCAAGGTCTGCTCGGAGGCTGACATGGCGACGCTGCTCGAACAGCTCGGAAGCCTCGCCAGCGGCGGCTCGGTGAGCGTGGATATCGCCGGCGCGGCCGGGCGGTTCGCGGACATCGGGGCAACGCTGCGCGGCGTGATGACCCAGCCGCCGGGCGACTTCGCGGCTCTGCTCGGCCATCTGGACGCGCTGCCGCTGCCGAAACTCGAATTGGCCGCAGATCTCACGGCGGGTCTGGGCACGCTGCTGCCGCAGCTGCAAGGCGCGCTGGCCGGTGGTGCGCAGCCTCTGTCCGGCGCGCTATCCGGACTGGGCGCGAACGTGCAAAGCGGGCTTGCCGATGCGCTCGGACCACTGCTCGCAGTAGTGGAAGCCGTGCGCACACTGCTGGCGACGGACTTGTCCTGTGGCCTGATTCCCGCGTTCGCCTCGCCGCCGGTCGCGGCGCCAGTGCCAACTCCGGCGCCAGGTGATCCGCCAGCGCCGCCAGCCGCGCCAGTGCCAGCTCCCGCGCCAGTGTTCAGTGCCGCCCAGGTGGACACTGCCAAGGCCCTGCTTGATACCTTACCGGCGGATATGAGCGCGCCGGCGCTGCTCGGCTGGCTGCATCACAGGATCGGCGTCGCGGATGGGGCGGGGTATTTCGGCGTGCGGGCCATTCCATTGCTGGACGACCTGCGCGATCCGCTCGACAGCCTGATGCGCTGGGACGCGGCGACCGGGGCGCAGCTGATGGACGAGTTCAGCGCCACGCTGAGCGCGCTTGCCAGCATTGTGACGGCGAACAGCGCGGCCCAGCCGGCAGTCTCGATACCGTCGGACACCGTGTCGGAGCTGCCCGGGGCCCCGATCGGCAATGCCGCGCAGCAATTGATGGATGCCCTGGGCGTGCTCGACGCGGCAGTGCGGGCGGACGATGCCGCTGCAATCGCCGCAGCGCTCGGAACCGGCCAGGCGGCGCAAGCCGTTCTGGAAGCCCAGAACGCACTGTTCGACGCTCAGCAGGCGGCGGTGGCAGCCCTGCGCGGCGCTGTGCTTGCGCTGCCGGGGCGGCTGGAAACCGGCATTTGCCGCCTGTTGGTTCTGCTGGCACCACGCGCTGCTGTCGGCGGGATCAGCGCGGCGTTCGTGCCCACCGTGCCGGCCTCGATCGGTGCGGACGCCTTCCAGCCGGTGGCGGATTTGCTGACCCGGGTCCGCCAGTGGCTGGAGCGGCTGCTCGGTGCGCTCGACGTCGGCGCCGTGACCGCGCCGCTGGCGGCGGTGTTCGGCCAGGCCCAGGACGCCATTCAAACGGTGGAGCAGGGTATCGCCCAGCTCACTGCCACCGCCCGGGCGGCCTTTGGCGAAGCCGATGCCGCGCTGAGCGCCTTTGACCCGGCGGCCATCGTGGCGCAGGCGCGTGCGGCTATCGAACAGGCGGTACAGGCGCTGGCTGACGCGATTGGCGCCGCGCTCGGTCCGGCCGGCGCGGCGCTCACGCAGGCCATCACCGCCGCCGGGGGTGCGCTGGATGCCTTCGACTCGGAAGCGCTGGCTGCCCCGGTGCAGGCCTTGCTGGACGAGCTTTCGGCCTTGCTGCAAGGGCCCCAGGTGCAGGCGCTGATCGACGCATTGGCGCAGCTACAGGCGCTGGCGCAGCAGCTGGACGCACTGAGCTTCGCGCCGGTGGCCGATGCGGTGATTGGCGGCATTGGCGAGGTCAAGTCGGCGCTGGATGCCATCGACGACGCCAAGCTCGTCGCGCCGATGCCGGAGATGATCTCGACCGCCATGTCGGTGCTGCCGCCTTCGCTGGTACCGATCATCAATCCGCTGTTGGGTGAGCTCGACGACCTGGTCGCCCAGAGCCCGGGCCCGTTGCTCGACAGTCTGCGCGAGCTGCCGCAGCGTATTGCCGGCGCGCTGGCCGCCTATTCGCCACGCGCATTACTGGACGAACCACTCGGCACACCGTTCACGGCGCTGACCGGAGAGCTCGACGGCTTCTCACCCACCGCCTGGCTGGACGGGGCGCACGATGCGCTCGACGGCGCGCTCGGCCGCTTGGCGGCTGCGCTGGAGCCGGCGCCGTTGCTGGCCCCGCTGACGCAGGCGCATGGCGCGCTCACCCGTGAACTCGCCGCCCTGCGCCCGGGCCAGTTGCTCGAACCCCTCGCCGCGCAGGTCGAAGCGGCGCTGGCCACGCTCGATGGCGCCCTGCCCACGCAAGACCTGGCCCAGGCGCTCGCGCAGGTGGCAACGCAGGTGCAGCGGCTGCTGGAACCGTTCAACCAGGCCACCGACGTGATCGCGGCATGGACCGCCAAGCTCGCCCTGCTTGCCGATCCGGATGCGCAGCTTTCGGCGTGGCTGGACGCCATCCTCGCCAAGCTGCCAGCGGACGCACCGGTGCAGCTTGCCGGCCCGCTCGGCGCGCTGGCTACGGCGGTGGAAAACGCCCGCGCCGCAGCCCTGCAAAGCGCCTGGACGAGGGCGCGCGCGCCCCTGGATGCGGCGCTGGCCGCAGCGGATGCGCCCGCCCGCCTGGCCCGCCTGGTGCAGGCCAAAAACGCGCTGACGGCCCCGCGCGTGGCGGCGGTGAGCGATGCGGCGCAGCGCGCTGCACTGACCGCATTCCTGGCTGGTGTCGACCCGCTTGGGCCACTTGGCCGCGGTTTGGCGGGTTTGAGTCGATTGAGCGAGGCCGTAACGCGGAGCAATACCGCGCTCACTGCCCTGTTCGCGGACTGGGACGCGCGCTACCTGCGCCTGGACGGTCCGCTGGCCGGCCTAGCGCCAGCTGCGCTGACGGCCGAAGCCTTGCGGGCGCTTTTGCGGGAAGCTATCGACCAACAAATTGGCGCGCCGGTGGTCGGATTTCTGAAGGCACTGAAATCAATCAGCGCGCTGATCAGCACCTTTGGCGACGCGCTCGGCGATTTGCTGGAAGCCATCCAGAGCAAGCTGGCAGCGCTGTTTGCCGCGCCGCAAGCCCTGGCCGACGCCGCGCAGGCACTCGATGCCCTGGTGGAGCGCATCACTGGCCTTGATCTGGACGTCTACACGCGCGAAGTGGACGCCCTGCACGGTGCGCTGGTGGACAAGCTGCGCGCTCTGGATCCGGCCGCGCTGGGCACGGTCCTGCGCGGCGCGGTGCAAGACCTGCTCGATGACATCACCCTGGGCGCCGTATTCACCCCGGCGTTGCGCGCGCAGCTGGACGCCGCGTGGGCGCAGCTTCGGGCCCGGCTTGCCGCGCTCGATCCGGGTCCGCTGGTGATCGAGCCGCTGCAAGCGGTTTACGAACGGGACCTGCTGCCGGTCGCGCAAGCCTTCGACGTGGGCGATGCCATGCAAGCGGTGCTCGACAAGCTGGGCGCCCTCCCTGACGAGCTGCGCACCGAGCTGAACCGTGTGGACGTGGCCTACCAGGCCATGCTGGCCGCCGCGCCCAGCAGCAGCCCGGCTGGCGAGTCCGCTGCGGTGGCTTTCTAGGAGCCGCCAAGTGTCACTGGGCACCGCCTTGCTCAACCCGCAGGTTCTGGCCCGCATCGAGGGCCTGAACGATACGCAGGCGTTTGGCGACGACCTGCTGGCGGTCGGCTACCGGATTCTGTCCAGCCCGCAGTGCATGCAGGACATCGGACCGCTGTTCTCTCGCGCCTTCGCGCGCATGGGCGAGCGTTTTGCCGCGCGCCTGGAATCGCGTTTGCAGCAGGCCCTGGCCGGTGCGCAGGCATTGTTGACGCCGGTCACCCGGCAGGCGGACCAGCTGGCCAAAGACAGCGCCGGGGTGCGCAGCCCGCTGGAGGCGCTGGCGCTGGTCGAAGCGCTGCTGGATGCCGCGCTGGCGGCGGTCCGGAACCTGTCCGAAGCGGCGCTGCGCGACGTCGTGCGCCAGGTTCACGCGCTTGCGACCGGATCGCTCGGGCTGTCGCAGGACGCCCTCGCCAGCGAGTTGACGCAGGTGCTGGCCGATGTGCACGCCGGACTGCTGGAAGGCACCGCTGCGCTGGACCCGCAGACCGCCGCCACCCGCTACGCGCTGGTGGCGTTGCTGGGCCGCATAGAGGCCGAACTGCTGCCACAGCTGCCGCGTTTTGATCTGAGCCCGGACCGCATGGCGCAGGTCATCTACAAGGCCTTCGCCCGGACCGGCCTTGGCCAGCTGCGGACCGACCTGGCCTGCCTGGGTGACAAGCTCAAGGCTGCGCTGGGCGCCGTGCGCGGGCTGGCGCATGTGGCCGCCGGACAGCCATTCGGTGCGCACACGGTGGGTGCGGGCGAAGCGCACCCATCCGCTTCCGGCGACCAATACTGCTGGTACGCCTCGTGGCTGTATTCGAGCCAGAACCGTGGCGGCGGGGTCACGGCGCTGGCGATCGTGAACCAGTTGGTCGGCACGCTGCTGGGCACGCCGGACGGCTTTCCGAAAAACGAAGTCTGGTTGTCCGCCGACCGAACGCAGCTGATCCTGCGCCGGCCGCTGCAGGACGACCAGGTGCTGCACACCTTCGAGGGCGGCAACGGCCGCTGGCAGGACGCCCCGCAGTTCGCGAGCACCGGCCCGGACAGTTACACCTTCGGGCCGTTTAACGCCGAGTTCATGGAATTCTGGGCACAGTTGTCGGTGGCCCTGGGCAGCTTCGTCAAAAGCATTCTGCACACGGTGGCCCTGGCCACCAGCCCCAAGGAATACGCCGCCAACACGCCGCTTGCGGTGTGGAATCTGGCGCACTCGGTGGGAGCGAGTCTGGGTGGTGCGCCGCTGCTGTCCTTGATCACACGCGAAGCGGGCTTGGATGGCGGTTGGCAATGGCCTTTCACCGTACTCCCTTGGCTGGCGGTCGGAATCGGCTCGACCGAAGGCAAACACACGGCGGCTACCGGCGAGAATTGCCGGGCCCAGTGGGCGACGCTGTTCGCGGGCGATGTGCTGTCGACGCTCGGCATCAACGTCCTGCCTAGCGGCGTGGCAAACGCCATCCTGAGCGCGATGACGCTGCTGAACCAGAAAGGGCCCGGCAGCGCGCCGGATGGTGTGGACACGCGCCCGCGCAACCGCGAACACCTGGATCCGCTGGTCGGCGCCGCGGTGGCGGTTACGCTCAAGCTGGCTTTTTTTCCGCTGATTCCGCGTGAGGATTATTGCTATCCGTCGTTCGGGACCAACCCAAAGTTCTTTCTGTACTGGCTGCTGTCTGTGTTGATGGCCAGCGGAACCGGCATGCTGGCGACGCTGTTGTCGTGGGGTCTGGCTCGCACCGTGGAGCCGGCGCAGCTCGGCGCGCAGGCCGGATGGGCTGCGCTGCAGGCGGCGCTGAGCTTTCCGATCCAGTACTACCAGGAACTCGAAGGCGACACCGACGACGGAAAGTACAACCCGGGCCACGATTCGGAGGGCAAACCGCTGGCGGTGGCAAGCCCGCCGTTCACCGGCTACCCGAAGCCCGACACCTCGCCTTATCGCTTGCCTTGGGAGCGCGGCGTGCCGCTGTACGTGAGCCAGGCCAATCAGGGCATGTTCAGCCACATGCGCCTGAACCCCGCCTCGCAGATTTACGCCTACGACTTCGCGCACGATTACGGCCAGGAAGTGCTCGCCGCGCGGCCGGGCACCGTGGTCGATTTCTACGACTGGGTGGACGACAACACCGAGCCCGGCCCCACCGAACAAGCCACTATCCGAATTCAATCCAACGCTGTGATGGGCAATACCTGGCGCAGCGACAATCCGGGCTGGAATTTCATCATCGTGCGTCACGACGCGGTGGTGCCGGCGCACGATCAGGAGATTCTGGACGCCTCCATTCGCACGCTGTACCCGTGTACCTATGCCGTCTATGGCCACGGCAAGCAGGGCAGTGTCCGGGCCGCATTTGCCGCCCGCGGCGTGACCGATCCGAAGCTCATCATCGGCACCGAGGTCTTGCAGGGGCAGGTGCTGATGGGCGCCGACGACACCGGCTTTTCCTTCCACAGCCACGTTCACATGCACGTGCGTGGCGGTCCCGCCGGCCCCCCCGCGCCGCCGCCGTCGCCGGTGGCGCCGATTCCCGATGCCGACCTGTCGGTATTCACGTTCCCGTTCGTGTTCCGCGACATCCGCAGCGGCGTGCCCAGGTCCTTGACCTGGTACACCTCCGACAACGAGCGGGCCGGCTGATGGACCTGCCCTTCCTGCCCGATGCCCCGGCCGCGCCGGGTTTCCGGCCGCGCTGCAAGGTGGGACCGCCGGCCCCGGCGGCGGGTGGCGGGGGGCTGCTCGACATGGCGCTCAGCCTGCTTTCGGCGCCCGCGCCGGACCCTTGGGCGGACCACCTGACAGACGTGGAAGTGCTGCTGGCGCCGGCCCCGGCGGTGAGCCACGCGCGCCTCACGCTCACCGACCGCGAAGGCGCGCCGGTGGTGGCGATCGGCGATTCGCTGCGCGTGGAACTGGGCGAGGAAGGCGCGCTCGGCGCGCTGCTCCAGGGCGAGGTACTGGCCATCGAGTCCCAGCCGGGCGAGCGGCGCGTGGTGGTGCTGGCGTCGGCCGCGATCAAGCTGGCGCGCCGGCGCGAGAACGCCGGCCATCAGGCGCGCACGCTGGCCGATCTGCTTAAAGGCTTTGCCGCGGCCGCGGGCCTGACCCCCGGCGCGCTCGAAACCGGCGCCAGCTATCCCTTCCTGGCGGTGGACGACCGGCGCAGCCTGTGGGAATGGTCGGCCGTGCTGGCCGCCCACAGTGGCCTGCTGGTGTGGGTGGACGGCGACGGCGCGCTGCGCTGCGCCAAGCCGGGCGGGCCGGCGGTGCAGACCGTCAGCCACGGGCAGGATGTGCTGGCGCTCGAACACCGCGCCAGCGCACCGCCGCAGGGCCTGGTCACGCTGGTCGGCGAAGGCGCCGCCGGCAGCCAGGGCAGCGCGGCGTGGAGCTGGCTCGCCAAGGACCCGCAAGGCATCCAGGCGCAGGCCGGCAGTGGCGATCCGGCGCGCACCCACACCGACGGCACGCTGCGCTCCAGCGCGGCGGTCCGGGATGCCGCCGCCGCCCGGTCCGCCCAGGCCAGCGCGCGCGGTGCACGGGTGCGCCTGCACGTGCCCGGCGGTCCGGCGCTGATTCCCGGCGCCACGGTCACGGTCAAGGGCAGCCCCGGCGGCGCGGGCGATGGCGACTGGGTGATCGAAACCGCGCGCCACCGCTACGGCCGGGGTGGTTACGTGGCCCAGCTCGACGCGGTGGCGGCATGAGCACGGCGCTGTACGACACGCTGCGCGCGCTGATCCGCGAGGAACTGGGCGCCCAGCGCAACTCCGAACTGGGCACGGTGCAGGCGGTGGCGCCGGCCGACCCGGGCAACTACGCCGCCACCGTGGCGCTGCCGGGCAGCGATCTTGTGCTCGACGCGGTGCCGCTGCTCACCACGCGCAAGGGCGTGGCGAGCGTGCCGGATGTCGGCGACCTGGTGCTGGTGAGCTTCGTCGGTGGCGACCTCAATCGCCCGGTGATCCTGGGCACGCTCTACAACGACGAGGACCGCCCGCCGCCGAACGCCGCCGGGCAGTTCGTGATTCATCTGCCCGGTGGCGAAAGCGAAAGCAAGGCGCTGCGCCTGGAACTGCACGAGGCCGACCCCCAGCGCGCGGTGCTCAAGGTCGGCGATGCCTGCACGCTGACCGTGCAGGACGACGACCCGGTGGTGACGGTAGACGTGGGCGGCCAGGCAGCCATCGAGATCAGCCGGGCCGGCAATGTTTCGATTTCGGGCGGCGGCAACCTCACGCTCAAGGGCTCCGGCAACGTCACGCTGGAAGCCGGCGGCACCCTCGCGCTCAAGGGCGCCGTGATCAACCTCAACTAGGCACCGGATATGGGCATGCCAGCGGCCAAACAGGGAGACCGGGTGATCGCCACCGACATCCACATCCAGCAGGTGCCAAGCCCCGGCGGGCCGGTGCCCACGCCCCTGCCCAGTCCGTTTACCGGCATGCTCGACGGTGGCCTGTCCACGGACGTGAACATCGAGGGCAAGCCGGCGGCCGTGATGGGCTCCACCGCCACCAACACGCCCGCGCACGTGCCAACGGCCGGTCCGTTCCAGAAACCGCCGGCCAACAAGGCGACGATCATCGCCGGGTCGGCCACGGTGATGGTGAACGGCAAGCCCCTGGCGCGCCACGGCGACGCCGCGCTCACCTGCAACGATCCGGCCGACCTGCCGGCCGGCACGGTGGTCGCGGTCGGCACGGTCATGGCGGGCTGAGCCATGCCGGTGCAGGAAAAACCCACCGCCCAGCTGCTGCGCGATCTCGCGCTGCACGCCATCCACCGCGAGCTGCGCCCGGTGTACCGCCCCACCGAGAAGCTGGACGCCGGCCCCGGTGGACGCGGCCGGCAGTGGGATTTTGTGGTGCGCGAGGGTCTTGAGAACCTGGCGCAGGCCATCATCCTGCGCGTGCTCACCCCGCGCGGCGAACTGGCCGCCCTGGGCCATCCGGACTACGGCTCGCGCGTGCACGAACTGATCGGCACCGGCAACACCGCCACCACGCGCGCGCTGCTGCGCTTGCACCTGCTCGATGCGCTGGGCCGCGAGCCGCGCATCGGCAAGATCCGCACGCTGGACATCATCCGCACGCCGGGCCAGCGCTCCAGCGTGGACGTGCGCCTGGAGGTATTGCCCGCCGGGGCCGCGCAGGTGCTGGTCGTGGGCCCCTTCTCGCTCGATCTCGGCCCTTGAGGCCATAAGGACACGGCCATGAGCTTTCGCCGCAAAACCTACCCGGAAGTCTCCGAGCAATTGCTGACCACGCTGCTGGGCGGCGTGGCGGGCGAGGCGCATCCCTACCCGCCGCCCGGCGGGCGCGGCCCGGCGCGTTACGCGCTGCTGGCCGGCCCGGCGGCGGAAATCACCTCCGTGTATGGTCTCGCCGGTGGGGTTTCGCAGGCCTTTGCGCGCGGCGCGGACTACGCGCTGTCTGGCGACGGCGCGGCGCTGGAATGGAAAGACAGCGCCCGCCCGGACCCCGGCTCGGTGTTCGAGGTGAACTACCTGCGCCGCGGCCAGAGCCCGCGCGTGAATGATCTGTACCCAGGTTCCGTAGTGCGCACGCTGCTGGAAGCCGTGGCGCTGGAAACCGCCGGCCTGTACGCGCAGATGCAGGCGGTGTACGACGCCGGCTTCATCGCCACGGCCACCGGCAGCGCGCTCGATCACGTGGTCGCGCTGCTGGGCATCGAGCGCATCGTCGCCGGGCGCAACAGCACCACGCTGGAGTTCCGCCGCCTGCCCACCACGCGCGGCGAAATCGCCATCGTGGCCGGCACGCGCGTACTCACCGCCGATGGCGCCATCGAGTACGAAACCCTCGACGAACTGATCCTGGCCGACGGCCAGCCCTCCGGGCGGGTGGCGGCGCGCGATCTGGTGGCCGACAACGACGGCGTGCCGGCCGGTGCGCTGACGCTGCTGGCCAAACCCATCGCCGGCATCGAGGGCGTGAGCAATCCGGCGCCCAGTTCCCGCCTGGACCAGGACGAGACCGACGCCGAACTGCGGCTGCGCGCGCGCAGCTTTCTGGCCGGTGCCGAGCGCGGCACGCCCGGCGCCATCGTCGCCGCCATCGCCCGCCAGGGCCTGCGCGGCGAGGTCAGCGAGCCGGGCCCGGGCCGCATCGCGGTGCTGATTCACGACGCCGCCATCACGCCGCAGCAGCAGGCGCGCCTGGAGTTCGAGGTGGATCAGGCGCGCCCGGCCGGCGTGGCGGTGGAATGGAATTACGGTCCCGCGCCGGTGCCGGTGGACCTGGAACTGCGCCTGGTCACGGCGCCGGGCCTGATCGAGGCGGACCTCAAGCGCATCCAGGCCGAGGTGCGCGGCCGCGTCGAGGACTACTTCGCGCGCCTGCCGCTGAAATCGTCCGGCAGCGTGGCCAAGCTCACCGGGCTGGCGCTGGGGGTGGCCGGTACGGAAGACCTGTCATTCGTCGCCGCCACGGCCGGCGGGGCCAACGTGCTGGACATGGCCGGCGGCAAGCTGAACCTCGAAGGCATGGTCACGCAGCTGGGCGCGCTCACGCTGGTGGACAACGCCCTGCCCACGCAGCTGCACCTCACCGTGCGTTACCCCAACAACGCCGGCATTCCGGACCGGGCCACGATCCAGACCGCGCTGGAACAGGCCGCCGCCTACATCAACACGCTCACCACCGCCCAACCGCCGGCCGCCGAGCCGCTGCGCACGCTCACCTTCGGGCGCATGGCGCGCGCCTTGCCGCTGCCCGGCCTGCCCGCCGCCACGCTCGCGGAAGTGGACGCCGGCCCCGGACCCTTGCCAACGGCGGCGGACTACGCGCCCTACACGGTGCAATTCGCCTACACCCGCGCCAGCGGCCTGAGCCTGGTGCAGGACTCCGAAGCCGCCCCCACGCTCACGCTCGCTGCCGGTGAACGCCTGGCCGTGGCCAGCGTAAACGTGCTGGTCAAGCCCAAGGCCGGCCCATGAGCGGCGCCGAGCAACTCGCCGGCCGGCTGCCCTCGCTGTGGCGCCCGGAAGCGGGCGAGGACAGCCTGATCGCGCGTCTGGTGGCGGCGGTCGGCGCCCAGCTCGACGACGCCGGCGCGCACGCCCAGCACGTGTTGCGCGCGCACTTTGCAGACAGCGCGGACGCGGCACTCACCGACACGCACTACCAGCGCGACCGCGCCGCGCGCGGCCTGCCGCCGGCCAACGTGCGCGCGCCCAAGGACCAGCGCGAACTGCTGACCTATCCCTACGTCACCGACCTGGCGCGTCTGGCCGCGCTGCTGGACCTGCCGCCGTGGACCGAGCCGGCGAGCCTTGCCGAGACCGTGGAGGAATACCGCGAGCGCATCGCCGACGTGCTGGATGCCTACCGTCTGGGCCTGACCACGCGCGCCGCCATCGCCGCGCTGGTGGAAGCCGCCTTGCCGGAAGACATGGCCGCGCCGGTCGCCGCGCGGCTGTGGCCGTTCCTGATCGAGGAACCGGCCGGCCTCGCGCGCCGGCGCGACACCATCGCCGTGCCGCAGGCCGGTGACCTGATTCCCCCGCTGTGGCGCTGGAACCCCAAGAACGCCAGCGGCGCGCCCACGGTGGTGCTGTCGGGCGTACCGGCGCAGGACGGCGCGAGCACCGCCACCACCGACCCGCTCATCGAACGCTACACGCCGGGCAGCACGCCGGTCGGGCTGGGTCTGGCGGTGCGCGGCACGCTGGCGCCGGGTACGTCGGTGCGTCTGACGCCGGTGTGGCGCAGCGCGCTGGTGCGGGACGGGCAATTGCAGCTCAGCGCCGCGCCGGACGGCACTGCCGATGCGGCCGGCAACGGTCCGTGGGCCGCGCTGCCCGGTCTGCCCGCCGGTGCCGTGCGCGCGCTGGCCACCGCGCCAGACGGCACGCTGTGGGCGATGGTGGAAAACGCTGGCGCGTTTGCGCTGCTGCGCCACGACGGCAACACCGCGACCACAGTGGACACCGGCGCACCCGGCGGCGTCTGGCACGGCCTGGCGGTGTGCGGCGCGGCGGTGTATCTGGCCACCGACGCCGGGCTGCACCGCTGCCCGCTGTGGCCGGACGAAGGCGCCGGCTTTGCGCTGGCGCCGGTGCCGGCGGTGCCGGAAGCCGTGCAGGCCCTGTACGTGCTGCCGGACGGCACGCTCGGCTGTGCCGGGGCGGATGGCCTGGCGCTGCTCGACCCGGCCGATGCCCTGGTCACCCGCCTGCTGCCGGGCGTGGGCCTGCACGCCGCCTTGCACCAGCGCGGGCGCTGGTATCTCGCCACCGCCGAGGCGCTGCTGCGGGTGTCGGGCACGCAGCTGTACCGCTACGCCAGCGAGGCCGTCAGCGAGGACCAGCCGGACTGGGAAGTGATCGAAACCGCTGCCGCCGCCACCGCGCAAAGCCCGCTGCCGGGTGTGCGCGCGCTGGCCGCCACGGCGGACGGCTGGCTGTGGCTGGGCACCACGGCGGGCCTTGCCCGCTGGGGCGTGGCCGGGGAGCGTTTCGACGCCGCCCAGCGGGCGGCGGACGGGCGTTCCACCCGTCTGCATGCGTATCCGGACCTTGGCACCGGCCCGGTGCAGGATCTTTCCGTGGACCATCGGGGCGTGCTGTTCGTGGCCGGCGCGAGCGGGCTTTTGCGCTGCACCGGGCGCGATCTGGCGCAGATGGATTTCAGCCAGAACCTTTGGCTGGCGCTCGGCCGGGCCGGCGCGGAGTACCCGGACGAGATCACCGAACGCCCGCGCGCGCATTACCGCTGGAACCGCGCCGACGCGCAGTGGGAACGCTTCGACGTACGTCGCGGCCGCTTTACGCGTGCCGCCGATGCGGTGCGCACCGCGGTGAGTAATGCCTGCGCCGCCTGGCTGGAACTGCCCGGCGTGTACGCCGAAACCGGCACCGACGACGGCACCGCGTTCACCCCCACCGGCGCGCTGGCGGCGGCGGACCTGATCGTGCGCGTCAAGCCAGACGAGACGCGCATTGTCGAAGGCGGCCTGGCGTGCCTGCCGGCACACCGGCCCGGCGCGGCGTGGCGTTATCTGCAACTGGAACCCGCGCCGCTGACCGTGCCGGAAGGCCGGCCGTGGTGGAGCTGCGAGGGCCGGCTGTTTCCACCGCCCCAGCGCAGCGCGCCCTGGCCCGGGCACTTTCGCAACCTGGGCAGCCCGTTTCTCGGCGACGGCCGCTACGAGGCCGCCGTGTGGAGTTATCTGCCCTCGGCCCGCGTGGCGCTGGAATGGCCCGTCGCGCCGGCCATCGGCGTGCGCGTGCACCTGCTGCGCCGGCGGCCGGATGAGCTGATTGCCGATGCCCTGACCGCGCGGGTGTGGCAGCTGATCTCGCGCGCGCGCGCCGCCGGCGTGCCGCTGGCGCTGGCCGTCGACGGCCACACCGTGTTTGAGAGTTCACCGTGAGGATTCCGTCATGAGTCTTGCCACCGCCATCACCGACATCGCCGCGCTGGCACCCAAGTCCGCCGGCCACCTGATCCGCCCGCAGGACTGGAACACGCTGATCGCGGCGCTGGGCGAGTTCGGCATCACGCTCACCGCGCACGATGCGGACGTCACCGACCTCAAGACCCGGGTGACGGCGCTGGAAGGCTCGCTGGCGGCGGTCAGCGCGCAGGTCACGGCGCTCGACAGCCGGCTCGATGCGCTCGAAACGCAGGTCACCCCGCTGCTCGGCCAGTACCTGGTGACGATGTCCTGCGAGCGGGCGAACTACGCCATGGGCGAGCAGTGCGAGCTGATCGCGCGCGTCACCAATCTCACCGGCCAGCCGCTGGCGGCGCCGTTTCCGTGGGTGGATTTCGTGGCCGCCTGGGGCCGGTTGCGCGCGCAGGCCGGTTTCGTCACCCGCGCCGGGGCGTCGGACAACTCGCTGTCCGTGCAGGTCAACGCGCAGGGCATCGCGCGGGTGCTGCTGCGCACCGAACACACCGAAGGTTTCAACGAAGACGAGGAACTTCAGGTCGGCGCCATGCTGGGCATGCAGGTGCCCGGCCAGAATTTCAGCGTCGGGCAGGCCTTCATGGTCGCCGCGACGCCCGACGACACCCGCGCGCGGGCGGCGTACGAAATCGTTTCCCAGCAATACCAGCGCGACGACGCGGTGGCGCTGCGCGCCTTTGCCGACACCTACCACGCGCGCAAGCCCGACTGGGCGGTGGAGCTGCGCCCGGGGCTGGGCGGGCGCTGGCAGGACCATCGCGCGACGGTGCTGGCCTTTGCCAAGCCGGACGCGGACCCCACCAGCGCCGATGGCGCGCGCGGCAGCGCCAGCATCCAGGTGAACTTCCGCGACTGGCTGGGTCCGTGGGGGCTCGATTTCGTGACGCCCCGGCCGGACCGGGTCGGGCCGTGGATCGAGCGCATCCCGCCGCTGTTCGAACAGGCCGACCCGCTGCGTGGCTTCGAGGACCTGTTCCAGCGCGAATACGGCCGCACCGGCCTGCTCGGCAAAAAGCAACTGCTGGCCGGTGTGGAAGAAGCCATGGAGCGCATCAACCCCGGCACCGACCCACTGCGCCAGGGCTACAAGATGCAGCTGCTGGCCGGCATCCAGGCCCAGGGGGCGGCCGAACTGTATGGCGCGGGCAGCAACGTGCCCAAGGCCATGGGCGCGCAGTTAAAGCAGGGCCAGCAGACCGGCCGGGTGGCCCAGCAGGTCACCGGCGTGGCCGCGCAGGTGACCCAGACGCGGGGGCTGGTCGAGTCGGTGAACGTGCTCGAAGGGCGCATGCAGGCGGCCGAGCGGGTGGGCCAGAACATCCAGTCCGGCCTGACGCGCATCGACGACAACGTGCGCGCCATCAACCCGCTGTCCGAAGACAGCCTGCGCGGCAACATGGAGCGCATCGGCGCGGAGATCGCGTCCATCCGCGCCCGCGTGGGCGGCTAGGGCTCGGGCCGTGGCCACGGTGTACCTGGAGCCACAGGATCTGACCCCCGCGCAGGCGGCGCGGGTGCTCACGTTGCTCAACACCGCCGGTTCAGCGCAGGCACTGGCCGCGGCCATCGAGATTCCCGGCGAACTCGACATCGGCACGCGCCTGGCGCAGCGCCTGCTGGATGCGCGCGCGGCGCTGGGCGGGCGCTTTACCGAGCTGCGTCAGGTGCGCGCGGTGCGCCTGATCGGCCCGGAGCGGTTCACCGAAATCTGCGCCGCCGCGCTGGGGCTGGACCCGCGTCGCTGGATCACGCAGATCGGCACCTTCACCGACCGTCAGGCGGAACTCGAAGCCCAGCTCGCGCGCCTGGCCGCACTGGCCGATGGCACGCAGGCGCAGCGCGAGGGCGCGCGCCTGGATCTGACGGCTAAGCCGCAGCCGCTGTGGCTGGGACAGGCGCTGGATGTCCGCCTGGTGTGCACCGACTCAGGCGGCCAGCCGCTGCCCGGCCGGCGCGTGACGGTGAGCACCAGCACCGGCACGCTGGAGGTCGCCTTCGGCTACGCGGTGACGCGCGCGGCGGGCGTGACCGTGCGCACCGGCGCGGACGGCAGCGCCAATCTCACGCTGCGCCTGACCCCGCCGGACGGACTCACCGCCGAGCAGCAGGCGCTGCTGGAAGGCGCGCTGGGCACGCTGGACCCGCAGGCGGAAAGCGCCGCGGACCTTGGTCCGGCGCTCGCCGCGCTGGCGGAGGTCTACACCCGCGAGCGCGCGGGCACGCTGCGCGCGGCGCTCGATCTTTACGCCCGCCAGTACCGCGCGGTGTTCGTAGACCGCCTGAACTTCGGCGGTGCCGGGGTGGCCTTTGCGCTCGAAACCAGCGTGCTGCGCGCCGATCTGCACGGCGCCGACGGCGCTGCCCATGCTGGCGGCGCCGGCAGCCTGGCGCACGCGGTGTTGGTGGCGCACCACCGCAACTGGGTAGGCGCGTGGCTGGACGCGCTGGGCGAGTACGTGGCCGGGCGCGCGGCGCTGGATGCGGCATTCAGTGGCGCCACGCGGCGCGGCACCACCGGGCAGCGTCTGGTGAACGACCTGGTGGCCGAAGCGCAGGTCTACATCGCCGGCCTGCCGGGTATTGCCGCGCAGTGGGCGGCGCAGCGGCGCGTGAACACCGCCATGCAGCGCTATCTGGCGCGCGACACCGCCAACCTGGACCTGCCCACCCGCCAGGGTCTTTTCGCGCAGCTCACCGATGCCGCCCAGCAGATCACGCCAGAAAGCCGCGGCACGCTGGCCGCCGTGGCGCAGGCCAAGGCGGAACTGGGCACGCGCATCGAACAGGTCGGCGGCATCAGCGGCGCGCTGGCCGACGAAATGCGCGGCCTGCGCACTGAAGTGGTGGCCCGCGCCCAGGACGTGTCGCGCACCGCCGCCACGGTCGCCCAGCAGGCGGCGCAAGTGCAGACCGACCGCGCCGCGGTCAGCGCCGACCGCCAGCGGGTGGAAACGCGCACCACCGAGTTCGACACGCGCTTTGCCACCTTCAACACCCGGTACGACGACTTCAACACCCGCTACCAGGGCTTTACCGTCGATTTCGGCAGCTTCCAGACCGACTACGGCCAATTCCGCACCGACGCCGCGGCCATCGACACGCGCATCGCCGGCGCCGAAACCGACATCAACCGCCTGGAAACGCAAACCGCCACGCTCGGCCAGCGCGTGACCACGCTCGACACGCAGACAGCGACCCTCAACCAGCGCGTGGCGACCCTGGACACGCGCACCACCACGCTGACCCAGCAGGTTGGGGTGCTCGACACGCGCACCACCACCCTGACTCAGCAAGTGGGGACGCTGGACACGCGCACCAACACCCTGACTCAGCAAGTGGGGGCGCTGGACACGCGCACCACCACGCTGAACCAGCAGGTCACGACGCTCAATACGCAGAACAGCGCGCTGACGCGCGACGTCACCACGCTGCGCACCGACGTGGGCCGCATCTCCCGGTGAGCGTGCTCTTCCACACCCCGGCCGGCGGCGCCGCCCAGCGTGTGCAGGCCGGGCAGGTGCTCGACCTCACCGCGCCGGTGCTCACCGACGGCGTGACCGTGTTCCGGCGCACGCTGTACCTGCGCATTGCGCTGGATGGCGCCTGCGACCGCGTGACGCTGGACAGCGCCGCGCTGGCGCTGCGTTTTGAGCCCTGCACGGTGGCGGTGGCGCGCGGCGATGCCGACTGGGTGCGCCGCTGGCAGGGCAGCTTCGGCACGGTGGATGTGGAGCTGGCCTACCCGGCGCCGGTCACGCGCGTGGAAAGCACGCTGTACGGCAAGTTCGAGCTGTACCGGATGGACGGCGCGGCCGTCAGCACCGACCCCACCGCCACCGGCAACACCGGCGCCGTGCTGCCGGAACCGTTCAGCGCCACGGCGTTTGAGGTGCGCCTGTGCAGCGAGAAACCCGGCCTGCGCATGGCCGAAAAGCACAAGGTCATCGCGCAGAAACATGCCGCCCACCGGACACTTTCCGCCGCCGCCGTGGGCGTGCAGATGCTGAATGAATCGGAACTTGCCATGCAGGACGCCGACCGCATCGTCGAACTGGTCAACGGCCTGTCCGCGCTGCATCTGGCCGGCATGCCCGGCTCGCCGCGCCTGACGCTGCGCAGCGCGGACGGCAGCGAAACGCTGTGGCAGTGGATCGAGCCCGGCCCACAGCAAAGCGCGCTGGATTTCGCCCCCGCCACCCTCGCGCAGGACTTGCAGCCGGCCCTGGAACGCGCGCTGAAACTGGCGGACGAAGCAGCCCACGCAGCCGGCACACCGCGCCCCGCCGTGCTGGTGCTGCCGCTGGAATTGGCCAGCGACAGCCCGTGCCGGGTGCGCGTGCAGCAGGCCAACGTCACCGCACTGCTCGAACGCCCGCTGCTCGCCCAGCCCGCCAGCCTGCGTTTTGACGGCGCCGCCCGGGAAATCCTGGCCCTGGCGCTGACCGCACCGCCGGGCGCGCGCCGCCTGGCCGTGCAAGGCCAGTACGCAACCGATTCGGACGCCGCACCCGGCACGGACGCGCCTGCACCGGCCGCCACCGGCGTGTATCTGCCGGAAGGCGCCAGCGCCAGCGCGACGCTGACCCTGCCCGCCCCGCTGCGCTGCGGCGGCGTGGCGATTGGCTGGCATGCGCTCGGCGAGCACACCACGCTCGACATCAGCCTGCACGCCCCGGCCGACGCACCCCGCCCGCTGGCCCAGGCCAGCATCGAAACCGACCGCACCACACCCGGCACGCTCCACGCCCGCTGGCCGGCCGCAGACCTGCAAAGCGGCACCTGCCGCGTGCGCGTCACCGTGCGGCAGGGGGGCGGGGTGTGGGCCGGCGCGCCTGGCACGTCGGGCCTAAGGCTCGGCGACGGCAGCCAGGACGCGGGGCAGGATGTCGCGGTGGTGCCAGACCTGACCCTGCTGGCCCCCGGCAACCCCAACGACCCGCCGCCGGTGACACTGCGCCTGGGCGACAGCCTGCTCATACCCAATCCCGACGCCGCCCAGGCGCCACGTCCCGGCGTGCTGGACCTAAAGGTCGACCCAGTTGCCCCGGCGCTGGCCGCACAAGCGGACTGGTCGCTGACCGTGCAGGCTACCCAGCCGCTGACGCTGACCGTCGAGAGCGTGCGCGTTGCCTATACGCCGAACTGATGGGGGTCAGCCCAGCGAGGGCTCCAGAAACGCCGGATGCAGATCCCGGTCGTACCAGGACAGGGCCTTGCCGAGCTCGGCCTCGTCCCAGACCACCGGCTGGAACTGGCTATGCACTTCGGTGACGCGGCCGCCGGCGCACAGCTCCAGGCGCACGCCGAACGGATCGCGGCAGTGCAGGGAAAAGGTCTTGCCGTAGGACTGGCGGGTCGGGCCGTAGCGGTCGATGTCCACGCCGGCTTCGCGCAGGTAGATGCCGGCCAGCAGGATGTCGTTGGGGTCTTCCTTGGTGAAGGCGATGTGGTGCAGCCGGCCGGCCGGGCCCGGGAAGACGGCCAGTTCCTGGCCGCCGACTTCCTTCGACATCCGAAACAGCAGCGCGGACAGGAGCTTGCCGTCGGCGCTATCGATGCGTTCGGATACCACGAAGCCGAGCACCTCGCGCAAAAACGACACCGCCGCCTGCGGGTCGGGCGCCGTGAAGCCGACGTGGTTCAGGAAAAACGGCGCCGGCGTGCCGCGCAGCGGTCGTGGCGTGACCCAGTCCGGCGAGTCGTAGCCGGTGACGTAGCCCGGCTGCGCCATGTCGGCATACAGGCGCAACCGCGGTCCGCTGGGGATGGCAAAGGCGATGCTGGTGCCCAGGCTCTCCAGCTCGGCACCGGCCGCACAGCGCTGCACGGCGACGCCTGCCTGCTCGACCAGGCCGGCCAGCCGCGTGAGATCAGCATCGTCCCGGACCTGAAAGCCGATCTCGACCAGCCGGTTGTCGGCGCTTTCCTCCAGCACCAGCGAGTAGGCGAACGGCTCGTGCCAGCAGCGCAGGTACAGCCGTCCCGGTCCGCGGCGCGATTCGAGCAGGCCGAACTGCTCGCAATAGAACTCGCGGGCGCGCAGCAGACGCGGGTCGGCCAGGGCCAGGCGCACGTAGCCGAGACGGTGGATGCCTTGATGTTTCAGGGCCATGGCGCGCGCCTCAGGTCACTTCCGCGAAAAAGCTTTCCGGCACCACGCTTTCGTAATAGAAGGCGCCGCGCGGGAATTCCTGTGCCTGCCAGACGATGGGCGGGATCAGGCCCGGCACGCCGCCGGCCTGGTAGGCGCCGTTGTAGACCTCGTTGCGGTTGCCGGCCGGGTCGAAAAAGTAAATGGTGGTCACGCCGGACACGCCATGCCGGGTGGGGCCGTATTCCATCAGCGTGGTACCGGCCTCCTTCATGATGTCCACGGCGCCGATGACGTCGCTGCGGCTCTCCAGGCCAAAGGCGATGTGGTGCAGGTGGCCGTTCGGGCCGGGCGCGATGGCCAGGTCGTGCATGGTGTGGCCGCAGGTGGTAAACGCCGCGATCACGCTGCCGTCCGGGGCCACCACCTGCTCGGACAGGTTGAAATCGAGCACCTCGATCAGGAACTGCGCCGTGTCGGCCGGCCGCTCGCCGGCCAGCAGCAGGTGATCCAGGTGCGTCACCCGCGCGCCCGGCTTGCCGTGCGGCGGCACCGGGTTCGGGTTGCGCATGCCGGTGGCGTAACCGATCTTGTCCAGGTGATGCAGCAGGCGCATTTCCTGGCCCGAGGGCAACGTGAAGGCGATTGCCGCGCCGGCTCCCAGCGCGTCACCGGCCGGCACACCGCGCACCGCAATGCCGCGCGCCCGCACGGCCGCCTGCGCCTCGGCGAGGTCTTCCACCTCGCCCACCTTGAAGGCTACGTGATCGATGCCGGCGTGCAGCGCCTCGGTCAGGATCAGGCAGTGGTGGTCCTGGTTGTCGGCCGCCTGCAGGTAAACACGGCCATGCGCATCGCGGCCGGTCTCGCGCAGGCCGACCACCTCGACGTAATGGCGCCGGGCGGCGTCCAGGTTTGTCACGTAAAGGCTGATATAGCCGATGCGGCTGACCGCCATGGGGATTCTCCTGCCGGGCTGAGTTTTTGTCGGTGACCCGCCCTGTGGGCAGTCGTGACGAAGCACGGCAGGCATAGTGCAGGGGCAGCGCGGCGCAGGCTTGCCGCGGGTCAAGATCGCGCTATGTGGCCGGCTGGCACGGTCCGCGGGGGAGAATGGCGCAAGTGCGCTGGCGGATGGCCAATTGCCGATTCGCCAGGGCGTGGGACTGAAACGCCGACCGGATTCCAGCCATGCGCCCTGCGGATGAACCGAAGCCGGCCCAGAAACGACGAAGGCGCCGGGGCATGAGGCCCCGGCGCCGTGCGGACTTCAGACCAGACCCAGATCCTTGATGCGTCCGACCAGCCGCTCCCGATCGGCTGGCGGCAGGTGCTGCACCGGCGGCTTCATCGGGCCGGCCTTCAGGCCCAGCGTCTCGCACCAGATCTTGATCACCGACATCAGCGACGCGTACGACGCGGTGCGGATCAGCGGGTTCATGAACTCGTCCTCGTACAGATGCCAGATCGGGCGCAGGCTCTTCCACTCCGCATAAGCGCCCTCCCAGTCGCCGGCGCGCGCCTTGTCCACGTAGGAGCGCAGCACCGAGCGCTTGCGGCCGTAGATCAAATACGAGAACTCGGCGAACAGCACCTGGCCGCCCTCGCGCAGGTCGTCGAGGTAGAAGTGCTCGGTCGGGTCAGACACGATGAAGTCGTCGCGCAGTTCGCGCCGCAGCAGCAGCGATTCGGCGCGGTTCAGGTTGCCCTGTTTGGTGCAGACCACGGTGTCGATGTCGACCAGGCGCTTGAGCAGTTCGAGGCCCATTACCTTGCCCGATACCGGCGTGCGGTACAGGCAGATGCCCAGATCGCTGCGGTCGGTGACGTACTTGAAGAAGTTGTAGATCTCGTCGTCGCCGCGCAGCTGGGTCATCGGGTTCATCAGCTCGGCGCCCGAGAAGCCGAGCTTCTCGACGTGCCTGAGCTTGTCCACGCAGACCTCGGCGCAGGGGTCAAGGATGATGGTCCACAGGTCCGTGCGGCCCTTGACCGCGTCGGCGGTGATCTCGTGCAGGCGATACCACCACTCCGGGCGCATGTTCCAGGTTTCGTTGGCAAAGCCGCCGACGACCAGGCCGTTGACGCCCCAGTCGATATAGGCCTCGATGTTCTCGCGGATGCCGGCTTCGTCGAGTTCGAAATCCTTGGTCAGGGGGGTGATGGGCGCGGCGTAGAAATCGCGCACGCGGGCCTTGGCCCAGGGTTTGGCTTCGCTACGGGTAAATTCGGGCATGTCGGTCTCCTCTTGAGTTTTCTGAAGGTTTGCAGCGGGCCGGTCCGCAGTGCTCGGGCCTCGGGACGCGGCAACCTGCTCAGGTGTGGCTCAGTGCGAGCCCCACGGCTTGGGCGGGAAGTCCAACGATACTCCGCTGGTGCGCCGGTTAGAATGCGCGGCCTTCCCCAACGGCCCTGCCCATGCACGACATACCCTCCGGTGCCGCGTTCTGGATCGCCCTGCTGCAGATCATCGGTATCGATATCGTGCTGTCGGGCGACAACGCGGTGGTGATCGCGCTCGCTTCGCGCGGCCTGCCACCGGCGCAGCGTCGCCGGGCGGTGCTGCTGGGCACGGGCGCCGCCATCGCCATGCGCGTCGTGTTGGCACTGATGGCCGCGGCGCTGATGAGTTACCCCGGCCTGAAGCTGGCCGGTGGCTTGCTGTTGCTGTGGATCGGCGTGAGCCTGCTGCGTCCACAAGGCAGCGAGGGTGGCCACGACGGTCCCACCAGCACGACGCTGGCAGGCGCCGTACGCACCATTCTGGTCGCCGACGTCGCAATGAGCCTCGACAATGTCGTCGGCATTGCCGCCGCCGCCAAGGGCAGCGCCCTGTTGCTGATCCTGGGCCTGGCGATCAGCATCCCGCTGATCATCTTCAGCAGCGCCGTGCTGCTGCGGCTGATGGACCGTTATCCGGTCATCATCGTCATTGGCGCTGCCCTGCTTGGCTACGTGGCGGCCGAGATGATGGTCACCGACGGCCTGATGCGCGACTGGCTGACGGCCACCGTGCCGTATGTGCACCGGGTGGCGCCGGTGCTGGGCGCCTTGCTGGTGGTGATCGTTGGGAAATGGCTGGCAGCGCGCCTGCCGGCACCCGCGCACGAGGTGCCGCTGGCAGCGCCGGGCGGTGGCCAGACCGACACACACAAGGAGCGCGAGCAATGAAAATCCTGCTGCCCGTCGATGGCTCCGAACACGCCCTGCGAGCCGCCCGCCACGTGGCGGCCATGGGCGAGTATCTGGCCGGGCCGCCGACCGTGCTGCTGCTGAATGTGCAGCCGCCGGTGGCGTCTGGGCTGGTGCGGCGTTTCCTGAGTCAGGAAGCCCTGGACGGCTATTACCGGGACGAAGCCCGCGCCGCCCTGGAGCCGGTCGAGACGATTCTGGCGGCAAGCGGCATGCGGGCCGAATCGCACGTGGTGGTGGGCGACATCGCCGCCACCATCGCCGAGTTCGCCGCCAGCCACGGCTGCGATCAGATCGTGATGGGCACCCGCGGCCTGGGCGGGGTCAAGGGCGCGCTGCTGGGCTCGGTGGCCAGCGAGGTACTGCACCTCGCCGACCGGCCGGTGTTGCTGGTCAAGTAGCAGATCGACCCGGCACTGCTGGGTCTGTCTACGCTTGCGGCGCAGTCTTCGGGTAGCTGCGCCATGCCTGTTTCCTTTGGCAGTCTAAGATAGCGTCTGTCGACGCTGGCGCGTGTGCCGGCACGCAAAGGGAGTTCCCGCGCATGAATGTGGTGATGATTGGAACCGGCTATGTGGGCCTGGTGTCGGGGGCATGTTTTGCCGATTTCGGTGCCGACGTGATGTGTGTGGATATCGACCCGGGCAAGATCGAGCGCCTGCGGCGGGGCGAGATTCCGATCTACGAGCCGGGCCTGGATGAACTGGTGGCCCGCAACGCCGGCGCCGGCCGGCTGAGCTTCACCACCGACCTGGCGGCCGCGGTGCGCGAGGCCGATCTGGTGTTCATCGCCGTCGGTACGCCCAGCCGCCACGGCGACGGCCACGCCGACCTCAGCTACGTGTACGCGGCCGCGCGCCAGGTGGCCGAGCATTTGACCGGCTACACGGCGATCGTGGACAAGTCCACGGTGCCGGTGGGCACTGCCCGTCAGGTCGGGCGCATCGTGCGCGAGGTCAATCCGCAGGCCGACTTCGACGTTGCCTCCAACCCGGAATTCCTGCGCGAGGGTGCGGCCATTGGCGACTTCATGCGCCCGGACCGGGTGGTGCTGGGCGTCGAGAGCCCGCGCGCCGAGGCGCTGCTGCGCGAGCTGTACCGGCCGCTGAACCTGATCGAGACGCCGATCGTGGTGACCGGTCTTGAGACGGCCGAACTGATCAAGTACGCCGCCAACGCGTTCCTGGCCACCAAGATCAGCTTCATCAACGAGATGGCGCAGCTGTGCGAGCACGTGGGCGGCGATGTGCACGACGTGGCGCGCGGCATTGGCCTGGACGGTCGCATCGGGCGCAAGTTTCTGCATCCGGGGCCGGGTTATGGCGGTTCGTGCTTTCCCAAGGACACCCTGGCGCTGATCCGCATGGCGCAGGAGGCCGGCACCCCGTCGCGCATCGTGGAGGCGGTGGTTGAGGTCAACGCGGCCCAGAAGGCGCGCATGGTGCTCAAGATTCGCCAGGCGCTGGGTGGCAGCGAGGCCGGCAAGACCATCGCCGTGCTGGGCCTGACCTTCAAGCCGAACACCGACGACATGCGCGAGGCCCCGGCGCTGGCCATCCTGCCGCCGCTGCTGGATCGCGGCGCGCACATCCGCGCCCATGATCCGAAGGGCATGCCCGAGGCGCGCAGCCTGCTGCCGTCGGCCATCGACTACTGCGATGATCCCTACAGCACGCTGGACGGAGCCGACGCGCTGGTGCTGCTGACCGAGTGGAACGAATACCGCGGCCTGGACCTCGACCAGGTCAGGGCGCGCATGACCGGGCGCGTGGTGGTGGACCTGCGCAACGTCTACGACCCGGCCCACATGACGGCGCGCGGCTTCGAGTACCACTGCATCGGGCGGGTCGATCAGGCCGTCTGAGGGACGGGCAGGAAAAGCCGATACCGATCGCCTCGATGGAAGAATGCGAGTTCATGGCAGTCACGGCTTTGCTCGAGCGGGTCGCGATGCCCGGCGCGGCAAGCCGTGAGTGACTCGAAGCCCCACCTATCCGGGCGAGTTTCGCGGCGCTCATCCTGCCCGGGTTTTTGAGCTGTCCGGCGGCTGGTGCCGCCGCACGACGAAGGCCGACGCGGCAGCGGCAAACAGCAGCGTGCTGAAGACCAGGAAGTAGTTCGCCAGGCCAAGCTTCATCTGCAGCAGCAGGCCGCCGACCAGCGGCCCCAGGATGGAACCGATGCGGCCGATGCCTAGCGCCCAGCCGACACCCGTCGAACGCGCGCGGGTCGGATAGATATGGGCGGCCAGCGTGTTGAGGCTGATTTGCGCGCCGAAGCTGAAAAAGCCGCAGCAGAACACCAGCACCAGCAGCAGCGGCAGCGACTGGCTGACGCGGCCGGTGATGATCACGCTCAGTGCCGCCAGCAGCAGTGTGGCGGGCAGCACCCGGCGCGTGCCCCATAGGGTGGTGAGCCTGGCCAGCAGCAGCGGGCCGGCCGCGCCGCCCAGATTCAGCGCCACGGTGGCCCAGGTGGCGTAGCGCAGCTCGAAGCCTGCCTCCACGATCAGCGTCGGTATCCAGCTGATCAGGAAGTAGACGGCGATCAGGTTGGTGAAAAACGTGGCCCACAGCTTGAGCGTGTCGCCCGCGTAGCCGGGCTCGAACAGCACACGCACCGGAAAGTGCGACGCCGTGGCGGCCGTCTCGGCGGGCTTGACGAGGGCGGCGGCGGCCGGGTCGATGCGTCGCAGGATGTCGTCGGCCTGTGCAGTGGCGCCCTTGCTGACCAGAAAGCTCACCGACTCGGGCAGCATCCGCCACAGCAGCGGCAGCAGCGCCAGCGGCGCCAGGCCGCCGACGAGGTACACGGACGGCCAGCCGTAGCGCGGCAGCAGCCAGGATGCCAGCAGTCCGCCGACGATGCCGCCCAGCGGAATGCCCAGGAAGGTGACCGCCACGCACAGGTTGCGGTGGCGTCGCGGCGCGTACTCGCTGATCAGCGCGGTGGTGTTTGGCAGCGCCCCGCCCAGTCCCAGCCCGGTGACGAACCGCATCGCAAGCAGTTGCTCGAAGTTCTGTGCCCAGGCCGTCAGCAGCGTGCAGCCGCCAAACGCGAGCACGCTCAGCAGCAAGGCCGGCCGGCGACCGTAACGGTCGCCAAGCGGACCGAGCAGCAGCGCGCCGACCGCCATGCCGGCAAGGCCAGCCGCATAGACCGGCCCCATGGCCGAGCGTTCCAGTTGCCAGGCAACCGCCAGCGCAGGACCGGAGAAGGCGGCTGCCTGCACGTCGAAACCGTCGAGCAACACGATCAGCGTGCACAGGCCAAGCACCCACCACTGCGTTGCAGACAAGGGGCGCCGGTCGATCAGTTCGTCAACGCTAAGGGCGGGTGTCATTTACGGTTGCCTGTGCTGCAGGGAATGGAGAAACGCCGGCTTCGGGAGCCGGGAAATGCTTGTGACTGGACGCGCAAATGCCTGCCACGTCCGTGCCGGCCATGATCTGGAGTCGGCACGGGGCAGGGCGGCGATGCATCAGGTGCACAGGTGGGCGACGGCCTGGCGGAGCAGGGCGACGGTCGGGCCCAGCCTGTCGAGGGCCAGGAACTCGTCCGGCTGGTGCGCCTGGGCGATGTCGCCCGGGCCCAGGATGACCGTCTCGCTACCGAGCGCGTCGTAGTACGGGCCCTCGGTGCCGAAGGCCGCGGCGCCGGCAACGGCACCGCTCAGTTGTTCCGCAAGGCGCACGATGTGCGCGTCGGCCGCCGTGGCGAGCGGTGGCAGGCCGTCGAAGATGGCCTCGAATTCCACCGCAAGTCCCCGCGCGTCGGCCACGGCCTGCACCCGCGCCCGCAGTTCATCGCGCAGTTCGGGGATGGTCATGCCCGGCAGCGGGCGAAAATCCAGCGTCAGCTCGCACTCGCCGCAGATGCGGTTCGGGTTGTCGCCGCCGTGGATGTGGCCCAGGTTCAGGGTCGGCACCGGTACGCCGAAGGCCGGGTCGCGATGGGTGGCTTGCAGTTCGTCGCGCCAGGCGAGCAGGGTGCCGATCACCGCGTGCATGCCCTCCAGCGCGCTGTTGCCGAGCGCCGGATCGCTGCTGTGGCCGGCGTGGCCGAGCAGGCGAATGCGCTCGTCGAAGATGCCCTTGTGCTGGCGGATGGGTTTCAGGCCCGTCGGCTCGCCGATGATGCAGTGCCGACCCAGGCGCCGGCCGCTTTCGGCCAGGCGGCGCGCGCCCAGCATGCCGCTTTCCTCGTCGGCGGTGGCCAGCAGAACCAGCGGGCGCTTGAGGTCACGGGCGCGCAGCTCGCGCACGGCCTCGATGGC
Organism: Immundisolibacter cernigliae; assembly: GCF_001697225.1. Lineage (GTDB taxonomy): Bacteria > Pseudomonadota > Gammaproteobacteria > Immundisolibacterales > Immundisolibacteraceae > Immundisolibacter > Immundisolibacter cernigliae. Next base: position 2,889,916 of record NZ_CP014671.1, read on the forward strand.
AAGCGCCAGGAACGCCTTCATGTCGGCAGTGCCCAGGCCGTACAGGCGGTTGTCGGCTTCGCGCAGGGTGAATGGGTCGCGCTGCCACAGCGCCGGGTCGCAGGGTACGGTGTCGGTGTGCCCGGCCAGGATCAGGCCGTCCTCGCCCTGGCCCAGGGTCGCGATCAGGTTGGCCTTGGCCGGGTCGGTGTGCAGGTCCTGGATTTCGATGTGAAAGCCGAGGTCCTCCAGCCAGCCGGCGAGCAGGTCGATGACCGCCCGGTTGCCGTGGTTCAGATCGGCCTCGAAGCTGCTGACCGACGGCGTGGCCACCAGCGCGCCGATCAGGTCCAGCAGCTTCGGGGGTGTGGGCATGTCAGATGATCTTTTTGGCCTTCAGCTGGGCCAGGTCTGCGTCGCTGATGCCCAGTTCGCCGCCCAGTATCTGGGCGTTGTGCTCGCCCAGCAGCGGCGCTGCCCGGCGCACGCCGCCGGGGGTGCGCGAGTGCTTGGTGGCAACGCCGTAGTGGGTGATCGGGCCGTGCACGGCGTGCTCGGTCTTCACGATCATGTCGCGGGCGTGGTAGTGCGGGAACTTGACGATGTCGCCGAAATCCATGACCCGCGCGGCCACCAGATCGGCGGCCTCCAGCGTGGCCTCGGCCTGGTCGGCGGTCTGCGTGGCAATCCAGGCGGCGACTTCAAGATCGATGAATTCGGCGTTGGCGACGCGGGCGTTCCAGTCCGCGCAGCGCGGGTCGCTGGCCAGTTCCGGTTGGCCCATGACGCCGCACAGGGCCAGCCACTGTTTCTCGAACGGCGCGAACAGGCACAGCCAGTGGCCGTCTGCGGTCTTGTACGTGTTCATGGGCGCGCCGCCGCCGATGGCGTTGCCCGAGCGCTGCCAGATGTAGTCGCATTCGGCTGCCGCCATGATGCCGTAGGAGGTGGCGTACAGCTGCGAGTCGGTCAGGCACGCGTCGATCCACTGGCCCTCGCCGGTGCGATCGCGATGATGCAGCGCCGCCAGCGTGCCGATGGCGGCCTGCCAGCCGGCCATGTCGTCGGCGATCACCGTGCCGGCGCGCAGCGGCCGGCCGCCGGCCTCGCCGGTGACGCTCATCAAACCGCCCATCGCCTGGCCGACCGGGTCGAAGCCTTTTTTGTGCGACAGCGGGCCGAACTGGCCAAAGCCGGAGATCGACGTGTAGATGATGTCCGGCTTGATGGCGCGGATGGCCTGGTAGCCCAGGCCCCAGGCGTCCATGGTGCCGGGCGAGAAGTTCTCGATCAGGATGTCGGCCTTGGCCGCCAGCCGCCGGAACAGTTCCTGGCCTTCGGGCTTTCGGAAATCCAGCGTCACGCAGCGTTTGCCGCGGTTCATGGTGTTGTAGACCACGGACGATTCGCCGTCGCGCTGGTCCTTGATGAAGGGCGGCACGAAGCGGTTCGGGTCGCCGGTGCCCGGCAGCTCACACTTGACCGACTCGGCGCCCAGGTCCGACAGGATCATGCCGCACACCGGCCCGGAGGCGTAGTTGGTGGCCTCCAGCACGCGGATGCCGGTCAGCGGACCCTGGGTGTCGGGGCGGGCGTTGGCGAAGAATTCGGCCTTGTCCACGCGCTCTCCTCATTGTCGATGTGGTGAGCGTGAACCTTAGCATTGGCGACGGGCGGCCGGCAGTCGCCGCCGGCGGGCATAAAAAACGCCCACAGGCCGGTAAGCCTGTGGGCGCTCGCAAGAACCTTGTGGGTCCGCTGCGTTTGAGGGTGCGCTGGCCGCGCCAGCGCTGTGGTCAGTTGATCAGGCGCGGGATGGCGCCCGGCGTGAAGTCGGCGGCCTTGGCGCCTTCGTAGTTGTGCCGGCCCTGCGGGTCGGCGAACACGATCGTGGCGTGCAGGCGCTGCAGGTCGTAGACCGGCACGTACGACACGGTTTGCGCCATGCTGCCGTCGTCGCGCTTGGTCGGCCGATAGTTGCAGTTCTCGATGCGCCACAGCTCGTTCTTCTTGTCGTAGAACTCCTGCCAATGCAGCATCGGCGCGTGCAGTTCAGCATCGTAGTACTGCACCTTGCGACTGAGCAGGTGGCCCGGCCCAGGCGTGGCCTCGACCACGAACACTTCACGCGGCTCCCAGTCGTCCAGGATGTTCCAGTACGGCGCCTTGGTGGCGTCGATCATCGGGAAGCGGTTGCCGCTATCGGTGGACACCGCCACCGTGGAATGGGCGGAACCCAGGATCCAGCGTTTGCCCAGCAGCTTCCACTCCTGGTACCAGGACGGGTCCAGGCTCATGCCGAAGGACTCGTCGTTCAGCAAGTCGGTGGAGGACAGCGGATCCGCCCAGGCATTGCTGGACAGGCGCCGCACGCGGCGCACGCTGCGCACGTAGGCATACACGTCGGGCAGGCGGGCATCGGTGTACTGAATGGTCAGCACGCCCAGGCCGCGCGAGTCGTTGGGGTATTTGTTGAGCACTACCTCGTACTTGGCGATCTCACCATTGGGATCCTTCAGTGCCGGGTTGATGGCGCCGTCGGCCAGGTAACGGCCGAAACGCCAATGCTGCTCGCGCTCGAAGCCCTTCTGGCCGTTGATCAGCGCGAAGTACATCGGGTTGTAGTCCAACACATCGGCGTACCACGGGCCGCGCATGAAGTTGTAGGCCAGCTTGATGCCGTCGGCCGGGTTGTTGGCGTCGATGCTGGCGAACGGCATGCCGGTGACGAAGTTCTGCAGGCGGTTCTTGTCGTCCAGGCTGGCCTTGCCGGCGTTTTCCTTGGTGGCGGCGGCCATGCGGGGGTCGACCTGTATCTGCTGAGTCGACTGCAGGCGCATCTGCAGGCCAAGCTCGCGGATCATCTTCTCCTGCGTGGGCAGAATCAGGTCGGCCAGGGGCTTGCCCTGGAAAGTCTGCGTCTTGACCTGGTCGATGTTGGCGGCGTTGATGACGGTGCCTGGGGCAATGTCCTGCGCCTGCGCGCCGGACACCAGCCCGAGCAGCGCAGCGGCGCCCAGAATCTGTATGGATTTGCTGAACATGGTCTTCCTTGTCCTGATGGATACGGGCCGACGGTGCTGCCGGCCGGTGATGCGGGTAACAGTCTGCGGGTACGGGATGGCGCTTACCTCCGGCGGCGTGTGTCGGGCGAAACAGCGGCCCGCCGCGCAAGGCGCGCGACAGGGTTTGGGGGTCGGGTTTGATCAAGGCGCCGGGCTGACCGAACGGTCATCGACGCTGCGCAGGATACCGCAGACCCGCGCCTCGCCCAAGCCGGCGTCAGCTCGCTGTCGTCACGGAATGCTTTAGATCAGGAGTCTGTCGGCATGGCCTGCATGGCCTGTCGCAACGCGCCGTGGGTGTCCACGTCCAGCAGCACGCCCGGATCGTCAACTTCGATTTCCTGAACCGAGGCCGCGTTTTCAAGCAGTACGTGGCGGGCGCCATGGTCGCCGGTCAATGACCGCAAATCCGGCACAAGCCGGCCGGCAAAGCCCACTGGGTGGCCGCGCCGACCCTGATGGCAGGGCACGGCGATGGCGGCACCGGCATCGAGCGCGGCGATGATGCGCTTGATGGTGTGCGGGGCGACGGCCGGCATGTCGCCCAGGGCCACGACTACATTGCAATCCAGAGGCGCCAGCCGGGCGCCGCAGGCCAGGCTGTGGCCCATGCCGGCCGCGGCCTGATCGCAAACCGCGACGCGCGCGCCTGCTCGCGTGAGCACTGCGGCAAGTTCTTCGTCGCCCGGGCGCACCACGGCAATGATTTCGGTCACGGCCGGGCGCAGGGCAGCCACGGCGTGCAGGACCAGCGGCCTGCCGTGCAGTGACGCCAGCAGCTTGTCGCCACCGAAGCGCGAGCCGGCGCCCGCCGCCAGCAGGATCCCTATCGTCACGCGGCGCTGACGGCCTTGCGGCTAACCTGATCGATCAGCCGCGCATGAGCGCCGGCCAGCGCGCCGTTGCGGGCGGCGATCAGCTCGGCCGCGATGGCGACCGCGATCTCCATCGGCGCGTGCGAGCCGATCGGCAGGCCAATCGGCGCGTGCAGGCGGGCAATGGCCGCGTCCGGCAGGTCCAGTTGCCGCAGGCGTTCGAGGCGTTTTTCCGTGGTCCGCTGCGAGCCGAGCGCGCCGACGTAGAAGGCCGGTGATTCGAGCGCCTGCATCAGCGCCAGGTCGTCCACGCGCGGGTCGTGGGTGAGGGTGATGACGGCGGAGCGTTCGTCGGTGACGCGGACGCGGATCACCTCGTCCGGCATGCCGCTGACCAGTTCCGTGCCCGGCACGTCCCAGGCGGCGGCGTAGTCCTGGCGCGGATCGCAGACCACGACGTGGTAGTCGAGCGCCTGCGCGAGCTGGGCGATGCAGCGCGACAGTTCGGCGGCGCCGATGATGATCAGCTGCCACTGCGGCCCGAACACCTTGCGCAGCAGCTCGTCCCGCAGGGTGCAGGCGGCGGTGTGCGGGCCGGCCGGCAACAGGCGGCTGGCGCCGTTGGCAAGGTTCAGTTCGCGGGTGATGGCGTGGCGCTGTTCGAGCGCCGCGAGAACCTCGGCCATGTCGCCAGCCTGCGTCACCGGCTCGCACACCAGCTCCAGCGTGCCGCCGCAGGGCAGGCCGAAGCGCTCGCCTTCCTCGCGGCTGAGGCCGTATATGAGCCGTTCCGGGCCACTGGCGGCGACCTGACCGCCGCGCAGCTTCGCAACCAGATCGTCCTCCACGCAGCCGCCGGACACCGAGCCCATGAGCTGACCCGCGCCGCCCACCGCCAGCAGCGAGCCGACCGGCCGTGGCGAGGATCCCCAGGTGTGGGTGACGGTGACCAGATGCGCCCATGCGCCGGCCCGGACCCAGCCCAGCAGGGCGCGGATGACGTTCAGATCGCTGCTGTCCATGCCTGTTCGCTGCGGTTCAATCGTGCGGGATGGTCATTTTACGTCGGCGCCGGCCGGAGACCTTCGCGCCACGGCACGGGCTAGAGCGAAGCGGCTATCGGCCTCGGCGCCCGGAAACAGCCCTTCCTCGTACTGCACGACGTCCAGCTGCCACAGCAGATGCCGCAGCTCGCCGGGGCGCAGGCGAAAGTGCGGCGAACCGGGTCCGGCGACCGGCTGCGGCCAGCGCAGGTGCTGCTCGAACAGCAGCCAGCCGCCGGGCTTCAGGGCATCCGCGAACTGCGCGACCAGATCCCGGTTAACGAAGTGGATGTTCACGATCAGGTCGTAACGGGCTTCGGGCAGGCGCCAGTCGGCCAGGTCGGCGCAGCGCCAGTCGACCGTCACGCCGCGTCGCTGTGCTTCCTCCTGGGCGCGGGCGAGCGCCGTGGGCGCGATGTCGATCGCCTCGACCTGGAAGCCGGCCTCGGCCAGCGCGATGGCCGTGGCGCCCAGGCCGCAAGCGACGTCGAGCGCCCGCCCGCGCGGCAGGCGCGCCAGCCAGTCCATCACAAACGACGACGGCCTGGACGCGTAGGCGGCGTCGCCGGTCCGGTAACGGGCTTCCCAGCGGTCGGTATCGGACTGGCTCATTGCAGGCATCCGGGCGGCATTTGCCAAGCATAGTGCACCCGCTCCGAGTGCCGTCGCCGCGGCGTTTGCTGGCGTCCAGCAGTTAGCATTGGCGCTCGGACGCCGCACGGCGAACCGCTACTGATGCGAGGGGGATGTGCATGAAATCGTTGGCCCGGGCTGCGTTCTGGATTGCCGCGACCGTCCTGGGCGCGCTGGCGTTCGCTGGTATCGCCACGGCCCGCGGCGAGCCGATCAACGCCTGGTGGCTGATCGCCGCCGCGGTGTGCGTGTATGCCATCGGCTATCGCGTGTACGGCGTCTGGGTGGCGACGCGGGTGTTGCTGGTCGACGGCCGGCCGACGCCGGCGGTGCGCATCGATGACGGCCGGGACTTCGTGCCCACCAACCGCTGGGTGGTGTTCGGGCATCACTTCGCCGCCATTGCCGGTCCCGGGCCGCTGGTCGGGCCGACGCTGGCGGCGCAGTTCGGCTACCTGCCGGGCACGCTGTGGATCCTGATCGGCGCGGTGCTCGGCGGCTGCATCCAGGACATGGTGATCCTGTTCTGCTCGACCCGCCGCGATGGCCGCAGCCTGGGCCAGATGGCGCGCGACGAACTGGGGCCGGTCGGCGGCGGCGCGGCGCTGGTCGGCACCCTGATGATCCTGGTGATCCTGATCTCGGTGCTCGGCCTGGTGATCGTGAACGCCATGAAGCACAGCCCCTGGGCCACGGCGACGGTGGCGGCGACCATTCCGATCGCGGTGCTGGTCGGCGTCTACATGCGCAACATTCGCCCCGGCCGGGTGCTGGAGGGCAGCGCCATCGGCGTGGCGCTGTTGCTGCTGGCGGTGTGGGGCGGCGGCTGGGTGGATCACCACCCGCTGCTGCGCACCTGGTTCGATCACGGGCCGCTGCCGATTGCCTACGCCATCATGGTGTACGGCTTCCTGGCGGCGGTGCTGCCGGTGTGGCTGCTGCTGGCCCCGCGCGATTACCTGTCGACCTTCATGAAGCTGGGCACGGTGGCGCTGCTGGCGGTGGCCATCGTCTGGCTCAATCCCGTACTGCACATGCCGGCGCTGACGCAGTTCGTGGACGGCAGCGGGCCGATCTTTGCCGGCAAGGTGTTCCCCTTTGTGTTCATCACCATCGCCTGCGGGGCGATTTCGGGCTTCCACGCCCTGGTCAGCTCCGGCACCACGCCCAAGCTGCTCACCGACGAGCGCGACATCCACATGATCGGCTACGGCAGCATGATGCTGGAGTCCTTCGTGGCGCTGATGGCGCTGATCGCTGCCTGCGTGCTCGAGCCGGGCGTGTTCTTTGCCATCAACACCGCGCCCGGCGTGGTGGGGGAGGGGGCGCAGGCGGTGGCCACCATCTCGTCCTGGGGTTTTCCGGTGGCGCTCGACCAGATGCAGGCCCTGGCCCGCGAGATGGGCGAGGCGACGCTGTTTGGTCGCACCGGCGGCGCGCCGTCCCTGGCGGTGGGCATGGCCAGTATCTTCAGCAGTGCCTTCGGGCAGGGACTGCTGGCGGTCTGGTACCACTTCGCCATCATGTTCGAGGCGATCTTCATTCTGACCACGCTCGACGCCGGCACGCGCGTCGGGCGCTTCATGTTGCAGGATTTTCTGGGCAACTTCGTGCCGGCGCTGGGGCGCACCAGCTGGTATCCGTCGGTGCTGCTGTGCAGCGCGCTGGTGGTCGGCGCCTGGGGGTATTTTCTGTACATCGGCGTCATCGATCCGGCCGGCGGGGTCAACATCCTGTGGCCGCTGTTCGGAATTTCGAACCAGATCCTGGCCGCCATCGCCCTGTGCGTGGGCACCGCCATCCTGGTCAAGACCGGGCGCGAGCGCTATTTCTGGGTCACCGGCCTGCCGCTGGCCTGGCTGACGGCGGTCACCAGCACCGCCGCCTGGCAGAAGGTGATGAGCGACGATCCGCGGCTGGGCTTTTTCGCCGGTGCCAATGATCTGGCCGCGAAGCTGGCCGCAGGCGCGCTGCCGCCCGAGAAGGCGGCGGTTGCCCCGCAGCTCATATTCAACATGCGTCTGGACGGCTGGCTAACGGTGCTGTTCGCGGGCTTGCTGTGGCTGATCCTGGCCGATACGGCGCGAGTCTGTCTGCGTCACTGGCGCCGATCGTCGGCGGCGATGCCCGCCGGGGGCCGCGCATGAAGGCGCTGCGCGCGTTCTGGGCCTGGCTGCGGGAAGTGTCCGGCGACGATGCCTATGAGCGTTACCTGGCACACCACGCGGCGGCGCATCCGGACAGCGCGCCGCTCGGGCGGCGCGAGTTTTTCAGTTGGCGACAGGCGACCGCCTGGTCCAAGGTGAAGCGCTGCTGTTAGGCCAAAGCATGCCTCGCGTGTTTGCAACTGTTCGTGAGTTGATTTATTGGGAGTATGCGAAGCTCATTTCAGAAAAAGCTGTTGGGGATAGGCTGAACTATAAATTTGTGAATTTTACCCATCAGAAGTTAATGCATGGGAGGGCGACGCCATCTTCCATCCTCTCCGAAAACAAACAGCTTTTATTGATGGGTGATGTTTGCGCGTATTGCGGAACGACAACTGGTTCACTTCATTGGGAGCATATCGTTCCCCGGTCTATCGGGGGGCCGGACAATATTGACAATATGGTTCGTGCGTGTGCGGCATGCAACCTCAGGAAGGGCGCGAGAGATCCCTATCAATGGTGCCTCGGAAACAAAATCACTGCGCCAATATCGCGAGTCGTTCTGGGCAAGTTCTTGAAGGTCGTATTTGATGAATACGCAGCCCACGACCTACTGGATTCGGCAGAATACATGCGCAATCATGCAGTTGAAAGAATCACATTGAGTGATATTTTTTTGCATTCGCGCGGCGAGTGACTTTTCAAAATTAATCATTTATTTCGGCGGTTAGAAAGGTCCGAGCGCAACATTGCGCAGGTCGGTTTCGCAGATTGGGTGCAAGCGGGGACAAATCAGGCGCTGGTAGACACCAGGCTGCCGGCGGGCGCCGTCAGGGCCAGGGTGAGGAATTCCAGCCGAAGCAACCACTGGCCGGGCGTGTCCGTGGCCGGCTCACAGCGCACCACCCGTGCCAGGGCATCGAACAGGGGCGTCTTGAGCGCCAGTACGGTGTTCGCCGGCAGCGCCCCGGGTGTCGTCAGCTGGGCGCCGGCCGGCGAAAAATCCCGCAGTGCAGCCGGCGTGGGGGCAGTCGTGCCACGCAGGAAATACTCGACTGGTGCCGCCACGGCTTGTCGTTCGAACGCGCGTCTTGTTGCGCTCAGTCGCCTCGCTGCGGGGGGCGGTGATAACGGGCTCGCGCAACCGCTACAGCGCAGGGCTGAATTTTTTGCTGTCGCGTGAGGAACCTGCGTGGCACAGAACGGGCAGGTGCCCGGATCGTCCCCGCGCTGGGGCGCCGACACGTGAGGCGTTGCTGTCGCGACTGGCATCGGTTCCTGAGCGGCCTGGGGCGCCGCGCGCGCGGAATGCGGTCCGAGTCGCGCGTCGTACTCGGCGCGTCGTGCCGGGTCCGACAGCACGGCATAGGCCTGGTTGATCAGCGCCGCGGTGGCGCCGTCGCCGCCCAGGTCCGGATGCAGGCGCAGCTTCTGCATCAGCGTGCGGTAGGCGGTGCGGATGACGGCCTCGTGCGCGTCCGGTTGCACCTGCAGGATGCGGTAGTAGTTGCGTCGGTTGGGTCGCTGCATCGGGGCGGCTTGCGGTCTGAACAGGCGTCGTGACGGTCCGGGATCGTGGGCGTGCGAAGCATACAGGCTCGCGTGGGGTACACTGCGCGCCATCACTGGGCGCACTTCGGTCCGCGCCCTGTCTGCTGAAGCCCACTTTCGGGCCCGTCAATCCCCGCTTTGCCTGGACCGTACGCAGGCTCGCCCTGCGCAGGCCCACATCAGGAATCTGTATGCCTTTTTCGACTCTCGGCCTGCGCGCCGAGCTGTGTCGTGCCGTGTCTGCGCACGGCTACGATGCCCCTACGCCCATTCAACAGCAGGCCATCCCGGTCATTCTGGCCGGCAAGGACGTGCTGGCCGCAGCCCAGACCGGCACCGGCAAGACCGCCGGTTTTGCGCTGCCGATGCTGCAGCGCCTGGCGGCCAGCGAGCAGCCGGCGCGACCCAAATCGGTCCGCGCGCTGGTGCTGACTCCCACCCGCGAGCTGGCGGCCCAGGTCGGGCAGAACGTCAAGGATTACGGCAGCGGGCTTCGCCTGCGCAGCGCCGTGATCTTCGGCGGCGTCGGCATCAACCCGCAGACCAATGCCCTGGCGCGCGGTCTTGACGTGCTGGTGGCCACACCCGGCCGCTTGCTGGATCACCTGCAGCAGGGCAACTGCGTTCTGGACCGGGTCGAAATCCTGGTGCTGGACGAGGCCGACCGCATGCTCGACATGGGCTTCATTCGCGACATTCGGCGGATTCTTGCCCTGCTGCCCAAACAGCGGCAGACCCTTCTGTTCTCGGCCACGTTCTCGAGCGACATCCGTTCGCTGGCATCGCAGTTCCTGCACCAGCCGGTGGAAATCGACGTCTCGCCGCGCAACTCGACCGTCAGCCAGATCACGCAGGTGGCTTACGCCGTCGACAAGGGCCGCAAGCGCGAGCTGCTGTCCTGGCTGGTCGGCAGCAACAACTGGCAGCAGGTGCTGGTGTTTGCCCGCACCAAGCACGGCGCCAACCGCCTGGCCGAGCAGCTCGATTCGGACGGTCTGAAAAGCGCCGCCATTCACGGCAACAAGAGCCAGGGTGCCCGCACGCGGGCGCTGGAAGGCTTCAAGAACGGCGATGTGCGCGTGCTGGTGGCAACCGACATCGCCGCCCGCGGCATCGACATCGACCAGCTGCCGCTGGTGGTGAACCACGACCTGCCGGACGTGCCGCACGATTACGTGCACCGCATCGGCCGTACCGGTCGGGCCGGGCGCGATGGCCAGGCCATCTCGCTGGTGGCGCCGGACGAAATCGGCCTGTTGCGCAGCATCGAGCGGCTGGTCAACCAGCGCATCTCGCCGCAGGTGCTGCCCGGCTACGAACCCTCGCCGCACGCAGTGCAGGCGCAGCCAGACTCCCGGCCGCCGATGCGGGGTCGGCCGCAGCAAGGCGCTGGGCGGCGGCCGGGCGGCCCCTCGCGCAGCGCGCCTCGCGGCGGGCGCGGCTGAGCGATAGCCGGTCCGGGCTGACATGGGCGGTCGTCATGCGACCGCCCATGTCAGCAACCATCCGTTTCACAGATACACGTTCAGATTCTTCGACAGCAGCACGCTCTGGTCGAGCAGGATCGTGCGCCGGGCAATCCGCAGTTCACCCTCGATCGTGCGCAGCAGGTCCTCGCGCTGGCCGACCAGCCAGGCTTCTTCCCGCTCCAGGCGGTGGCGGTAGACGATGAAGTTCGACAGCGCGCGGATTTCGTTGCCGCTGGCGGGGAAGACTTCGACGTTGGTGATCAGGTGCCGGTAGCGGGTGCGCGGGTTCTCGGACCAGGCGGTGCCGGTGTCCAGGCGCGAGGCGCGCATGCGCAGGGACTCCAGCGTCTCCTTGTAAAAGTTCATGCGCTGCGGGTCGGGCGCGGTTTCGTCGCGGCGAAAGCGCGTCTCGCGGGTCGGCATCCAGTAGTGCAGGTCTTCGGTCAGCAGGCCGAACCAGCGTTCGTAGTCTTCCTGGTCCAGGTAGCGCGCCTCGGCGGCGTACAGGCGGTTCACGGCGAACCACAAGGCCTGGTCGTTGGAACTGTCGATGCTCATGGCGGGCCTCCTCAGCGCACGCGCGGGATGTCCCGCCACGATTGTCCTGTCATGAAATCCATCCAGCGCTGGTAGAAGGCGAGCTGGTTCACGTCGCTGTACATCGGGCGGCTGATGTTGCCCGGCAGGTCCGGGTCGTCGCGGCGGCTGGTGCCCACGCGCAGGCCGTAGTGCAGGCGCTGGCGGCGGGTGACCACGCCCTCGTTGGCGCGGGTGGCGTTTTCCCAGTTCTCGCCGTCGTCCATTTCGAACACGCCGCTCGGGGAGAAGGTTTCCATGCAGGCGTCGCGCATGGCATTGCGGACCTCGTCCGGCATGTCGCGGTTGACGATGGTCCAGGCGCGCAGCTCGATGCGCCGCGGACCCTTGGGGTGCCACACGCGCATGGTGCCGATGCCGGGCAGGTAGGAGAAGTTCGGGAACACCGAGGCCGACACCACCGAGCCGAACAGGCGCGTGGCGCGCAGCTCGCCCAGGCGGCGCGCCATCTGGGCGCGTTTTTGCTGGTAGTAGGCCATGATCACCGGCCGGCGCAGGCTCATGATGCCCAGCGTGCCCAGGCCGTCGGTGCCGCCTTCCCAGCCGTGGCCGTTGGCGTTGGCGTGAAACGAGTCCTGCTCGACCGGCATGAAGTCCGGCACCGGCTTGCCGTAGGTCATGGCCTTGGCGCCGGAGTCGTGCGTCCAGGAGGCGTGCAGGGAATCGCCGGTGAAGTTCTCGACGCCGAATTTCCAGTTGGCCTGAAAGTCGTTTCGCACGCAGCCGCCGATGAACTCGGTGCCCTCGTCGGTCTGGTCGAGCACGATGTCCAGGTACCAGCGGTAGTCACCCAGGTAGTCCTCCAGCGACGGCGCGTCGGCGTCGAAGCAGGCGAACACCAGGCCCTTGTAGGTTTCCACGCGGGCGTTTTGCAGGCCCCAGTGGGACTTGTCGATCCAGCCGGCGTAGTGGGCTTCCTCGTGCAGGCCCATGAGGGCGCCGTCGGTGCCGAACGACCAGCCGTGGTAGTTGCAGGTGAACTGGCGCGCGTTGCCGCCGTCGGCAAAGCAGATGCGGTTGCCGCGGTGGGTGCAGGAGTTGGTGAACACGCGGATGCGCCCGTCCGTGTGGCGGGCCACGATGACGCTGTCCTGTCCCATGTAGGTGGTCAGGAAATCGCCCGGCCGGGGCAGCTCGCTTTCATGCGCCACGAACAGCCAGGCGCGGGCGAACACGCGCTCCAGTTCCTGCTCGTAGATGGCCTGGTCCCAGAAAATCCGCCGGTCGACCCAGCCCTCGCGGGTGTTGATCAGTCCAGTCACGTCCATGTGCCGCTCCTCGTGTGCGCTCCGTATCGGCGCTAGCGTAGGCGGGGCGCGGGTGGCGGTCAAACGAGCGTTAGGGAAGGCGTGGCAGGCGCGGCTGCCGTTCGTTTGTGACAATGCACTTCTGGAGTCACTGAACGAGAGCGTCGCCCATGTCATCCCGTCTGCCCGAGGCTGTTAGTCCGTCAGCAACCGCACGCGCCTGGCCATGAATGTCTCGGAAAACACCTTCAAGCAGGCGCTCGCCGACGGCCGCCGCCAGTTTGGCGCCTTCCTGGCGCTGGGCGATGCGCACGCGGCGGAGTTGATGGCGAGCGCCGGTTTCGATTGGCTGCTGATCGACTGCGAGCACGGGCCAAACGATCTGCCCTCGGTGCTGGCGCAGCTGCAGGCGCTGGCCGGCTATCCGGTGCAGGCGGTGCTGCGCCCGACGGATCACGACGCGGCGCGCATCAAGCAGTATCTGGACCTTGGCGTGCAGAGCCTGCTGGCGCCGATGGTGGACACGGCCGCGCAGGCGCAGGCGCTGGTGGCGGCCATGCGCTATCCGCCGCGCGGCATCCGCGGCGTGGGCGCCGGCATGGCGCGGGCGGCGCGTTGGGGCAACGTGGCGAACTACTACGCGCAAGCAGAAAACGAACTGTGCCTGGCGGTGCAGATCGAGACCCTGGCCGGGCTCGACAACCTGGACGCCATTGCCGCCGTGGAAGGCGTGGATGGCGTGTTCCTGGGGCCGGCGGATCTGGCCGCGGCGCTGGGCCATCTGGGCCAGCCGATGCACGCCGACGTGCGCGCCGCCGTCGAACAGGCCCTGCCGCGCATTCGCGCCGCCGGCAAGGCGGCCGGCGTGTACTGCGCCGACCCGGACATCGCGGCCGGCTATGGCGCGCTGGGCGCGAGCTTTTTCCTGATTGCCGCGGACGCGATTTTGCTGCGCACGGCCGCGGCGGCGGCGCTGGGGCGCTTTGCGTCCTGAAATCGTTTTGCCTTTCATCTGATACGGGTTCGGTCATGCTCGACGCTTATATCTACGGCGGTCTGCGCTCGCCCTTTGGCCGCCACGGCGGGGCGCTGGCGCCGCTGCGGCCGGACAATCTGGCGGCGCAGGTCACGCGGGCGGTGCTGGCCGGCTTTGCGCTGGGGGAGGCGGCGGTCGAGGACCTGCTGCTGGGCTGTACCTGCCAGGCCGGCGAGGATGCTCGCAACGTCGCCCGCCACGTTGCCCTGCTGTCCGGGCTGGGTGAAGCCGTGCCGGGGCAGACGGTCAATCGCCTGTGCGCGTCCGGGCTGGCGGCGGTACTGGACGCGGCTCGCGCCATCAGCTGCGGCGAGGGCGGGCTTTATCTGGCCGGTGGTGTGGAGAGCATGAGCCGGGCGCCGTTCGTAGTCGGCAAGGCCGAGCAGGCCTTCAGCCGCGATTTCAAGGTGTTCGATTCAGCCATCGGCGCGCGCTTTCCGAACCCGCTGATCGGCGCCCAGTTCGGCGAGGACACGATGTCGCAGACGGCCGACAACGTGGCGCGCGAGTACGCCATCGGCCGCGAAGACAGCGATGCCTATGCCGCGCGCTCGCAGGCCCGTTACGCGCGGGCGCTGGCGGACGGCTTTTTTGCCGGGGAGATCACCCCGGTGGAAGTGCCCAGCGGCAGCAAGGCGCCGCCGATCCGGGTGGCCGAAGACGAGCATCCGCGCCCGCAAAGCACCGCCGAGTCGCTGGCCAAACTGCGGCCGCTCGAGGCCGGTGGCGTGACCACCGCCGGCAATGCCTCGGGCATCAACGACGGCGCCGCGACGCTGCTGGTCGGCAGCCGGGCGCTGGGCGAGCGGCTGGGCATCGCGCCGCTGGCGCGCATCCTGGCGGGCGCTGTGGTGGGCGTGGCGCCGCGCCTGATGGGCATCGGCCCGGCGCTGGCCATCCCCAAGGCGGCGGCGAGGGCCGGCGTGCGGCTGGCAGACCTCGATGTCATCGAGATCAACGAGGCCTTCGCGGCGCAGGTGTTGGGGTGCCTGAAGCTGCTCGACCTGCCCTTCGACGACGCGCGCGTGAATCCCAACGGCGGCGCCATCGCCATCGGCCATCCGCTGGGCGCCTCCGGTGCGCGGCTGGCGCTGACCGCGGCGCGCCAGCTGGTCGCCGGCGGTGGTCGCTATGCGGCAGTGAGCCTGTGCATCGGTGTGGGGCAGGGCCTGGCCGTGATCCTGGAGCGCGCCTGATGGCGGGTCCGTTGGAAGGCCTGCGCGTGCTCGACCTGTCGCGCGTGCTGGCCGGGCCGTGGTGCAGCCAGATGCTGGCCGACATGGGCGCCGAGGTGATCAAGATCGAGCGTCCCGGCCGCGGCGACGACACCCGCTCCTGGGGACCGCCGTACGTGAAGGACCGCGACGGCCAGGACACGCCCGACGCGGCCTATTTCTTTGCCACCAACCGCGGCAAGCAGTCGGTGACGGTGGACTTCACGCGGCCCGAGGGGCAGGCGCTGGTGCGCGAGCTGGCGGCGCTCAGCGATGTGCTGCTGGAGAACCTGAAAGTGGGCGACCTGGCGCGCTACGGCCTGGCGTACGAGGACCTTTCTGCCATCAATCCGCGCCTGGTGTACTGCTCGATCACCGGCTTCGGGCAGACCGGCCCGCTGGCCAGCCGTCCGGGCTACGACTTCATCATCCAGGCCATGGGCGGGCTGATGAGCGTCACCGGCGAGCGCGACGACCGCCCCGGCGGCGGGCCGCAGAAGCTGGGCATCGCCTACGCCGATCTGACCACCGGCATGCACGCGGCCATCGGCGTGCTGGCGGCGCTGGTGCAGCGCGGCGTCAGCGGCCGCGGGCAGTACATCGATCTGGCGCTGCTGGACGTGCAGGTGGCCAGCATGGCGGTGATGGCCATGAATTACTTCATCGGCGGCAAGGTGCCGGGCCGCTACGGCAACGCGCACGCCAACATCGTGCCCTACGAGGTGTTCCAGGCCGCCGATGGACCGCTGGTGCTGGCGGTTGGTAATGACGCGCAGTTCCGGCGTCTGTGCGCAGTGGCCGGTGTGCCGGCGCTGGCCGACGACGCGCGCTACGCGACCAACGCCGGCCGGGTGCGCAACCGGGTGGAACTGATCGCACTGCTGCAGGAAATTGTCGCCACCCGCCCGGCACTGGCCTGGGAAGAAGCCCTGTGCGCCGTGGACGTGCCGGCCGGGCGCATCAACGACATGGCGCAGGTGTTCGAGCTGCCGCAGGTCGCGGCGCGCGGCCTGCGCATCGAGCTGGCGCACCCGGCGGCCGGCCAGGTGCCGCTGGTCGGCAGTCCGTTTCATTTCTCGGATACGCCGGTGAGCTACCACCTGCCGCCACCGCGCCTTGGCGAACACACGGACGCGGTGCTGGGCGGCCTGCTGGGTCGCAGTGCCGCCGACATCGCCGCCCTGCGCAGCGCAGGGGTGCTGTGACACCGGCATAATCCTTGCCTGTCCGGGTCTCGTCCGGATGGCCCGATCACCTGCCACGCGACTCCCCCATGTCCGACCTGAACAAACTCATCGAGGCCAACCGCGCCTGGTCGGCGCGCGCCACGGCCAGCGATCCGGAATTCTTCACCCGCCTGCTGGGCCAGCAGCGTCCGCATTACCTGTGGATCGGCTGTTCGGACAGCCGCGTGCCGGCCAACCAGATCGTCGGCCTGCTGCCGGGCGAGATCTTCGTGCACCGCAACGTCGGCAACCTGGTGCACCAGACCGACCTGAACTTCCTGGCGGTGCTGCAGTACGCGGTCGAGGTGCTGCGCGTGGACCACGTGATCGTGTGCGGGCATTACGGCTGCGGCGCCGTGCAGTCGGTGCTGGACGGCCAGCCGCTGGGCCTGATCGACAACTGGCTGCGCAACATCGAAACCGTCTACCGGCAACACCGGGACATCGACGCCCTGCCGGCCGACCAGCGCCTGAATGCGCTGTGCGAGCACAACGTGCGCGCCCAGGTGCGGGCGGTGTGCGACAGCACCGTGATGCGCGGCGCCTGGGCGAGTGGCCAGGAAGTGACCGTGCACGGCTGGATTTACGGCATCGCCGACGGCCTGGTGAACGACCTTGGCGTCAGCTGCGCCTCGCCGGCCGACCGCGCCCGCCTGGATGCGGCCGACTGAAACGTGTTGCGCATCGCCCATCGCGGCGCCAGTAGCGAGGCGCCGGAGAACACCCTGGCGGCCATCCGCCGCGCCATCGATCTGGGCACGCCGTGGGTGGAGGTGGACGTGCAGGCCTGTGCCGACGGCCTGGTGGTGATCCACGACGAAACCCTGGAGCGCACCACCAACGGTCACGGAGCGGTCGCCGATCAGCCGCTGGCGGCGCTGCGGGCGCTCGATGCCGGCCACGGCGAGCGCATCCCGCTGCCGGGCGAAGTGCTGGATCTGTGCTGCGGCCGCTGTGGTGTGAATCTGGAACTGAAAGGGCCGGGCGTGGCGCCGTTGCTGCTGCCGCTGCTGCGCGAGGCGCTGGCCGGCGGCTGGTCGAGCCGTGACCTGCTGGCCTCTTCGTTCGACTGGACCCAGCTGGCGACACTGCGCACCACTTTGCCGCGCCTGCCGCTTGGCGTCCTTACCGAACAGGTGACCGGGCCAGCCTGCGCCGCGGCGCGGGCGGTGCAGGCCAGTGTCATCGGCTGCGCGCTGGAATACGTCGACGCGGCGGCGGTGGGCGCCGCGCACGGCGCCGGTTGCCGGCTGTGGGTGTTTACCGTCAACTCGGCCGACGATGCGGCTCGGCTGGCGGCGCTGGGCGTGGACGGGGTGTTCACGGACCGGCCATGAGGGCGACCGGCGCACTGCGCGCCGCGGGCGGCGCTCCCACAGCAGTGGTGCCATCACAATCGAAAAAGGAGACCTGAATGGAGTTTTTCAGCTGGATGTCGAGCCCCGAGGCCTGGCTGGCGCTCGGCGCCCTGACCGCGATCGAGATCGTGCTGGGCATCGACAACGTGATTTTCCTGTCGATCCTGGTGGCCAAGCTGCCGCACGCACAGCAGGCCAGGGCGCGCCAGATCGGCCTGGGCCTGGCCATGGGCATGCGCATCCTGCTGCTGCTGTCGCTGTCCTGGCTGCTGGGCTTCACCCAGCCGCTGTTCGCGCTGCTCGGCTACGAGATTTCCGGGCGCGACCTGATCCTGATTGCCGGCGGCCTGTTCCTGCTCGCCAAGAGCACGCTGGAAATCCACTCCGGTCTGGAAGGCGAGGAAGGCGGCGCTTCGGCACGCGCAGTGGCCTCGTTTGCGGCCGTGATCGTGCAGGTGGTGCTGCTCGACATCGTGTTCTCGATCGACTCGGTGCTGACGGCGGTGGGCATGGCCAATGACATCCCGGTGATGGTGCTGGCGATCGTGATCTCGGTCGGCATCATGCTGGTGGCAGCCAGCGCCATTCATGAGTTCATCGAACGCCACCCGACCATCAAGATGCTGGCGCTCAGCTTCCTGGTACTGGTCGGCATGGCGCTGATCGGCGAGGGCCTGGACATGCACATCCCGCGTGGCTACATCTACTTCGCGATGGCCTTCTCGGTGGGCGTGGAGATGCTGAACATCCGCGTGCGCCGCCGCGCCGCGGCGCCGGTGCATCTGCGCCGGGCGTACGTGGAGGAGGACCAGTCACCTGACCGGTGAGGCGCCGTCCGGGCCGCTGCTGCGGGGTGTCGACGGCCGCTGGTTGCAGTTCTGCGAGCCGGCTGGCGAGGTCCAGGCGAGTGCGCTGGGCGAGGTGCTGCCGGCGCTGGCGCAGGTCGAGGGCGCGCTCGCCGCGGGCCTGTATGCGGTCGGCATGCTCGCCTACGAGGCGGCGCCGGCCTTCGACCCGGCACTGGCGGTGCGCGCGGGCGGGGAATTTCCGCTGCTGTGGTTCGGCTTCTACCGCGCCGTGCGGGACTTCGACTGGCCGCTCATCGTCCCACCGCCAGCCGCGCGCTGGCGGGCCGAACTGGCGCAGCCCGATTATCTGGACGCGGTGGCGGACATCCGCCGCGCGCTGGGCAAGGGCGACTGCTATCAGGTGAACTTCACCCAGCGCCTGCGGGCCGCCTGGCGTGGCGACCCGTGGGCCTGGTTCGCGACTGCGGCGCGCTGGGCCACGCACGGGGCCTATCTGGATCTGGGTCGCTACGCGGTGGCCAGCGCCTCGCCGGAGCTGCTGTTCGCCCGCGCCGGTGAAATGATCGAATGCCGGCCAATGAAGGGCACCGCCCGGCGCGGCCGCACGCTGGCCGAGGACCGGCACCTGGCGCGGGCGCTGCGCCACTCGCCCAAGGAGCGGGCCGAGAACCTGATGATCACCGACATGGCACGCAACGACCTTGGCCGCATCGCCCTGCCCGGCAGCGTCCGCGTGCCGCGGCTGTTCGAGGTGCAGCGCCATCCCGGCGTGTGGCAGATGATCAGCCGCGTGCAGGCGCGCAGCCGGGCCGGTCTGACCGAAACACTGCGCGCGCTGTTCCCCGCCGCGTCGGTGACCGGCGCGCCCAAGGTGCAGGCCATGCGCCAGATTGCCGCCCGCGAGCGCTCGCCGCGCGGCATCTACTGCGGCAGCATCGGCTACGCGGCGCCGGATGGCACGGCCAGCTTCAACGTCGCCATCCGCACGCTGCTGGTCGATCGCGACACCGGCCAGGCCCGGTTCGGCACCGGCAGCGGCATCGTGTGGGATTCCGATCCCGCCGCCGAGGCCGGCGAGTGCCGCCTCAAGGCGCGCGCCCTGCGGCGACCGCCGCTGCCTTTCGGATTGATCGAAACACTGCGCTGGACGCCGGCCGAGGGCTATTTCCTGCTGGAAGAACATCTGCGGCGGCTGCATGATTCCGCCGTCTGGTCCGGCATTCGGCTGCCGCCCGGCGCGGCGCAGGTGGCGCTGCAAACGGCCGCGACGGGGCTCCCGAAGGCGCCGCAGCGGGTGCGCCTCGAACTGACCGCCGACGGCGACCTGCGCGTCGCGGCCACGCCGCTGGCCTGGCCCGGGCGCCGGCTCTGGACGCTGGCGCTGGCCGCAGCGCCGGTCGATGCGGCCGATCCGCTGCTGTTTCACAAGACCACCCGGCGCGATATTTACGACCACGCCCGCGCCCAGCAGCCGGCGGCCGACGATGTACTGCTGTGGAACCGGCGCGGCGAGCTGACCGAAACCACCATCGCCAACATCGCCTTCCTGCGCGGCGGCGCATGGCACACGCCGCCGCTGCGCTGCGGCCTGCTGCCCGGCACCCTGCGCGCCGCGCTGCTGCGTCAGGGCAGAATCCGCGAGGGCGTGCTGCGGCGGGACGAGCTGGCGACGACGCCGGCGCTGGCCGTGTTCAACTCGGTGCGTGGCTGGATCGCAGCGCGGCTGGTGGATGGCACGGAGGCAGCGTGACACGGACCCTGGCCGACTGGCGCGAGAGCGCGTACCGCGTCATCTTCGAGGCCGACACCCCGGCCGGCAAGCGCTTCGACGTGGTGCTGCTGTGGTCCATCCTGATCAGCGTGGCGCTGGTGATGCTCGACAGCGTGGCGTCCATCCATGCCCGTTACGGCGCCTGGCTGTACCGTGCGGAGTGGGTCCTGACCGCGCTGTTCAGCGCCGAATACCTGGCGCGGCTGGTCAGCGCGCCCAGGCCGTGGCGATACGCGCGCAGCTTTTTCGGTGTGGTCGATCTGCTGGCCATCGTGCCGACCTACCTGAGCCTGTTCTTCGCCGGCAGCCAGATGCTGCTGGTGATACGGGCGCTGCGCATGCTGCGCGTGTTCCGGGTGCTCAAGCTGGGCCGCTACGTGCGCGAGGCGGCGGTGTTGCAGCAGGCGCTGCGCGCCAGTCGGCCCAAGATTTTGGTGTTCCTGTACACGGTGCTCACGCTGGTGATGCTCATCGGCACGCTGATGTATGTGATCGAGGGGCCCGAGCGGGGTTTCACCAGCATCCCGACCAGCATCTACTGGGCCATCGTTACCCTGACCACGGTCGGCTATGGCGACATCTCGCCGGTCACGCCGGCCGGACGGCTGCTGGCCAGCATGGCGATGATCCTGGGCTACGGCATCATTGCCGTACCGACCGGCATCGTCACCGTGGAGATGGCCCGCGCCCGCGACAGTGCTTCGGTCTCGACCCGGACGTGCCACGACTGCACCCGCGAAGGACACGATCTGGACGCCACGTACTGCAAGTTTTGCGGCGCCGGACTGCCGCCGCTGGAGCCGTTCTGATGGCTTTCTGGGGCAAGCTGATCGGCGGCGTGGCCGGGCTCGCGGTGGGCGGTCCGTTGGGCGCCATGCTGGGCGTCGCCGCCGGGCACACGGTGGACCAGGCCCGTGCCCGGGAGCTGCCGCAAGCGCGCCGGCGCCTGCGCCTGGATGCGCTGATCGACAGCGGCTTCGCGCTGATGGGCCACATCGCCAAGGCCGACGGCCGCGTCAGCGAGGCCGAGATCGCCGCCGCCGAGGCCTGGATGCAGCGCCTTGGACTGAATGCCACGCAGCGCCAGCGGGCCGCAGCGCGTTTCGAGGCCGGCAAGCGGGCGGATTTTTCGGTCGCCCGCGGTATTGGCGAGTTTCGCGCCCAGGCCGGCGCCGATACCCGCCTGTTGCGCACCTTGCTGCAGATGCAGGTTTCGGTCGCCACGGCCGACGGGCGCCTGTCGGCCGCCTCGCGCCAGGCGCTGGCGGGTGTGCTGTCGCGCCTGGGCCTGCCGGCGGCGCTGCTGGATGCCATGCTCGGCCAGTCCGGCGCGGCCGGCGGCGGGCGGCGGGCGGGGCCGTCCGCGCCGCGCATCGAGCAGGACTATGCGGTGCTCGGCGTGCCGGCGAGTGCCGACCAGGCGGCCATCAAGAGCGCCTATCGGCGCCTGATGAGCCGCCATCACCCGGACCGGGCCGGCGACGATCCGGGCGCCACCGCCCGCGCCCAGGCCATCAATGACGCCTACCGGCGCATCCGCGAGGCGCGGGGCTTCTGAAGCCCGGCGGTTGCGTCAATCGGCCGGACGATACAGGCGCATCAGCTGCCGGCAGGCGGCGGCGGGCGTCAGGCGGCCGGCGATGACGGCCTGCGTTACCTCGTCCATGGCCGCCGCCACCGCCGGATGGCTGCGAAAGCCCTGCTGCAGCGCATCGCCGATCAGGGTCCACAGCCAGCTGAGCGCCTGATGGGCGCGCTTGTCGGCCAGCTCACCGCTGCCGGACAGCGCGGCGTGAAAGCGCATCACGGTGTCCCAGACCTGGGCAATGCCTTCCTGGCGCAGCGCGCTGCAACTCAACACCGGCGGCGACCAGTTGGGCGAGGTCGGCCGCAGCAGGTGCAGCGCAACCTCGAACTGGCTCTTGGCCAGCGCCGCCGCCTGCGGGTTGATGTCGGCCTTGTTGATGACGACCAGGTCGGCCAGTTCCACCACGCCTTTCTTGAGTGCCTGCAATTCGTCGCCGGCATTGGGCAGTTGCAGCAGCAGGAAGCAATCGACCATACCGGCGACGGCGGTTTCCGACTGGCCGACGCCGACGGTCTCCACGATCACCACGTCGTAGCCGGCCGCCTCGCACAGCAGCAGGCTCTCGCGGGTGCGGCTGGCGACGCCGCCCAGGTTCCCGCCGGCCGGGGAGGGGCGGATGAAGGCGGCCGGTTCGCGCGATAGCAGCTCCATGCGCGTCTTGTCGCCCAGGATCGAGCCGCCCGTGCGCTGGCTGGACGGGTCCACCGCCAGCACGCCGAGGCGATGGCCGCGGCCGACCAGGTGCAGGCCGAGCGCCTCGATGAAGGTCGATTTGCCGACGCCCGGCACGCCGCTGATGCCAAGGCGCACCGCCTTGCCAGTGTGCGGCGCGAGCGTCGTCAGCAGGGCGTCGGCGACGGGGCGGTCCTGCGGCCGGGATGATTCGACCAGCGTGATGGCCTGCGCCAGGGCGCGCCGCTCGCCCGCGCGCAGTGCCTGCGCCAGCGCGGCCGGGTCGATGCGGCTCAAGAGCCGGCGTGCGCCGGGCGGGCGGCGCGGATGGCGCTGAGCACCTCGCGCGCGGCGATCGGGATCACCGTGCCGGGGCCGAAGATGCCGGCCACGCCGGCGGCGCGCAGGAAGTCGTAATCCTGCGGCGGGATGACGCCGCCGACCACCACCAGGATGTCGTGCGCGCCCTCGGCCTTGAGCGCCTGGATGATCTGCGGCACCAGCGTCTTGTGGCCGGCGGCCAGGCTCGAGATGCCGACCACGTGCACGTCGTTTTCCACCGCCTGGCGGGCGGCTTCTTCCGGGGTCTGGAACAGCGGGCCGATGTCGACGTCGAAGCCCAGGTCCGCGAACGCGGTTGCGATGACCTTGGCGCCGCGGTCGTGGCCGTCCTGGCCGAGCTTGGCGACCAGGATGCGTGGCCGGCGGCCGTAGTCGCGCTCGAAGGCCTCGATGTCGCCGCGCAGCGCGTCCCAGCCGCTGTCGCCGGCATAGGCGGCGCCGTACACGCCGGACACCGATTGCGACTGCGCGCGGTGGCGGTCGTAGACGGCTTCGAGCGCGTCGCTGATCTCGCCCACCGTGGCGCGGGCGCGCGTGGCGGTGACGGCCAGCTCGAGCAGGTTGCCGCTGCCGCTGCGGGCGGCTTCGGTCAGCGCCGCCAGCGCCTGCTGCACGGCGTTCTCGTCGCGCGCTTCTCGCAGCGCTTTAAGGCGCGCGATCTGCCCCTCGCGGACCTTGGCGTTGTCCACTTCCAGCGTGTCGACGGCGTCCTGCGTGGCCAGGCGGTACTTGTTGACGCCGACGATGGTGTCCGCGCCGCGGTCGATGCGCGCCTGCTTGGCAGCCGAGCATTCCTCGATGCGCAGCTTGGGCATGCCGGTCTCGATGGCCTTGGTCATGCCGCCGAGGGTCTCGACCTCTTCGATGATCCGCCAGGCTTCGTCGGCCATGTCCTGGGTGAGCTTTTCCATCAGGTAGGAGCCGCCCCAGGGGTCGATCACGCGGGTGATGTGGGTTTCTTCCTGGATCACCAGCTGCGTGTTGCGGGCGATGCGTGCCGAGAACTCGGTCGGCAGGGCGATGGCCTCGTCCAGCGCGTTGGTGTGCAGGCTCTGCGTGCCGCCGAACACCGCCGCCATCGCCTCGATGGTGGTGCGGATGACGTTGTTGTACGGATCCTGCTCGGTCAGCGACCAGCCGGAGGTCTGGCAGTGCGTGCGCAGCATCAGCGAGCGCGGGTCCGTGGCGCCGAATGCTTTCATGATCCGCCACCACAGCAGGCGGGCGGCGCGCAGCTTGGCGATCTCCAGATAGAAATTCATGCCGATGGCGAAGAAGAACGACAGCCGCGGCGCGAAGGCGTCGATATCCAGCCCGCTGGCCTGGGCGGCGCGCACGTACTCCATGCCGTCGGCCAGCGTGAAGGCCAGCTCCAGCGCCTGCGTCGCCCCGGCTTCCTGGATGTGGTAGCCGGAGATGGAGATGGAGTTGAACTTGGGCATGTGCTGCGCGGTGTAGGCGATGATGTCGCCGACGATGCGCATTGAAGGTTCCGGCGGGTAGATGTAGGTGTTGCGGACCATGAACTCCTTGAGGATGTCGTTCTGGATGGTCCCCGACAGCTGGTCCTGCCTGAGGCCCTGTTCCTCGGCCGCTACGATGTAGCCGGCCAGCACCGGCAGCACGGCGCCGTTCATGGTCATCGATACGCTGATCTGGTCGAGCGGAATGCCGTCGAACAGGATCTTCATGTCCTCGACCGAATCGATGGCCACGCCGGCCTTGCCGACGTCGCCGACCACGCGCGGGTGATCGGAGTCGTAGCCGCGGTGGGTGGCCAGATCGAAGGCCACCGACACGCCCTGGCCGCCGGCCGCCAGCGCCTTGCGATAGAAGGCGTTCGACTCCTCGGCGGTCGAGAAGCCGGCGTACTGGCGGATGGTCCACGGCCGCCCGGCGTACATGGTCGGCTGCGGTCCGCGCACGAACGGCTCGAAGCCCGGCAGCGTGTCGGCGAATTCCAGTCCCGCCAGATCCGCCGCCGTGTACAGCGGCTTGACCGCCAGGCCGTCCGGCGTGTGCCAGGTCAGGCTGTCCAGCGGCTTGCCGCGCAGGGTCTTTTCGGCGGCGGCCTGCCATTGCTGCAGGGACACGGGCGGGAATTTCGGGTAGGGCATGGCGATCCTTGGATTGACCGACAACGGCGCGGGACGGTCATTCTAACGGCTGGCCCTGCGGGTGCCCGGCCACCGCCGCGACCCTCGGCAGCGACCGTTCGTCGACCGGGCGAGCCCACGGCGGCGTTCGCGGTCCAAAGTTGGTGCGACGGCGTGCCGATGATCCTCATTCCGGTGCGCGCCGGCGCCGGTTCCTGTCGGGTCACGGGCTTGCAGGCCAATGGACAGGCGCTTTTCAGCGGTTGGCACGCTGCCTGCTATACCGAACCTGGCGGGGGCCGGGAACTCTTCCCCTCCTCCTCCTGATGGTGACTGGCACACACCATCCCGGCCCCCGCCCTTTTTCTGCGCCCCTCCCTCCCCACGTTAAGTGCGCGGCGTTGCTCCCAGTAAAGCAACGCGCGTTCTTCGCGTATTGCGACACGCCCTCTGCCTTGCCGCCGACACGCGCAGGCATTACAACTCCGGGACCGTCACCGGAGGCAAGCGTGAAAACCACCGTCGCCCGATTCAGCGTCGCGTACCACCAGCTCATCGACGAACACGGCCAGGTGCTCGGTCGGCTGCCACGCATCAGCCCCACGACGCTGCGCCGGCTGTACGGCCAGATGGTGCGCACGCGCCGTTTCGACGAGCGCGCGGTGCGCCTGCAGCGCACCGGCCAGCTGGGCACCTATGCCTCCAGCCTGGGGCACGAGGCACTGCATGTCGGCCTGGCCGATGCCATGCGCGCCGAGGACGTATTTCTGCCGACCTACCGCGAGGCTGGCGCGCTATTGGTGCGCGGCGTGCCGATGGAGCAACTGCTGCGCTACTGGGGCGGCGACGAGCGCGGCAGCGACTTTGCCGGGCCGCGGCGGGACTTTCCCTACTGCGTGCCGATCGCCACCCAGTGCACGCACGCCGCCGGGGTCGCCAGCGCCATGCGTCTGCGCCGGGAAAAGCGGGTGGCGGTGTGTTGTCTGGGTGACGGCGCCAGCTCCAAGGGCGATTTCTACGAGGCGCTGAACCTGGCCGGCGTATGGCGTCTGCCGCTGGTGTTCGTGGTCGGCAACAACCAGTGGGCCATCTCGGTGCCGCTGTCCAAACAGACCGCCTGCGCCACGCTGGCGCAAAAGGCCATCGCCGGCGGCGTGCCGGGCGTGCAGGTGGACGGCAACGACCTGCTGGCGGTGCGTCAGGTGATGGCCCGGGCACTGGCCCGGGCGCGGCGCGGCGAGGGGCCGACCCTGATCGAGGCCCTCACCTACCGCCTGGGCGATCACACCACCTCCGACGATGCCCGCCGTTACCGCCCCGAGGCCGAGGTCAGCGCGGCCTGGAAGCGCGACCCGCTGCCGCGGCTGCGCCAGTACATGGCAGGGCAGGGCCTGTGGAGCACGGTTGACGAGGAAGGCCTGATTGCCGACTGCGACGGGCAGGTCGAGCGTGCCGTGGCGGAGTATCTGGCCACCCCGCCGCCGCTGCCGACCGACATGTTCGATCACCTCTACGCGCAGTTGCCGGCCAGTCTGGCCGGGCAGCGTGCCGAAGTGGCCGGGGGCGCCCATGGCTGAGTGCACCCTGGTCGAGGCGGTCAATCTGGCGCTGGCGCGGGCCCTGGCCGACGACCCGACGGTGGTGGTGCTGGGCGAGGACGTGGGCGTCAACGGCGGCGTGTTTCGCGCCACCGTCGGCCTGCAGGAGCGCTTTGGCGAGCGCGTCATGGACACGCCGCTGGCCGAGAACCTGATCGCCGGCGTGGCCGTGGGCATGGCCGCCGAGGGTCTGCGCCCGGTGGCGGAAATCCAGTTCTCGGGCTTCGTCTACCCGGCCATCGACCAGCTGGTGAGCCACGCCAGCCGCCTGCGCAACCGCACCCGCGGTCGTCTGAGCTGCCCCATGGTGCTGCGCGCGCCGTGCGGTGGCGGCATCCACGCGCCGGAGCATCATTCCGAGAGCAACGAGGCGATGCTGGCGCACGTCCCGGGCCTGCGGGTCGTGATCCCATCATCACCAGCGCGCGCCTACGGCCTGCTGCTGGCGGCCATCCGCGATCCCGACCCGGTGGTGTTCCTGGAGCCGGCGCGCATTTACCGCGCGATCAAGGAAACCGTGGTCGATCATGGCGAGGCGTTGCCGCTGGATGTCTGCTTCGTGCTGCGCGAGGGCACCGACCTGAGCCTGGTCAGCTGGGGCGCCAGCGTGCTCGACTGCCTGGCGGTGGCCGACAGCCTGGCGGAGGCTGGCGTCAGTGCCGAGGTGATCGACGTCGCCACCCTGAACCGGCTCGATGCCGACACGCTGCTGGCGTCGGTGGCCAAGACCGGCCGCTGCGTGATCGTGCACGAGGCGCCGTTCAGCGGCGGCTTTGGCGCGGAAATCGCGGCGCTGCTGGCCGGGCCGGGGCTGATGTCGCTGCTGGCGCCGGTCGAGCGCGTCACCGGTTACGACACGGTGATGCCGCTGGCGCGCCTGGAACACGCCTACATTCCCGGACCGGCGCGCATCCTGGCGGCCGCCCATCGCGTGCTGGAGCACTGAACCGATGAACGAACCGGCCAAGATATTCACCCTGCCGGATCTGGGCGAAGGCCTGGCCGAGGCGGAACTGCTGTCCTGGCACGTCGGCCTGGGCGATCACGTGGTCGAGGGCCAGCCGCTGGCCTCGGTCGAGACCGACAAGGCGGTGGTCGAGGTGCCCTCGCCGCGGGCCGGCGAGATCGCCCGCCTGTGCGCGCAGGTCGGCGAGCGGGTCAAGGTGGGCGCGCCGCTGGTCGAGTTCGTGGGCGGGGCGAGCACCGACAGCGGTACGGTGGTGGGCGAGGTGACCGTCGGCAGCGCGGTGCTGCACGAGGCCCCGCAGTCAGTGGGTCGATCCGGCGCCGGCCTGCGCGCCACCCCCGCCGTGCGGGCCATCGCCAAACGCCTGGGCGTGGACCTGGGCTCGGTCACGCCAAGTGGCCCCAACGACACCATCACCAAGGCCGATGTCGAGCGCGTGGCGCGTGTCTATGCCGAAACCGGGCCGCTGGAAGCGCTCACCGGCACGCGCCGGGCAATGGCCGTCAACATGGCCAAGACGCAGGCGGAAGTCGCCACCGCGGCGCTGTTCGACGATGCCGACATCCACGCCTGGCCGGCCGGCAGCGATCCCATGACGCGCCTGCTGCGGGCGTTGGCCGCCGGCTGCCGGGCCGAGCCGGCGCTGAACGCCTGGTTCGACAGCGAGGACATGGGCCGGCGTCTGCTGAAGACAATCGACGTCGGCATCGCCGTCGACAGCCCGGAGGGTCTGTTCGTGCCGGTGCTGCGCGATGTCGCGGGCAAAACGCCCGACGAGCTGCGCGCGGGCGTCGATGCGCTGATGGCCGCCGTGCGCGGGCGCAGCCTGAAACCGGAGGAACTGCGCGGCGCCAGCATCATGCTCAGCAACTTCGGTCCACTCGGTGGCCGCTACGCGGTGCCGCTGCTGGTGCCGCCGGTGGTGGCCATTCTGGGTGCCGGCCGGGCGCGCGACCAGGTGCTGGCGGTGGACGGCCAACCGGCCGTGCGCCGGGTGCTGCCGCTGTCGCTCAGCTTCGATCACCGGGTAGTCACCGGCGGCGAGGCGGCGCGGTTTCTGATGGCCGTCAAGAGCGAGCTGGAACGGGCGGGTTGATGCCGATTTTATCTGCCGGATAATGCCCCCGATAATCGAACAGCCTGCCGGCCCAAACCTGACCAGGACATTACAAGGTGAGTCCCATGCACGTCGTTCCCGGTCGGCCACGACGGGGCCCAGGTGCCCTGCGGCTGCTTGCCCTGGGTTTAGCCGCGCTCGTCCTGCACGGCTGCGGCGGCCTGCTGCCGCGTTCGCACGAGTCGGTCAACGTCACCTGGTCGAATTTCGAGGAAGCGAAGGCCGCCTTTGACCGCATCGAGCCCGGCGCCACCACCGTGGCCGATCTGAAAGCGCTCGGCTTCGACCCGTACACGTCGCCCAACGCCACGATCCTCACCTATCTGGACCTGATCAAGTATTTCATGCCGAACCAGTCGATTCGCCTGGAGGACCTCGATCCGGCGGTGCGCGCCTGCATCAGCGTCAGGGACGCCTGCCGCGGTTTTAGGATGACCGCCGGCGAAAAGCACAGCAAGCGCTACGGCAACGTGCTGCTGGATCTGTTCAATTTCCGCCGCCGTGCCACGCAGACCGGTTGGCAGTTCACGGCGCTGCTGCTGGCCCAGGATGACCGCATCACCTACAAGCTGTGGGGCGGAAAGCCGACCCTGGACGGGCAGACGGACAGGCGCAATCCCCTCGGCCCGCTGCAGAGCCTGGACAACGTGCTGCCGGTGCTCGTCGAGTAGCGACGTCGCGCGACTACCCGGCCACCTGCAGCACCTTGGCCCCGGCATGGCGGCCGAACTTGATGTCGGCAAGCGCCCGGTTGGCGTCTGCCAGCGCATAGACCCGCAGCCTGGGCCGGATGTCGGCCTGCGCGGCCAGTGCCAGGCACTCGCGCACGTCGGCGCGGGTGACGTTGGCCACCGACTGCACGGATTTTTCCAGCCACAGCTCGCCGGCGTAGTCGATGCCGGCCATGACCGCGGCGTCGGTGCTTTCC